>NZ_JASDCM010000001.1:0-542569 GCF_030407915.1 Pseudoalteromonas sp. APC 3250
TATTCATGCTGTTGTGTGGTAACAAGCCTAATTGCACGTTCACGAAATTCTGATGTATAGCGATTTGATTTTTTCATAGTTCCAGTTTCTCAAGTTATTGAGTCTCTGGCAAACACGGGGCGATTCATTAAGTAGCCCTCATTTTGTTTGATAGGCACTTGATTTTAGATCAAGCTATAAATCAATATATACAACTTTACAGAGCTAGTCGAAAAGCTTAGATTTTAATGTTAACTCACAGAGTTGATTTACTTATTACTTTGGGAGGTCGAAGGTTAGATACATAGCATAACTCACCAATTTAATTTCTGTACTACGTACAACGATGTAAAACATTTGACATGTAAAGTACTAAATTATAAGTCTCAAACTAACAAGTCATAACACAACACTTAAAACATCATCATCAAAATACTTTAAATGTCTAACCGAAGATAAATAAAATCTTTGCACCTTACAGTCAGTAGGTGTTTAAAAAGCTTTAGGAGCTGGATTGGCTGATCAATCAGTTCTCAAACTTATAAAAAATAGTCTTATTGTATAAATACCATTGAAGACTCCATAAGTAGAAAAATAGTTATCGAAAAACATCTTGACATAATATGTCATGGTAGTTACTTTTAATACATAATATTAAAAGGAAAACTAAAATGGAAATTTGGAATTTATTTACTGCTTTTATTGTGCAATTAATCACCTTTTTTACTCAAGAAGTGGGCGTAAGCCAAGCGGTTGCAATTATTTTGTTTACCGTTATTGGACGATTAGTTTTAATGCCGATTAACCTTGTTGCTATGGTTAACATGGTTAGAAATAAAAAAGCAATTGCCGCACTAAAACCTGAGCTAGATAGCATAAAGAGCAACTATAAAGACCAGCCCAGTGAAATCGCAAAATTAACTATGGCGCTGTATAAAAAGCACAACATTAAGTTTATTGATAAAAAAAGTGTGATTAATATGGCAAGCCAAGGGGTATTTGGCCTTGGAACTTTTCAAGCTCTGCAACAAATTGTATTGAATAGTAAATTTGCTTGGATTACCAGTATTGCAAAGCCTGATATTGCGATTTCGTTATTAGTGGGGGCTATTACATATTTATCTATGATGATGATGCCAGGTAGCGCAGAACAAACCAGCACCTTATTGTTCCTAATTCCCGCAATTATTTGTGTGGTTACTCTCGTTAATTTTCCTTCTGCAATTGGTTTGTACTGGGCTACATCCAGTAGTACTAGCTTGTTGCAGTCATTATTAGTAAATAAGTATTTTAAAAACCATCAGCCGCAGCATCCTTTATAAAGGTCGCTAAACAAAGGAATGACGATAATGAATATGTGTTATCAGCCCACAGCCGATTTGATGGCATCGGCATTGTTAACCTACACCAACATGCGTGAATATTATGAGCAGTATGGCGTTGATTGGCAGCAACATAAAATATATGAACAAATAGTAAACCTTGAAAATTGGGATATTGTGGTAAATGGCGATGTAGTGGGTGTAATGCGCTTGGCTTTCGATGATAAGGGTTGCTATATACGTGACTTACAAGTAGATGCTGCGTTTCAAAATATGGGTATTGGTGCAGCAGCAATTAATGAGTGTGCTCGTTTAGCAGTGCTCCGAGGTGCTATGCAACTTAGGCTTCGGGTTTTTAAAATAAGCCCTGCGCACAAGCTTTACACACGTTCAGGTTTCAGCATAGATAAAGAAGACGACAGATTTTATTATATGTCTAAAAGCTTAGTTTAATAACTGTGACTTTTATTTTAAAAATCAATGTTGCTCAGTCACTGTAGATTAATATTCGCTCATTCAAACTGCTATCCCGACAATTTAATAAAATAGTTATGGATAGATTATGCGCTTTTATACAAACAAAACAGCCACATTGAGTGTTTGCTTTTTATTGCTTGGCACAGGTTTTATGCTGATAGAAAACAGTGTGTATCAATATGTTGATCATAATGGTGTTCTACATGAAAGCTTGTTTATGCCCTTGAGCATACTGTGTTTTGCTGTGGGAGTTCTTTTTGTGGTTAGTTTGTTAGCCCGAAAAGTATTCGGGCTATTTAAAAGTGCTAGGGCAGATGGGCATTAACCGCTGCTGTTATTACTCATTATTTAAGTTAGCGGGTTCTAATAAGTTAAATGTCGGTAAGCGCCATTTAAAGCGTACCGACGCCATACGAATTAAATAGCCTACTACTAAACTTGCAACTACGCTGATATTGTCATCAATGTTGTAGTGGTGCAGTGCTAAGTATAAACAAGCAACAATAAGCGCTACGCTTGCGTAAAGTTCATGATGAAGTACTAATGGCGCTTGTCGACAAATTAAATCACGCAATAATCCACCAAATACGCCGGTAACTATAGCTGCGACAACACAAATTCCATAGTGCAAACCCATATTTAGCCCAACTTGGCAGCCAATTATACTAAACGCTGCAAGCCCTAAGGCATCTAGACGCATGAATATGCCTTTAAATTTAACCACCCATTTGGCCAACCAAGTGGTTACAATACCCGCCACGCATGTGATCAGTAAATATTCTGGGTGTTTAACCCACGTTAACGGGTAATTGCCAAGTAAAATATCGCGTACGCTGCCACCCCCAATGGCTGTGGCACTGGCTACTAGCATAACCCCAAACCAATCCATGTTTCTGCGCCCAGCGCTGAGTGCACCGGTCATGGCTTCTGCTGTAATTCCGATGATGTAAACAATAGTGAGTAGCATGAAATAGTCACTTAAACTTTTAAGAGCAAAAATAAAAGTGCGATTGTAGAGATAAAATAGTGCATTGACGAGTGAAAAATTACATTAAAAACAGCTGCTTTCAGATTAAAAAAACTAATGTGATAGCGAGGTGTGAATAGCCTGTTAATGTAACGAGAGCGCCGGCTTTAGTATTGAAAGCAAAAAGGACAAATGACCGTAAAAATGCAATAAAGCCTGAATTAATTTAAGGTAAAAGAGCGCTGTTGCCTTTAATTTTGTTGCTTCTTAAAAGCGGTTTTATTGAATGTATTAACTTGAGCCGCGCGCAATTAAACGCGGTGGCAGCAGGGTGCTTTGTACTTGCTCACCACGAATTAATTTGAGTAAGTTTTCAACTAACATTTGCCCCGCTATAGTGGTGTTTTGCTCTATGGTTGTCAGCGGCGGGTTAATGTAACTTGCAATAGAAATATTATCAAAACCTATTACGGCTACATCTTTTGGCACGTTAATATTGGCTTCTTTTAGCGCGCGTATTGCGCCTATGGCAATCAGATCGCTGGCAGCAAAAAGTGCATTAAAAGTAATATTATTAGCAATTAAAGAGCGAGTAGCATGGTAGCCAGATTCTTCGGTAGAAATTGCGTTGGCAATCTTACGATCATTTAAGGTGACACCGTTTTGCTGGAGTTCGTCTTTAAAGCCATTAAAACGGGCAAAAAACTCAGGGCTGTGATCAGAGGCATCGCCAATAAATGCACAATCAGTTCGGTTATGCGCCAGTAAATGCTCAGCGGCAAGTTTACCACCGCCATAATTATCGCAACTTATGGTTAAATCAGGGCGGTTATCAACGCTTGCTCCCCAGCAAACAAATTTAGTGTTTTGTTCAAGCAAGGTATTAAATTTTGGTTGAAAATCAATGTAGTCGCCATAGCCTAATAAGATTATTCCATCTGCTCGATGGCTGTCTTCGTAGTCTGCTTGCCAATCAGCGCTGGCTGATTGAAATGAAACAAGTAAATCGTAACCCTCTTTTGCGCAGGCACGAGTAATACTGCCCAGCATGGCTAAAAAAAACGGATTGATTTGTGATTCATCTGAGGTTGGGTCTTCAAACAACAGCAATGCTAGGGTACTGCTTTGTTGAGTGCGAAGGTTACTGGCGTTTTTGTCTACTTTGTAATTAAGTTTTTTAGCAATATCGTGAACACGTCTTCGTGTTTCGTCATTTACCAGTGGACTATTTCGTAAAGCACGGGAAACTGTAGATTGAGACACCCCAGCATAGTGGGCTATATCAAACGAGGTGGCTTTACCTTTCATCACGATTACTTACTTAAGAGGACAATAAGGGGATATTCTCGTTTATTAGTGATTTTTTTCAAGCTTATTTGTCAATAAAGGCATTTTTTTATTGATTTTTTCATGACACCGGTGTCACAATAAGGGCGTTTTATCATTTTGTTGTCAAAACGTATTAGCTACCTTTATTATTAAAGGTAGCATTTTTTTACAGTGATAGCTGCTTTGAGGTGATAGCTCAAAGTAAATAAGTATCAATGATACCCCATTAAAATAATAAGTACTCATTACTTAAACAAAAGAGATAACACTATGGGTTTACACTCTAGCACACACTTTGATCCTATTCTGGTTGCTGATATTGGCGGCACAAATGCTCGTTTTGCGTTGATCACTGGGTTCGACGAATCAAGTAATCAATTTACCATTGAGCATAATCATACTTTTCCCAGTGCTAACTATGGATCGCTCGAAAGTGCTACCGAGTACTACTTATCAACAGTGTCTCATATAACCCCTAAACGCGCATGCCTTGCAGTAGCAGGCCCTATAAATGCAGGGCAAGTTCATTTAACTAATTTAGGTTGGCACTTTAGCGTTAATGATTTTAAACACCACTTTGACCTTGCTCAATTAAGCGTTATAAATGACTTTGCTGCTTTTGCCTACGCAGCACCGTATTTAGACCCTTCACAAAATGTCACTGTTAAACCTGGTCAAGCGGATGAGTCTGCCAATATAGGTGTAATGGGTCCAGGCACTGGTTTTGGTGCAGCGTGCTTAGTGAGAACCGCACATTCGTGCGCGGTGATGAGTTCAGAAGGCGGGCATATTTCCTTAGCAGCCGTTAATCAACTCGACGCTCAACTTATTCAAGAACTCAAAAAAGATCACCCTCATGTATCGGTAGAAACGGTATTTTCGGGCCCTGGCATTGCTCATTTGTATAAAGCCATGGCTGCGGTTAAAGGGGTGGCGGCAAAAAATTTAGATGCCGCACAAATTAGCAGCTTAGCCAATAGCGGTGAATGTGAAGTGTGTGATGCAACGCTTAATCAATTTTGTGACTGGATTGGCAGTGTTGCGGGCGATTTAGCATTGGCCTACGGCGCCTTAGGCGGCCTTTATATTGGCGGTGGAATTTTACCACGCATGCAAGCTCGTTTACTTGAAAGTCGTTTTATTGAGCGCTTTTCGCAAAAAGGTATTATGTCGCAGTACACAGGTCAAATTCCGGTGACGTTAGTAACACAAGACAACATACCATTAATTGGAGCTGCCGCTTGTTTACATACGAGTCAACAGGATTAATCGCTTTGCATAGGTTTGGAAATAAATAGATGAAAAAAGTCACTATAAACAGCGTTGCCAGTCATGCAGGTGTTTCTAAAAAAACCGTATCGCGAGTACTCAACAATGAGCCTAATGTCAGTGCAGCTACACGCGAAAAAGTGTTAGCCGTATTTAAGGAGCTAGATTACACCCCAAACCCAATTGCACGCGGCCTTGCACAAAATCGCAGCTTTATCATTGGTTGCATTTACGATAACCCTAGTAAAAGTTATATCACCCGTGTGCAAACAGGCGCACTGGCTGCCTGCCAAGAGAACAACTATAACTTGCTTATTCATCCTTGTGAGCTCAGGGGCGATGCACTCATTAACAATATTGAGCAGTTATTGCAGTCATCACGCCTTGACGGTTTAGTATTAACCCCGCCATTTTGTGATTTTGGCGAGTTGGTAGATTTTTTAAAGTCGAAAAAAATCCCTTATGCTCGAGTCGCTTCTGCAATTTTAGATGATGATTCTATTTCTGTGACCAGCAATGACGAGCAGGGGGCGTTTGAAATTACCGAGCATTTAATAAATCTAGGACATACCTCCATAGCGTTTATTAAAGGTCACCCAGATCACAGTGCCACTGAGCAGCGTTTTAAAGGTTACAGGCGCGCATTAACAACTCATGGCATTGAATTTAACGAACGCTTAGTTGAAGAGGGTAACTTTAGTTACCATTCAGGAGTAGACAGTGCGCGTAGTATTTTAGATTTATCGCCACGTCCTACTGCTGTATTTGCATCAAACGACTACATGGCAGCGGCAGTGCTCAAATTAGCCACGCAGCGTAACTTACGTGTACCTGATGATATTTCTATCGCTGGGTTTGATAATGCACCAATAGCGCGCCACATTTGGCCTGGGCTGACCACCATAGCGCAACCTGTAGAAGAAATGACAAAACAAGCCGTTACGCAATTGATCACCCATATTATTGAGCCGCAAGAGTCACCATATAAAGTGATTTTAGAAGCAAAATTAATCACGCGAGAGTCAACTGCAGCCGTAAAATAAAACCCTTTTTTCACAGTAGCCCGAGTATGAGTGACGCTTACTCGGGCTTTTTTTTGTCTGTACTTTTAATTTTCATTATTTGCTTGCTGGTATTTCACTAAAAATTCACGTTTATTTATTGTACATGTTAAAAAAATTGGCTATTTTTATGACTCAGGGTTGACACCGGTGTCAATGTCATGAGTTAATACCCTGACACCGGTGTCAGGGTTGTTGTGAGAGGCTCCCTGGTAGCGTACCTTTGAACGGGTAAGTCAAAGATGCTCAGTACAGTTATTTTCGTGGAGTCTATAATTGTTACTGAGCCTTTATCCTCTAACGAATAGAGATGAGTAAAATTATGTTGCACCCTCGAATTCAAGAAGTCACAGAGCGCGTTATTGAGCGCAGTAAACAAACCCGTCAAGCCTATTTAGATCGTATTTCGCACGCAAAAAAACAAACAAGAGTTCGTGCTGGATTAGGCTGTGGCAATATTGCTCATGTAATGGCTGCGTGTAGCAGCGATGACAAAGCGCGTTTAAAAGCAGACGAGGTGCCAAACCTTGCAATTATCAATTCATATAACGACATGTTATCTGCACATGTGCCTTACAAAGAATACCCCGATTTAATTAAAAGCATTGCCACTAAATTTGACGCCACCGCGCAAGTTGCTGGCGGTGTACCTGCGATGTGTGATGGTGTTACGCAAGGGCGTGATGGCATGGAGCTATCGCTTTTTTCTCGTGACGTTATTGCTATGTCTACTGCGGTTTCGTTATCGCATGACGTGTTTGATGGTGTGTTTTGTTTAGGTGTATGTGACAAAATTGTCCCAGGCCTATTAATTGGTGCTTTATCATTTGGTCACTTACCTGTGTATTTTTTACCAGCAGGGCCTATGCAATCAGGTATTCCAAACAAAGACAAAGCACGTGTTCGTCAAAAGTTTGCACAAGGACTGGTATCTCGTGAAGAGCTACTAGAAGCTGAAAGCGCTTCTTATCACAGTGCGGGTACCTGTACGTTTTATGGTACCGCTAACTCAAATCAAATGCTGATGGAAATAATGGGCTTACACTTACCAGGTAGCTCGTTTATAAACCCATACACAGAACTGCGTGATGGCTTAACCGGTAATGCGGTTGAAACCATGCTTAAGCAGCTTACTGAAAACAAAGATGGCCCGTGTTTAGCGGATGTGATCAGCGAAAAAACCATTATTAACGGCTTAGTTGGCTTGTTATCAACAGGTGGCTCAACCAATCATGCAATCCATATTGTGGCGATTGCTAAAGCGGCCGGTATTCAAGTTACATGGAAAGACATGTCTGATTTATCAGCGGTTGTTCCATTACTGACGCGTATTTACCCTAATGGCTCAGCAGATGTTAATCACTTTCAAGCAGCCGGCGGAATGGGCTTCTTAATGCGTGAATTAGCAGGTGCTGGTTACCTTCATACAGACGTAACCACTATTTTAGGCGAAGGTCTTGTACCTTACATGTGTGAGCCACTACTCGATAAAGACGATAACTTGATTATGAGTGATGCGAACGGCCCAAGCAAAGTTAAATGGGTAGCGTGTCCAGAAAACTCACATGATGAAGAAGTACTTCGCCCAGTAAGTAACCCATTTAGTAAGCAAGGTGGTTTACAGCTACTAACGGGTAACTTAGGTAAAGCGGTTATTAAAGTCTCTGCGGTTGCAGAATCTCATCAAGTGGTGTCGGCTCCGGCTAAAGTATTTAGCTCACAAGGTGAGTTACAAGATGCCTACAGCCGTGGCGAACTTAACCAAGATTTTATTGCTGTACTTAAAGAGCAAGGGCCAAAAGCCAAAGGCATGCCTGAGCTTCATAAGCTCACACCGGTAATGGCAACATTACAAGATCAGGGCTATAAAGTGGCTATTGTTACCGACGGTCGTATGTCGGGCGCATCAGGCAAAGTACCAGCGGCAATCCATTTAGCACCTGAAGCGGTTGAAGGTGGGATTATTGCTAAAATTCATGAAGGCGATATTGTTACTCTAGATGCGCCAAATGGTATTTTAAAACTGCATGTTAGCGATGAAGAGCTTGCACAGCGTGAGCCGCAAATTAGCCAAGCAAGCCAAACGTTTGGTACAGGTCGTGAATTATTTACTGGATTTAGAAACATAGTAAGCAGTGCCGATTTAGGTGCAAGTGCTTTTGGACTTGAATAATAATTAGCCATATTGGGTAATGAGGAACAAGTAATGAGTATTGAAAAAATCTTAGCATCGGCACCGGTAGTGCCAGTGGTGGTAATCGAAAAATTAGAAGATGCAGCACCACTTGCAAGAGCGTTATATAACGGTGGCCTAAAAGCACTTGAAATTACACTGCGTACACCCATTGCAGCTGAGGCTGTAAAACTAATGAAAGCAGAAGTGCCCGAAGCTTATGTTGGTACAGGTACTGTGGTTGATAAAGCAAGCTTTAACGCATCAGTAGAGGCGGGTGCTGACTTTATGGTAAGCCCAGGTGTTAGCGATGAGTTATTAGCGCTGGCAAAAGAGTCTACTATTCCATTTTTACCCGGTGCAGCGACCCCAAGCGAAGTGATGAACTTAGCTGCTCATGGTTTTAAGTTCTTAAAGTTTTTTCCTGCAGAAGCTGCAGGCGGTGCTGCTATGCTTAAATCTATTGGCGGCCCATTACCTGATATTACTTTTTGTCCAACCGGTGGCATTAGTTTAGCAACCGCACCTGATTACTTAGCACTTAACAATGTTATTTGTGTAGGTGGTACCTGGATGTTAGATAAGCAACTTATTGAAAATAAAGACTGGCAAGCTATTGAAACGCTTGCTCGCCAAGCATGTGAAGTTAATAGGAGTCAAAAATGATTAATGTAGCAATTAATGGCTACGGCCGAATTGGTCGTAATGTATTACGTGCACTGTATGAATCAGCGCAAAATAATGAAATTAAAATTGTGGCTATTAACGATTTAGCCCCAGCCAATGTAAATGCTCATCTGACTCAGTTTGACTCAGTACATGGTCGTTTTTCACAGCAAGTAACGCTTAAAGACAACACCATGTTAATTGGCGATGATGTGATCACCTTAACGCAAGAACGCGATCCTGCGAATTTACCGTGGAAAGCACTAAATGTTGATATCGTACTTGAATGTACGGGGTTATTCACGTCACGCGAAGCGGCTAATAAGCATATTGAAGCCGGTGCTAAAAAAGTAGTGGTATCGGCACCTGGTACAGATATGGATGCAACGGTAGTTCATGGTGTAAACAGCGATGTAATTAATGCCGATAGCAATATCATCTCAAACGCGTCGTGTACAACTAACTGTTTAGCACCAGTGGCCAAAGCAATAAACGATACGGTAGGGATTGAACAAGGTAGCATGACTACTATTCACGCTTATACCAACGATCAAAACTTATCCGACGTATACCACCCAGATTTATACCGCGCGCGTAGTGCGACTCAATCTATGATCCCAACTAAAACGGGCGCTGCTAAAGCGGTTGGTTTAGTATTGCCTGAGCTGGCAGGTAAATTAGATGGCATGGCGGTACGTGTACCTACAATTAATGTGTCGTTAGTTGATTTAACGTTTATTGCTAAACGTGACACAAGCATTGAAGAAATTAACCAAGTGGTTAAAGCAGCCTCAGAAGGGCCAATGAAAGGTATTTTAGAGTACAACGAGCTGCCGCTTGTTTCTATCGACTTTAACCATAACCCAGCTTCATCTATTTTTGATGCAACGCAAACACGTGCTGATGGTAAATTAGTTAAAGTAATGGCGTGGTACGACAACGAATGGGGTTTCTCAAACCGCATGTTAGATCAAGTTAAAGCGCTGGGTGCCTATTTATAAATTTTCCGTGTAGTTAATTTAGCTTTATCCAGCCAAGCCACGCATTGCGTGGCTTTTTTGTGTTTTAGTTAGCCCAAAATTTGCTAGAATATGCGCACTAGAATAGGGACTGCATATTATATTAAGGAAAATAATGCTAAAACACGTCACTAAAAAAATATTTCGCACCAGTCACTTGCAAATTGGTGAGGGTAATATCAGCGGTTATATTGCTTGCTTTTTGGCAATATTAAGTTGCTTGGGAGTGCTTGCATTCCACTTCCCTGAATATTTAACGACTCCAGAATTGCGTAAAAGTTATAGCGTCGAGTTTTTACGTCAACTTATGTTTGTTGCCCTTATTATTTCAGGAAGCCTGGGTTTACTTAATTTTGTACGAAATACCAATAAGCGCTTGGGGGCGACTGCGTGGTTTTTTATTTTGCTGGCAATTGGCTTTGGCGGCCCGAATGTTGAAGTGAATGACTTTGCAGATAACACCCCTTATATTGGCTTAGATTGGTTTATATTAGACTTATTAGGCTCAACCTTAATTTTTATTTTAATTGAAAAACTACTTCCGCATCGAAAAGAGCAAAAAATATTGCGTAGTGAATGGCGCGGGGATTTAAACCATTTCTTTGTCAATCATCTAATAGTGGGCTTTGTATTACTGGTTACTAATCATTTTGTTCATTATGGTTTTGGTTGGGCGGTGTCGAGCACATTACAAGGTTACATAGCGCAAATGCCGTTTATACTGCAGCTATTTTTAATTATTTTGGTGGCTGATTTAATGCAGTATTGGACACATCGTGCGTATCACGAAGTCCCCTTTTTATGGCGATTTCATGGTGTGCACCACAGTGCCAAAGAAATGGACTGGTTAGCAGGCTCTCGTCAGCATATTTTAGAAATACTGGTTACCCGTAGTTTAGTGTTAACGCCTATATTTGTGCTGGGTTTTTCACAGCAAATTATTAGTTTGTACGTGATTATTGTAGGCTTTCAAGCGGTATTTAATCACGCTAACGTAAATGTAAAATTTGGGTGGTTAAAGTATTTTATGGTTACACCGCAGTTTCATCATTGGCATCACGCATCCGATAAAGCCGCAATTGATAGAAATTACGCAGCCCATTTTTCGTTTTTAGATTACTTGTTTGGCTCTGCAGTAAAAGGGCAAGCAGAGTGGCCTAAAGAATATGGGGTTGTGGGTGATTACATGCCTGTAGGTATGCTAAAGCAACAAATTTACCCGTTTAAAAAACAAAAATAGTGTTCATTCTAGCTTGCGGCCATAATATTAATGGCCGCATAACCACTATAAAAAGTCAGCTAATGCGCTAAGTGTTGGCCGCTGTGCGATATTTTCGCTCATGCATTGCTGCGCAATATGTTTTAAGTGCATGACTTCAGCGTTTTGCTCTTGGCAGGTTGTGAGTAAATCCTCGATTAAACATCCCAAAGCACGCACTTCTATTAACTGCATTTGTTGATGTTGATAGTCACTGAGCATAGTAAGATCAGTGGCCGCGCCAAAGTCCCCAAACAGCACACGCGCGTGCGGGTCAACCATGGTATTGTGCGCATATATATCACCATGGCTTATATTGTGCTGGTGCAAGTGGGCCACAGTGCTAACCATTTGCTGCGCTATGGCATAAATTACTTGGGTAGAGTAGTGGCAATCGCTTTCAAATGTATCTCGAGTACAGGTATCAAGGCTCGGCGGTAAGCCTAGATTTGTAAAGCTTGTATCAATTAACTCCATCACTAAACCAAGCTGTTGCTGTTGTTCAATGTAAGCCAGTACTTTAATTAAGTTTGGATGCTCAAGCGCTTGCAAGCAGCAATTAACTTCATCCAGCGGATAACCATCGCTTGTAATAGTCCCTTTAAATAACTTAACAGCAACCGGCTCTTTATTCGTTGAATAAGCAAGATGGATAATCCCTGATGCGCCTTGGCCTATTACTTTACTGAGCGAGTAGTCACTCAGTGGTTTATTGGCTAAATTTGATTGGGTAAGGCACTGTGATTTATTAAAGCAATTACCTGCAAATGCAAGCCAAGTCAGCTTTGGTAGTTCAAATAGCCAATCATCAATTTGAGTTAACTGATTTGCAGAGAGCCTAATTAGTTCCAGGTTATGGCAGTTTGCCATGCTTATTGGTAGCTCACTGAGCTGATTACCTGCCAATGCCAGCTTTTTAAGCGCAGTGTATTGGCCAAATGTTGCAGGCAGCTTAGCTATTTTATTATCTGTAAGAATAAGCCATTCAATCGCTTTAGGTAGGCAGTGATCTGCAAATTCAGTGATGTAATTACCTTTAAATGCAACCATTATCAAAGCAGGACACTTAGCAAGTATTTTAGGTATATGTTTAAACTGATTAAACGATAAAAACAGTCGTTTTAATTTTGTTAAGCAGGCAAATTCATCAGGTAAATCAGATAAGTTATTATTAGATAAATCCAAGACTTCGAGGGTATCCGCGAGGGTAAAAATTTCCTCTGGAAAGTGGCTTAGCGCTTCAACTAATTGTAGGTGTTTTGCACCATGTAATTGGCCGCTGCGAAGTTGTGAAAGGGTATTCAAAATTAATAATCCATTTTAAAATCAACAAAAAGGCCAACTAAGTTGGCCTTTAAACACGATTAAGCTTTAACGCTTAAAATTGTGCGTTGTGGTACACGTTTTGTACGTCGTCACAATCTTCAAGCATGGCTAAAAAGCGTTCCATCACTTCTACATCTTCGCCTTCAATAGGGGCTTCTACTTGGGGTACAAAGGCAATTAAGTCTTCGTCAAATTCTGTCACACCCATTTCTTCAAGTGCGGTACGCGTATTGTTGTATTCAGTGTGAGGGGCAAAAATAGTCACTTTACCGTTTTCTACTTCTACATCGGTTACATCAACGTCAGCCATCATTAGCGCTTCAAGTACGGTTTCATCGTCGTCACCGTCAAATACAAAAATAGCAAGGTGATCAAATAAGTGTGATACCGAGTTTTGTGCGCCAATTTTAGCGTTTGCTTTAGTAAAACACACACGTACATCAGCAAAGGTACGTTTGTTGTTGTCGGTTAAACAGTCAACAATAATCATGCAATTACCTGGGCCGTAACCTTCGTAGCGCGTAGCTGCATAGTCTTCACCGCCGCCGCCTTTGGCTTTATCAATAGCGCGTTCAATTACGTGAGCCGGTACTTGGTCTTTTTTAGCGCGTTCAATTAAACGACGCAGTGCTAGGTTACCGTCTGGATCAACACCGCCGTTTTTTGCACAAATATAAATTTCTTTACCGTATTTTGAATAAACTTTAGTTTTAGCACCCGCAGTTTTAGCCATTGAATCTTTTTTGTTTTGGTAAGCTCTTCCCATCTGCGTTTCGCCTTAATATGTATAAATAATTGAAAAAATTTGCAAGCCCATATTCTAAAGGTAAATGCCGGGCAGGGCTAGTAAGTATTGAGATTGATTACTAAGTAACGGGGGGAACAGTTATTATGAATGGAAAATAAAAAAACCCGCCGAAGCGGGTTGTTTATTCGTTACAAATGATGAACGTTTGTCAGGGGATTACCAAATACGAACACGTTCGTCTTCTGGTAAGTACAACTCATCACCTGGTTTTACATCAAATGCTTTGTACCAAGCGTCGTGGTTACGAGGAGCTTGTGCTCTAAAGCGACCTGGCGCATGCGTACCGCCACGTAATTGATTTAACATGCTTTGCTCAGTACGTTTTTCTTTCCATACCTGTGCCCACGCTAAGAAGAAACGTTGATCGCCGGTTACACCATCAATCACAGGGGCTTCTTTACCATTTAGGCTTAGTTTGTAGGCATGATAAGCCATGGCTAAACCACCTACATCACCAATATTTTCACCTAAGCTGTTGCGGCCATTTACAAAGTTACCTGGAATTGGCTCATATTTGCTGTACTGAGCCGCCAGTTTGTCGGCTTTAGCATCAAAAGCAGCACGGTCTTCGTCAGTCCACCAGTTACGTTGTATGCCGTTAGCATCTGATTTTGACCCTTGGTCATCAAAGCCATGGCCCATTTCGTGGCCAATCACGGCACCAATACCACCGTAGTTTACCGCAGGATCTGCATTTGGATCGAAAAACGGCGGTTGTAAAATAGCGGCAGGGAATACAATTTCATTAAATGAGCTATTGTAATAAGCATTTACACGTTGTGGTGTCATACCCCAGCGATTGCGGTCGGTCTTTTTCAGCTCTTTTTCAACGCTATCGGCTTGGAAAAACTCACGCATATTTTTTACATTAGCCATTAAATCATTTTTGCTAATACTTAAGCCTTCGTAAGATTGCCATTCGTCTGGGTAACCAATTTTTGGCACAAACGCCGCTAATTTTGCACGCGCATTTACTTTTGTTTCTGCGCCCATCCAATCTAGGTTATCAATACGCTCGCCAAGGGCTGTGCGTAAGTTTTCAACCAGCTCAGACATTTGCTGCTTCGATGACTCAGGGAAGTAACGATCTACATAAATTTTACCAATCGCAAAGCCTAGTGAACTAGTGCCTGACATTTGGCTGATCGCACGTTTCCAGCGCGGACGAGGCTCTTGTTGACCATTTAACTCTTTACCAAAGAAAGCAAAGCTGGTGTTAAATATGTCTTCTGACAACAGCCCAGCGTTACCATTAATTGCATGGTATGTTAGGTAGTCTTTCCATACGCTTATATCTTCGTTGTTGATTAAATCAATCATGGCCTTTACAGGTTCAGGCTGCGACACGTTTAGCTGCGGTACTTTGTAACCTGTTTGCGCAAAGTATAAATCCCAATTAAATCCAGGGTACTGGGTACTTAATTCGTCGCGTTTTATTTGGTTTAACGTTATGTCACGATTACGGCGTTTTTCACGTGGCCAATGACCTTCTGCAATTTTTGTCTCTAGCGCTAAAATTGCTTGTGCACGTTCAGTGGTATTTTCAACACCAGCAAATTTAAGCATGTCGGCAATATGTGCAACATACGCTTCACGAGTTTTTACAAAACGCTCTGCATCTTCAAGGTAATATGAACGATCAGGTAAGCCTAAACCACCAGCACCTAACGACATTTCGTATTTATTAGGATCTAAGCGGTTAAACCACATACCACCACCAATTGGGGCGCTAACACCAGTGAGCCATGAATTACCAAAGATTTTTGCTAAGTCATCAGTTGAGTCGACAGCGTTAATATCGTTAAGCAATGGCTTAATGGGAGTCACACCGAGCTTATTAAGCGTGTCGGTATCCATGTACGAATTATAAAAATCAGCAACTAGTTGCTCTTCTGCATTTAAATTTTCACGTGCTGCAATGTCTTCAATAATTTCTTTTACACGCTCTTCACTGCGTTCAGCTAACGCAGAAAACGCACCGTAGCGTGTTTTATCTGCTGGCATTTCGTAATTGTCGTACCATGAACCGCTGGCATACATAAAAAAGTCATCGCCTGGTTTTACAGCTTCATTGCGGGCAGTTAAATCAACCCCAAAAGTGCCTAATTCAGCTTGCTCAGTTGCTTGTGGTTTTTCAGCAACGGCTGCGACTTGCTCAGTTTTTGTAGTTTGTGGCTCTGAACAGCCGGTAATAAATGTAGCGGCGAGTGCCGCTGCAATTAAACTTTTTTTCATTACTTTCCCCTATGAATTCACGTTATTTAATTCGTTATATTTTTGTTATAAAAATAGCTATTTGATTGTATTAATAACTTCACTGCAAACAAACCTTTTGAGGTGAATAACCGTACCGGTCGATAAGATGAATAAAATACTATCGAAAATAGCAAAAAACACTCAACTACTTCAATCGTTCTTGAGCGGCTTAGTTTATTGCGCCTTTGACTGCTTTTGCTGTAATGCCCACATACGGGCATATTCACCGTTTTGATTTAGTAGTTCTTGGTGTTTGCCTTGTTCAATAATTTCACCAGCTTTTAAAACAATAATTGAGTCTGCATCGGTTATGGTCGAAAGTCGGTGTGCAATAACAATACTGGTGTGATCATTTGCCACTTCACGCATTGCTTTTAAAATAGCTTGCTCTGCATGAGAGTCGAGCGCAGAGGTTGCTTCATCAAAGATTAAGATGGGTGATTGCTTTAAAATAGCACGGGCAATGGCAATCCGTTGTTTTTCACCCCCTGAGACTTTTAACCCACGCTCACCCACGAGGGTTTTATCGCCTTTGTCTAAGCTATTTATAAAGTCGGTTAAGTGCGCCATGTTAATTGCTTTATTTATTTCATCTTCAGTTGCTGAGGGTCTGCCATAGGCAATATTCTCACGGATGGTGCTATTAAACAGCACAGTATCTTGGGGGACTATCGCAATGGCTTTACGCAAGCTTGCAAGAGTAACTGTATTAATTGCTTGTTTATCTATGCTAATAGTGCCTGATGACAGCTCATAAAAGCGATACAGTAATCGGGCTAATGAGCTTTTTCCTGCACCACTTGCACCCACAATCGCGACTTTTGAGCCGGCAGCAACATTAAAGCTAATGCTTTTTAAAATAGGCCTTTTACTGTCGTAGTGAAAGCTTACTTTATCAAAGCTAATTTCACCTTGTTTAATGACCAATTCTTTAGCCTCATGAGCATCCGCCACTTTAGGTTGTGTATTAAGCAGGCCGAGCATGTTTTCAAGGTCGGTGAGGGCACGGCGTATTTCGCGATACACAAACCCTAAAAAGTTGAGCGGTAAAAAGAGTTGAATCATATACGCATTGATCATCACAAGTTCACCAATCGTTAACTCGCCCGTGACAACTTCGCTTGCGCCAAGCCACATTAATGCGGTTATTGCACAGGCAATTATGAGTGCTTGCCCTGAATTTAGCGCCAGTAACGAGAGTCTGTTTTTTAATCGTGCTTGTTCCCAGGTTGCTAAAAACGTATCGTAAGTTTTAG
The DNA here is from genome assembly GCF_030407915.1 of Pseudoalteromonas sp. APC 3250. Taxonomy (NCBI): domain Bacteria; kingdom Pseudomonadati; phylum Pseudomonadota; class Gammaproteobacteria; order Alteromonadales; family Pseudoalteromonadaceae; genus Pseudoalteromonas; species Pseudoalteromonas sp. APC 3250. Next base: position 17,167 of record NZ_JASDCM010000001.1, read on the forward strand.
CTTCATACTCTTCGTTATTAAAGTATTTAACGGTTTCGTAATTTAATAAGCTGTCGATGGCGCGGGTGTTACTTTGGTTGTCAGCAGCGTTTGACTCGCGAATAAAGCGGTTTCGCCATTGGGTAACCGTCACCGTAAAAAAGATATAAATAGCCACAGCAAGTAGGGTGATCAGCGCAAACCAAATAGAAAACAAGGTGCCAAAAATAATCGCCACGGTCATTATTTCAAACAACGTGGGCACAATATTAAACATTAAAAAGCGCATTAAAAAGCTCAAACCACTGGTGCCGCGCTCTATATCTCGACTTATACCGCCAGTTTGTCTGTCTAAATGAAAGGCTAAATCTAACGAATGCAAATGTTTAAATACTTTAAGGCCAATATCACGCATGGCATGCTCGGTGACTCGAGAAAATACAGCATCGCGTACTTCACCTAAAAACACGCTGGCAAATCGCAGTGCGCCGTACATAACGAGTAATAAGGTTGGGACGAGCAGTAGCGGGTTAATTGATTTATCAACCGCATCAATTATTTCTTTTAAAGCCCATGGCATAAGCAGTGTCGCGCCTTTAGCACCCACAAGCGCTAATATGGCAATAAGCACACGCCCTTTAAATTTAGTGATATAAGGCCAAAGAGTTTGAATGCTTTGTTTTAAATTCATGGCATCGGGGCGTTTTACTGAACTTTGTCTGGAGCGCATCGAGGATCTCAGTATTGTTTTTATATAAATGAAATAGCTTAATGTTGGCTATTGTATTTTAATTAGCTGCCCTTATATACTATCTATCCTTTATTTTAGTTTTAAATGACAGATGTTTAAATTTCGCGTTTTTTTAGCTACATGCTTGTTTTTTGCCGCACTCTTTAGTGGGCAAAGCCATGCTATGGGTGTAAAACACGAATTAAACAATAACCAAAGCAGTTATAGCCATGTTGGTAATGTCGAAAATTTAACTAACGCTCCCACACCGTTAAAATCGCTAGGCAATTTACAGCATAAAAACTCAAAGCATTCTGAGTTTGCTGCGCATCAACCTAGGCTAACAGCCAATAACTCTTTTTTATTTTTACACAGTGCGCAGGGCGATCCTGAATACGATGTAGTGCATGAGTTTTTTGCGCTAAATGGGTGTAGGCATATTTTTTTGCGACCGCAAGCAGTCATCATAAATCAGCCTTGGTATACTTGGGTTTTTAAAAGTAAAAAGTCGCGCTTGAGCGGCTGGAAAGATGCGAATCTGTTATACACCGCTGTAACCACCTACCACGCTTAAAGTTCCTTAATTATCGTTAATTGGTTTTAACGCATCGCGTTTTGACTTTAATTTTAATTGTGCCTAATAGGTACGTTACTGGGCTATGCCTAGTAATAAGGAACAACTATGTTAAGTTTTAAAAAACAAAAAAAGCCATTTATGGCTAAATTTAAATTAAGCTATGTAGCCATGTTGGTTGTATTGGTTTTACTGGCAATAAGCGCTTTACCTAATTTATACCCGAATAAATCGTGGTTGCATATTAGTGCCGCACCTGAGGTTAAAACACAAGCACTACCAAGTACTGAAAACATAGTGCGCTTTTTAAATAGCCAAGGTTTTGAGGTCAGCCAAGGGGTAGAAAACCAAGCAACAATTAATGTGCTTTTAAATACACCTACGCAAAGTGCCCAAGCTCAAGCGGCTATAAAATCGAATTACCCAAATACACAAGTTAAAATTGTAGAACATGCAACCAGCCCTATTTGGTTACAAGAGTTTGGTTTATCGCCCATAAAGCTGGGTCTTGATTTAAACGGCGGAGTATTGTTTGTACTTGATGTTGATTTAGATAAAGCCATTGATGAGCAATTACTCAGTGCTTACCAGCAAACGAAAGCCATTATTGTTAAACAAAAAGCCTATGGTGTTAAAGCAAAGCAAACTAACCAAGGCTTTGAAATAAGTGCATTAGAAAATGCAGCTGAAAAGCTAACCTCAGTTATTAGCGACCTTAAAAGCCGCTTTGAAAATCTAACTATAACCACATCAACTCATGGCAACTTACAGGTCGTTAAAGTGAGTTATTCTGAGCAAGGGCGCAGCGCATTTGATAAACAAGTCATGAGCCAAACACTCACTACGCTTCGCTCACGCATTGAAGAGTTAGGAATTACCGAGGCGGTTACACAGCGCCAAGGTAAGCAGCGCATTCGCATTGAGCTACCCGGCGTCCAAGACCCAGCCGAGGCAAAACGTATTATTGGTGCTACCGCGTCACTTGGATTTTATCAACTTAAAGAGATTGGCGGGCAAACATTTAATTTGCAATCGGGTGGGACTATTAAGCTCGACCCTGTGCCTATTTTTACTGGTGAGCACATTAATAATGCCAATATTGGCCGTGATGACTGGGGTAAACCTTTAGTACAACTGAGCCTAGATAGCCAAGGTGGCGATGCTATGTCGACGTTTTCTAAAGCGAATATAGGCAAGCCGATGGCAACGCTCTATTCAGAGTATTCACAAAATGCTAAAGGTGAAGTGGTTAAAAAAAGCGAAGTCATTAATGTGGCGAATATAGCCCAGCATTTAAGCTCACGCTTTAGTATAACCAATATGCAAAGCCAGCAAGCGGCTGCCGATTTAGCGCTATTACTACGTGCAGGATCGCTTACGGCGCCAGTGACCATAGTACATGAACAAACTATTGGTCCAAGCCTTGGCCAAGACAACATTAACAATGGATTGGCGGCGTTAATGTTAGGCATGGGGTTAACGCTTGCCTTTATGGCGCTGTGGTATCGTCGTTTAGGGCTTATTGCAAATGTTGCGTTAGTTTTAAATTTAACGTCTTTAGTGGGGTTAATGTCATTATTACCTGGGGTGGTTTTAACACTTCCTGGTATTGCAGGTTTGGTGCTAACCATAGGAATGGCAGTTGATACTAACGTGATTATATTTGAACGCATTAAAGAAGAGCGCCGCAAAGGACGTCCTCCATATCAAGCGATACAAGAGGGCTATAAACAAGCTGCGAATACGATTTTAGATGCCAATATTACCACGATGATCACCGCGATTATTTTATATGGTATAGGTTATGGCCCTGTAAAAGGCTTTGCTATAACGCTGGCGCTGGGACTTATCACATCGGTATTTACTGGTGTGTATGTATCGAAATATTTAAGCCAAAGCTTATATTTAAAGCTGGGTAAAAAAGCAGGAGTAAACGCGCATGCTTAATTCTTTTTTAAAATGTGAGGCAGGGTCTCGTATACGTTATACAGGCATGCTGATCAGCGCCATATTTGTGTTGTTGTCGGTATTCACCATTGCACAAAAAGGGCTAAACTTTGGCCTTGATTTTACGGGTGGATACTTAACAGAGTTTACCACCAGCCAAGGTGTTGAACTAAAACAGCTTGAGCAATTTATTGCAAAAAATCATCAGGGTGAATTTGAGCTAACAGCACAGGGCAATAATCATTTTCAACTAACACAAGGCCCCAATAATACAAGCAATAACGATGACTGGAAAACGGCTATTAGCCAAAACCCAACTATAAATGCTGAGGTTTTATCATCGGCTTATATTGGCTCTCAAGTGGGTGATGAACTATTTGAACAAGGCTGCTTAGCATTATTTGCTGCGATGGTCGCGGTAATGATTTATTTAGCTGTTCGTTTTGAATGGCGTTTGGCATTAGGCTCTGTGGTGGCTTTATTTCATGACTTAGTGCTGGTGGTTGGCTTATTCTCATGGTTACAAATAGAGTTTAACCTAACTGTTTTAGCCAGTTTGTTGGCGATTATTGGCTACTCACTAAATGACTCAATAATAGTTGGAGATAGGGTGCGCGAGCTGTTGCGCATACCAACAAACATCACACTCAAACCAAGCAGTATTATCAACAGTGCTATTAAAAGCACCTTAACTCGTACGCTTATTACCTCCGGGACTACGCTCGCAACGGTTGCAAGTGTTTGGCTGTTAGCAGGGGCGCCGCTGCAGGGATTTGCAATTGCTCTGTTTGCAGGAATAGTCGTAGGCACGTTATCTTCCATTTGTATTGCTGCAACATTACCCGAGCTACTTGGGTTAAGTGCTAAAAACTACGATAAGCAAGTGGATCAGCAAACGCAGGCATTAATGGATATGCCATAGGCTTAAATCAGCATTGTTGTTACACAGCAAAGGGATAGTGTTAGGTGTAGCAACAATGCTAAAATGGCAAAATTATTTTTACCGTATTTAGTGAATTTCCAAATGAATAAAGCCCATGTTACAGAGCACCTGCGTTTTGCCTTAGAAGAGCAGCTCAATACTGCGAAAATTGCAGCTCAAACAGCCCACGATACCGCGACCCACGAAGAAAGTATTGCAGAAACTCAATATGATACGCTCGGGCTTGAAGCTGCGTATTTAGCGCAAGGTCACGCTGATCGGGTGAATGAGTGTTATAAAGAAATACAACTATTTGAAGCCATCTACAACGACGTCGTTACAGGCACAATAGCAGTCAGTTCATTGGTGTGTTTAGAAGATGATGCAGGCACACAAAAATGGTTTTATTTAGGCCCAGCAGCTGGTGGATTAACCGTTGATATTAAAGGCACAACTATTCAAGTACTTACCTCTGGTGCACTATTAGGCCAACAGTTATTAGGTAAACAAGTCGATGATGAAGTTAGTTTAACACTCGGTGATGTAAAACATAGTTACGATGTGGTTAAAGTGCTTTGAATGTAGTATTTATTTGTCTCTTACTTTGAGACGCAGCATCTCGTAGGCTTCTTTGTTAAATAATTGCCTGAAACTTAAAGAATAAAATTAAAGATGAGCCGTTTATGAACTTAGTTTTGGTTAGTGATATATTTGGTAAAACAGCGGCTTTAAAAGCATTAGCTGAAGAACTAAACGCTCAGTCTATTGTCGATCCCTATGGCGGGGTGGATATGGCATTTAACAGTGAACAGCAGGCCTATGAGTATTTTAGTCAGCATATTGGCCTTGATGAGTATGTCGCTATTTTACAAAAAGCGATTAAACCACTCGCTGGTAACATCATATTGATTGGTTTTAGTGTTGGCGCATCGGCAATTTGGTCAATGTCTTCACATCCGGCGATTAAAACGATAACTAAGGGCATTTGTTTTTACAGCTCGCAAATTAGGCACCATACAGACTTACAACCACAGTTTGAGATTGAACTTATACTTCCGCATTATGAACCGCACTTTGATGTTAAATCACTGCACGTTGAGCTGGCAACAAAGGCTAATGTTAATGTAAAGCATGTTAATTATTTACATGGTTTTATGAACCCACACTCAAGTAACTTTAATCAACGCGCTTACGATGAAACATTAACTGTGTTATCTAATAAGCTAATATAATAAACTAGTTAAGGGGTGTTTATAACTCGATGTTAGCTGGTTTCACTCAATCACAACTAAGGCATTTATAGCGTGAACTTATAAGATTTGCTTGAGTCTGATAATCATTAACGGATAAGCAGTTAAATAAAGGACATAAATTTAAGGGAATATTATGGAGATAGGGATTTTTACCGTCACAATTACGGGTGTTTTACTCACGGCTTTAATTATAAAGTACTTAACCTTTAGGCCTGAGCGTGTTTTTTCTGATATTGGAGAAAACGTTCTACTTTGCAAAAAACCTCACTGGTTCAATAATAATAAAAGTAGAATGCAGCTTATTCCCAAAGGGGCGATAATTAAAATACAGCTAGCGTCAAATACCGTTACTTTATTTTGTAAAAGTGGCAATGTTATTGATATACCAGTGCCAAACTCAAAGTTTACTGCCGATGTTTTGCAAAGCGCAAAAACACACTTTCACAAAGCAGAAGTAGTAATACTAGACAACTAACACACCACTTTGAGAACTGAATTTAGATTTTCAATTTTTTAAAAGGCGCTGAAAATCAATTAGTTAAAGTGGATGTCAGTTTGTTAATGCAATAAAGCGCCAAGATTACACAGGTTCTTGCTGTATTTAATTGTTTATTTCAATGGGTTTAGGCTTTTTTAACAAATTTAGCCGTCACCATCATTTCACCTATGCCATCTACTTTACAGTCAAGCTCATGATCTTTTTTATCAAGTACACGTCTTACTAAGGCCTTGGTGCCAATTTTAATAACTTGTGAGCTACCTTTAATTTTTAAATCTTTAGCTACGGTTACTTTGTCGCCATCAGCAAGTAAAGTGCCGTTTGCGTCTTTCACTAAAATAGCGTCTTCGTCATTAGTAACATTCGGGTTCCACTCATAGGCACATTCTGGACAAATAAGCAGCTGTTGGTCTTCGTAAACGTATTCACATTGGCATTTAGGACAAGCGGGAAGAGACATGATGATCACTTTTAGTATTAAATTTTGGCTATTTTAAAACACAAATTAGCAATAAAAAAGTTCATCAAAAATTTTTATCTTTACGCTAAAAATATCTCGTTTGTGCGCATCTAAAAAAGGGCATATAAATCACCTGTCGCTTAAGCAATTTAAGCGCTAACGTTTATAGTAGATATTCGTTAAAGCACCTATCGTATTAAGTGATTTGCTAAATGCTGCACTTAGTGCGATGGGTGTTTCTATTTGCTGTTTTATTCGCTGAGCTAACTGATTAGCAAGGCTGCTTTGTATATTTTGACTTAACTAGGAAAAGTCGTGTTTAAAACCTTAATTGTGGTTGATAACAATGAGCAAACGCTTGCTCTTTCATTTGAAAATGTCATTACCTTTAACACCTATTTGCGTGACTACCCAAAACGCAACGAACCAAAAACCCGCATAATAAATCTATGTGATGCTAGCCAGTATTTAAGTAAAGGCTATTACTGTTCGTTACTTGCTGAGGCGCGCAAGCACCAAGTATTACCGAGTGTAAAAACAATTAACGCGCTTCGAAGCAATCAAGCGTCATTACAAAATATTGGCCATATTGATGGTGCTGTTTATTTTGGTCATGCGGGAAATGATCAACAAGCTAAAGCCGCTAAATCGGTATTTAAACAATACCCAGCGCCTATTTTATTTGTTGATGAGCAAGGCCTATTACAACAAGGATCATTAGCGTCCCTAAGCGAGCAACAATATGCTGCGTTTATTGAAAAGCTAAATGAGTTTACCCAAACGCAATGGCGTATTGGTAAAGTAGAGCGCCGTTTCCGTTGGGATATGGCGATATTGGTTGATCATAACGAAAAAGTACCGCCAAGTGATAAAGATGCAATAGCCCGTTTTATAAAAGCAGCAGCGAAACATGGTATTAACGCAAAAGCACTTAGCTTTGAGGAAATAGACAATATTGCCCAATTTGATGCGTTGTTTATTCGACAAACAACAGCGATTGATCACCCAACGTACCGCCTTGCAAGTAAAGCGCAAAGCCTAGGTTTAGTGGTGATTGATGATGCGGAGTCTATTTTACGATGCTGTAATAAAGTGTACTTACATGATGCATTCAATTATCAGAAAGTACCGAGCTTAAAAACCGTGGTGGTCGCAGATCAATCAAAAGACACAATTGAGCAACTAGAAGCGTCGTTTACTTATCCGCTGGTATTAAAAATGCCAGAAGGGTCGTTTTCAAAAGGCGTGTATAAAGTTGCTAATCGTGATGAATTAGAAGCTAAGCTTAGTGAATTATTTGCTTTAAGTGCGTTAGTTCTGGCGCAAGAGTACATGTACACAGAATATGATTGGCGTGTAGGGGTACTTAATGGTCGTGCTATTTATGCGTGTCGTTATTTAATGGCGCGTAACCATTGGCAAATATATAACCATGACGCAAAACGCTTTTTCTCGGGTGGCTTTGAAACATTACCTACGTTTGAATTACCTAAAGCTGTACTGGATGCTGCTTTAAAAGCATGTAAAACCGTGGGTAAGGGTTTATACGGTGTGGATGTAAAAGAGCATCAAGGCCGTGCGTATGTGTTGGAAGTAAACGATAACCCAAGTATTGATCACAAAGTAGAAGATGGTTACTTAGGTGATGAGTTATACATGATCATTATGGATGAGTTTAAACAGCGCCTTGAAGCACGAGGTCGCGGCTAATGCTTAACGCATTGTCTGATATAACGATTTTTGCAGGGGCGGATATTAGTATTCGCCCTGCAAGCGCGAGTGATTTAAACGCCTTAGTGGCGCTTGAAAATGCCTGCTTTAGTAACGATAAGCTTAGTGCGCGAAGTTTAAAGCGCTGGCTTAGTGCTAAACATGGGATTTTATTAGTTGCCGAGCACAATGCGCAATTATGTGGTTACGGTTTGGTGTGGTGCCATAAAGGCACGCGGTTAGCGCGTTTGTATTCGTTAGCCGTATTACCGACGATGCAGGGCAAAGGAATCGCTAAAACGCTGCTTAAAGCCCTTGAAAAAGCCACTAGTGAGCGTGGGCGTATTTATTTGCGTTTAGAAGTGGCAGTAAATAACGACAGCGCCATAGGGCTTTATAAAAGTGTAGGGTATCGTGTTTTTGGTCAGTACAGTGATTATTACGATGATCACAGTGATGCCTTGCGCATGCAAAAAAACATCCGTCAAACCAGCGAGTTGCAAGTTGAGCGTTTAACGCCATGGTATCAGCAAACTACCGAGTTTACCTGTGGGCCTGCGGCATTATTAATGGCAATGGGCTCGCTTGATAACAGCACAGAGCTGAGTCAGTCACATGAATTAGCTTTATGGCGTGAAGGCACCACCATTTTTATGACCTCGGGACATGGCGGTTGTCATCCGTTTGGCTTGGCATTGGCTGCAAATAAACGGGGATTTAAAAGTGAGGTTATTGTTAATACCTCAGAGCCATTATTTTTAGATGGGGTACGCAGTGATAATAAAAAAACGGTGCTGGCGACAGTACATCAGCAATTTGTTGAAGGCATAGCCTCGGCTAATATTCCTGTTACCTATAAAGATGTTGAACTAACCGATATAGAGACGTGGTTAAACCAAGGTTTTAGTGTGTTACTGTTAATAAGCACTTATCGGTTTGATGGAAAAAAATCACCGCATTGGGTATGTGTTACTCATTTAGATGCGCACTGTGTGTACGTACATGACCCGTTTTGCGAACCAGGTAACGACAATCAATTAGCGATTGACTGTCAATATGTGCCAATTGCACGCAGCGATTTTAGTAAAATGTCGGCTTTTGGTAGTCAAAGGCTTAGAACGGCAGTTGCTATTGGTAAAAAATAATAGATTAGGATTTTAAGTGACATTTTTAGATTTTATCGATGTAGCCCCATACTCGTGGGCAGCTATTGGTACGGCGGCTTTTTGTGGGGCTATTATTGGTATAGAACGGCAATTGCGTGGCAAACCTGTAGGGATCCGTACTTCTGCACTGATCACCTTAGGTACTTACTTGTTTTTATCGACTGCGTTTAATTTACAAGGGGATGTGATTGATCATTCTCGCGTAGTCGGGCAAATAATTACCGGCATCGGCTTTTTAGGCGCAGGCGTAATGCTCGCAAAAGACGGTGCGGTAGTCGGGGTTACCTCTGCTGCCACCATTTGGGTACTGGCCTCCATTGGCGTGATGATAGCAACTGAAAACCTCGGGGCTGCTATTAAGCTCTCGGTGCTTGTGGTGGGTATTTTATATGGCGTTGACGTGCTAGAAGCTAAGTTTAAAAGCTTAAGTAAAGGCGTGCATGCTAAAGTGAAAAGTTATCATAAACGCTATTATCGAAAAGACAGTATTGATACCGAGCGCCACTAATTAGTGGCGTTTTTATGCGGGTAGTGCTTTGTTTTGGAAGCTAAGCGCATCTTCAATTGGTGCAGGGCGGCCAATAAAATAACCTTGTACACTGTCTACATTGAGTATTCTTAACGAGTTTAGTTCTTCTGCGGTTTCGATCCCTTCGGCAACAATGGTGCAGTCGATTGCTTTTGCAAATCCACACAGTGCTTTTGCCAGTAAAAATTTACGATCGTCTGTGTTTATATTTTGAGTCAGGCTAATATCTAATTTTATAATATCGGCCTCAAGCTCTAGTATGTGCTGAAATGAGGAAAAGCCAGCGCCAACATCGTCAATGGCCAAGCGCAGACCTTTGTTTCTGAGAGGCCTAAGTGCAGCTCGCATTTTTTCGTAATTAGAAATTGGCGAATGTTCAGTAATTTCTAATACCAGCCTAGTGCAGTCAATCTGTTGTAATGTTCGTTCAAGTGCACTGCTAAGAATGTGCGAAGGCGAGCAATTAATGGCAATGTAAGTTGTATTATTAAACTTTGCCATACTGGCTACTGCATTTTTAATGGCCAGCATTTCTAATGATTCACTTAAACCCACCTTACTCGCTTCTTCAAACCAGATATCAGGGGTTTTATAAGGGGTGGTTAAAAAACGTGCAAGCGACTCAAAACCTACAACTTTATTATTTAGTTGACTATAAATAGGCTGGAAATAGATACTAATATCATTATCGCCAATAATTTGCTCAATAGTTGATTTTGTGTGGTTGTACGATACGCTTTTATCTAAACTCTTTTCAATTAATCCGGTCGCTATTTCTGAAATAATATTTAAAAAAGATAAATCGCGCTCATTTAAGCTCTCATCATGGTGTGATTTATAACAACAAAACGTACCATATAATTTACCGTTTGACAGGTTGATAGGTACACCTATATATGCCCCTATACCTAATTTTTTTGTAACCGGCATCGCTTTGGTTATTGGGTTTGCTTTGGTATTAGTAATAATAGGGCTAAGCTTGTTGTCGGTGATTTGTTGGCAATACGTTTCATTAATCGGATCGGCATTACCCACTTTAACAACTTGGTTTTCAGAGGGGTTATCGACCACTTTAAAAACACGCTCATCGTTAATAAATTCAGATATAAAAGCAACATCCATATCTAAATGTTTACGGACCAAAGTGAGTAAGTTAGCTAGTTTAGCCTTAATGGATGCATTGTTGTGTTGTTCGACAAGCAAATTGGTTAATTCATCCATCGGCTATCTCCCTATGTTAATACCACTACACCTAATGAGTAATACTATAATTTATATATATAAAAAGATCTAATCAAGGCCTATCAATCTTTGTTCACGCATATTTAAATTTAGGCTAATATTAGCTGTTATAGTAAGTAGGCTTACATATAAGTTGTAGTTATTATCTATTTTTTAATGCTAGGCTGATATGCTTGAAGTTTATGGGAGGTAATAATTTAGAGGGATATTAATGCATCAGCATTCATTTGATAAAACAGAATCAGTCAGATTAACCGTATTCAAAAATATAAGCTTAATAATTACATTAGTTGCTTTAGTTGTGGCTTACGTTAATGTGTTTATGAGTAAAAATTATGTTTTGGGCTTTATTGAACTTGCATTAGCTTTTTTTTGTATTTATACCTATCACCAAACGAGAACAAACCGCTCTAAATTATGGCATAGCTATGCTGTTATTTATATTTACTTTGCGGTTGTGTTGCTTGCTATCACCGCAATTAATCTAGAGACTGGCATATCGCATTGGGTGTGTACTCTTCCTGTATTGGTTTACTTATTGTTTGGAAAAAAGCATGGTTTTATAAGCAGCTTTGGCTTTTTGATTACGTTGTTATTGCTGTTTTATGTTATCGACAAACGGTTAGTTGAAATAAATTTTAAGCTCATCATTAATCTTTCTCTGACGTATATTATTGTGTGGGGTGTTTCACATGTTTTTGAATCGATGAGAGCCTCTAATCAAGAGGAAATTATTAATTTAGCATTACGCGACAGCTTAACGCAGGCTTATAACCGGCGTGCTTTTAAAAGCCATTTTCATAACCATATCGACTTTTCTAACCCCTATTTTTTTGCCTTAGCTGATCTGGATTTTTTTAAAAAAGTAAACGATAAATATGGGCACGATGCCGGTGATTCAGTGCTGGTACAATTAACACAGTTATTTAAAAAACATTTAGGCGATGAACATGTTTATCGTTTTGGCGGTGAAGAATTTACATTGGTGGTAAATGACGACATAGAGGTCGCTATAATCACAATGGATAAGCTAAGAACTGACATACAAAATCATCAATTTACTTATATGCAGAGCACGTTAAACATCACTATCAGTATTGGCTTGGTCGGTATTGATGCACATGAGCATACTCACCTGAGTGAAATTTTAAGATTAGCCGATAATTATTTATATTTAGCTAAAAACAACGGTCGAAACTGCGTTGTCAACGGCCTGACTAAAATATCAAACAAGGGCAAAGAAACATTAACCAAATAACTTTCGTCTGACTACTTTTCTGTATTCGCTCGGGGTTTGGCTCAATACCTTTTTAAACACACGGGTTAAATGGCCTTGATCGTTATAACCAACTTCTAACGCGACTTCCTGAATTGATAAGTTCGATGAGGCCAGTAATTCTTTTGCACCTTCAACACGTAGCTGCTGCCAGTACTCTATAGGGCTTTGATTTGTAGCAAGTCGAAACCTGCGTGTAAACGTGCGGTAGCTTAAGCTAAATTGTGCCGCGACTTCTTGTAAATCTAACTCACTAGATAAATTAGTTTTTAACCAAAATTGTATTTGTGCAATAAGTTCATCAGCATGTCGGTTAACGGCGCCTTCTAAATAGCGTTGATCTTCGTAGGGTTTACGTATTTCATGTGAAAAGTTCCGCTCAACATGCTGCGCCGCTTCTTTACCATAGTATTGGCTAATAATATGAACAATAACGTCAGCTAAGGCATTTAAACTGGCTACCGTATACATGCGCTCTGATTGGGTAATAAAAAAATCAGGTTTTAAGCTAACGTTTGGATAATCTTGAGAAAATTGCTTGGCATAATGCCAGTGAGTGGTTGCAGGGTGCCCATCAAGTAAACCGGCTTCTGCGAGCAAACAATTGCCGGTACCAACACCAATAATATGGCTTCCCATGGTAAAACTCTCATTGAGCCAATTAACTATTGGTTGATTCGTTTTAACAACAGGGCGTGGATTACGCCAAATACCCGGAACAATGATTAAATCGCAATAGGGGGCGTTATCACTGCTGCAATCAGGCACGATGGCTAAACCTGTTCTGGTTGCAATAGGAGCCATATTTTTTGCAATTAAATGAATATTCAGTGCTCTGAAGTTTTTTTTACTAGTGTGCCCTTTGGCGAACGCTTCACCTGCTCTGAGCATTTCAATTGGCAAGGTTAAACTAGTTACCAGTAGATGCGAGTAAACAGCAATAGCTATATTTAATGGTGGATTTGTTGGGTTATTGCTCATTTAAATGCTCCGACCAGTTGTTTCTGGCCTTTTATGCTTAATATTTGGCTATTAAAGCACAAAGATATGTGCGTAATCCATTTAAACTAACTCCATATTCTTATAACACGTTTTTTTAAAGGTAAATTATGACCGCATTACCCGTCATTGTCGGCATGGGAGGCATTAATGCCGCTGGCCGTACTTCTTTTCATCAAGGTTATCGTCGTATCGTGTTAGATAGCTTAGAGTCACAAGCTCGCCAAGAAACATTTTTAGGCCTCGCCACATTAATGAATTTAGTGAGTGTTGTGAATGGACAACTACAAGACATGCAAGGCAATAATGTTGAGCAAAGCGACATAGAAGCACGTTTTGGTGAGCAAATTATTGCAGGTACATTAATTCGTAAAATTGAAAAACAACACTTTGATGTAGATGCCACGCCGTGGCAGCAAAAAATGACGTTAACCGCATCGGATGAAAACGCGATTGTGTTTGAAACACGCCGTCGTGATTTACCTTCGCCAGTACCTGAAAGTTGGCACGTAGAAGAGCTTGAAAATAAAAAAGTGAAAGTAACTATTGCGGCTCAATTTGATATTAAACATGATTCTACTCGTGATAACCCAATTAAATCTGCTGGGCAACTACCCACAGGGTTTGATCCGTCAATTATGTACAATAGCCGCTACCAACCTCGTGGTTTACAAGCCACTATTTTTGCTGCCACCGATGCAATAAAATCAACCGGACTTGATTGGCAATACATTATGAATAGTGTTGAGCCTGATAAAATTGGTACCTATTCAGCATCGGTTATTGGCCAAATGGACGATAAAGGTTTAGGTGGGTTAGTCAAAGCGCGCCAGCAGGGTGATCGCGTCAGCACAAAGCAGCTAGCACTGGGTTTAAATACAATGTCGACCGATTTTATCAATGCCTATGTTACGGGCAATGTAGGGACTACTTTTTCTACATCGGGTGCGTGTGCTACTTTTTTATATAACTTGCGCGCAGCAGTAAATGATATACAAGCAGGGCGCACACGTGTTGCAATTGTGGCAAGTGTAGAATGTGCGATTACCCCTGAAGTGGTTGAAGGCTTTGGCAATATGAGTGCGCTGGCTAATATTGAAGGTTTGCGCCGCTTAGATGATTTAAGTCATGACGATGAACCTGATTATCGTAGAAGCAGCCGCCCATTTGGCGAAAACTGTGGCTTTACTTTAGGTGAAGGCGCACAAGTGGCTATATTAATGGATGATGCGCTGGCACTTGAACTAGGTGCAGACATTATGGGCTGTGTGCCTGATGTATTTGTTAACGCCGATGGAGTAAAAAAATCAATTACTTCACCTGGGCCTGGTAACTACATTACCATGGCAAAATCGGCTGCACTTGCCAGTAGCTTACTAGGTAAAGAGGCATTACAGCAACGTAGTTTTATTTTAGCCCATGGTTCAAGCACACCACAAAACCGCGTAACTGAGTCGTTAATTTATCATAAAGTAGCGCAAACATTTGCAATAGATAATTGGAAAGTAACCGCCCCTAAAGCGTATGTTGGCCATACTATAGCACCTGCCAGTGGCGATCAGCTTGCCATTGCCTTAGGTGTATTTAGTCATAATATTATGCCGGGTATTACCACTATAGATAAAGTGGCTGATGATGTTTATGCAGATCATTTAGATATTCGTAACAGTCACTATGATTGTGGTGATATGGATATTGCATTTATAAACTCTAAAGGGTTTGGTGGTAATAATGCAACAGCCACAGTGCTTTCAGCAAAAGTAACGATGCAGATGCTTGCTAAGCGTCATGGCGATGAAATGATGGGGCTTTATACCAGCAAGCATGCAGCGGTAAATGAAGCACAACAGCACTATCAACAACAAGCAGATTTAGGTCAATACGCGCTAGTTTATCGTTTTGGTGATGGGCTGATTGATGAAAATGACATTGTTATTGATGAGCACAGCATTCAGCTGCCAGGCTTTGAAAAAGCAATTACATTCAATACAACACATTCCTATCAAGATATGTTCTAAGCACACATACTTGTTAGCAAGGCGCTTTTTAAGCGCCTTTTTTAATGTATGAACCCATATTGTAGTTTAACTAATGCGCTAATTAGTTCCTTAACAAAAATATTAAAACTTCACCTCTTTGCAAATACTTCAAATTACTAATCTCTTCTTCCGCATTAAAAATAAAGCACCTTGATAAATTGAAAATATTAGGTTTGTTGCATACAATATAATAATTAATTAGTAGTGTGTTATTTATTTTATTAAGTTAAAAAGTATTATTTGTTATGCATCAAGAACTTTATAAATAGTTACTATAATTTTTTGCTCAGATAGGTTAAATACTCAATTTTATTAATTACTTTAGGAGTAGTGATGAAATTAATACCATTAAAACGCTGGCTTATAGGGCAAAAAAGTCTCACTTTATGTACTTTACTCTTTCTGTCTAAACTTAGTTTTGCGTCTATTATTTTATTTGATGACAAACCACGTAATGGTACTTCATTGTGGTCAACCTCATCTAGTGAATCGACTTTAACTAAAATTGGTGAGCCTGTAGCTGCTGGCGAAAGAGCTATATTAATGCAGGCACACTACTGGACTCAATCAGGATTACGTATTGCTCAAGTACCTCCTTTTAAAAATTCAATACTTGAGGCAAAAATATACAGAAAATCAGGAAATAAGGGCACTTTAATGTTTCGTCGCGGTAACGATTCATTAAAAATAAATCTTGATGAAACCAATAACGAATTTTGGACATTGGATGGTTTGCCTGGCCATAATAATTTTTCAGACGATACATGGCACACGATTAGAATCAATCTCAATGGCTTTAATCTTGATGAAAATGAGAAAGTCCTGGCTATTGGTATTCAAGGCCCTCTTGGAACAGGTAGATTTTACATGGACTCGGTTTCCTTTGTTGAGGGAGAGCCAGATAATAACATTTCTCCGCCATTAGCTGGTAATTGGGAGCTGACTTTTGAAGATAATTTTAATTCAACTTTATTAAACCCTAATAATTGGCATGTTGGAAAGCAATATCTAGGAATGAGTGGTATCGCAGGTAATGCTGGGCGAGAAACTATTCGCATTGAAAATGAAATGTTACGGTTTGAAGCAGAAAAAAACACATTAAATCAAGGAACTAAACGTTACTTTTATAAAGCCGCTGAGGTAAGTACTTTTCGTAAATTTAGACAAAAATATGGTTACTTTGAAGCCAAAATTAAGTATGACTCAGTACATGGTGCTTGGCCTGCATTTTGGTTACTACCTGACAAAGGCATTTATGGTAACGATACTTATAGGAGGCAGTCATTATTAAAATTTAATCTTGATGATGTATCTACTACTATTTCTTCTGCATTATTAAGATTTAAGATCTCTGAAGCAAACACTCAAAGCAGCATAGCTGTGCATAAAACACTTTCCGCAGATTGGTCCCAAGATACTGTAACTTGGAATACTAAACCGCAGGTCGATCCCTTATGGTTTAGTCATAGCTATGGAGAGGTTACGGGAAACATAATTGAAGTGGATGTTACCAGTTATATAAGAGAGCAAAAAAGTTCTGGTAAAGAGGCGAGCTTTGCATTGATTGACAATTATATGCGTAGCCAGCTTATAAAAATTTTTAGCAGTGAAGCGAATAATATTTCTGATAGGCCCGCTTTAATTGTAAATGAAGAAAGTTTATTCCCGACTGAAGATGCTTTTGTGCGTGGAGGTAATTATGCAGATACTAATTATGGTCAAGAACCATTTCTTTTAATTAAAGACACTTGGGGAGATACCTCACCTACATTCGATCAGGGAATGGAGTTTGATATTATGGAGAGTTTAGGTATCTGGGGGGAAGACATCAGTATCTCAGCTCTGCATTGGGATGGTTACGGTAGCCAACATAAGTCAGTAAATTCCGGCGAGCTTTATCATAATTATTCCTCAGATGGTTTCCATATATATGGCATGCATTGGCAGCCTGGTTATGTCGGTATGTATATAGATGGTGAAAAAGTCTGGGAGCACTATGACGACCGAGTTGGAAGTTTACCTTCTTATATTATTTTATCGTTACAAGTAGGTGGTTGGGATGGTAATGAAAAGAATATCAGTGATGATTTTGAGGCTAACATGCTAGTAGATTTCGTTAGGGTCTGGAGTAATTCAGAGTTCAATTAACAACAAGAGCGAACCAAAGCGTTATCATTTATAAATGTCGATTATGATGCATTAAAAAAAGCACTCAAAAAATTAAATTAATCTATCTGATAAAGTGACGAAACATTTTATCGAGTATTTCCCCCACAATATATTGTGGGGGCGATTACTAAATATATTTAGCAATCAGGCTGTTTTTATTACGATATTTCCAGTTTAAGTAGCGCTTAGCGAGTAAGGCGGTAAGCACAACCACTACAGCTATCATCGCCATGGTCGCAATATAACTCATACCATACCCAGATGGTAAGCCAACAAGGGTTTCACCATAGGTCATATCACTAAAGTTAAAACCAAGAGCAGGTATTAAAAGCCAACTGATAGCATGTAGCAAATACAAGTGAGTGAGGTAGGAAAACATGCTGGTTTTACCTAGTACTTGCAGAAAATTTTGCGAAAAACTAGCCTTTAAGTGGCTCAACAGTTTTAACGCAATTAAACCAAGCCCTACAGTAAGTAACATAAATTGTAACGACAACGGATATTTAGTCGGATTTAAAAACGACATAATAGTCAGCAGTGGATCTGTATGTGTAGAAAACTGTGACATATCACCGTATAAATTAAAGCCGCGTAGTATTGAATATAGTGCTAGGCAGCTCATACCCATAATAAACGCGTAATTCATCACTTTTTTACTATAATGCTGAGATTTATAATATACACCTGCACAATAAGCCAAACACATGAGTCCAACAATAGGCGCAACGGGGTAGGTCGTTCTAATAGAAAAACCAAACGGCAGTGCTAATACATTTTTTTGATGAACGATAGACCACAGTGTATGCGCTATTGTATTAGTTTCAAAGGTAATGCCATCAAGTAAGTTATGACCAAATACCAGTAATAAGCCAGCTATAAATACAGGGTATATACCTGTTAAGCGAAGCAAGCCAAGCACCACAAAGCCCCAGCCAATCGCCCAAATTACTTGAGCATATAACATCGGGAAAAGAGGATTAAAACTCCATGACCATGACACAATTGTAAACTCAAATAAAATAAGCACTAAGCCTCGAACTATTAAAGCGTTAGCAAACTGACGAGTACACGTGTATTTATGCTCTGTAATAGCGGCAGAGAGGCCTGCTAAAAATACAAATAATGGCGCACAGAAATGCGATATAAAGCGTGTGAAAAAAGTAAGCGCATCTGTTCCGGGTATGGTCATGGGATCAGTTACTGAATAATTTAGACAATAATACATGCCGTGATCTATCACCATAAATATGATGATAATGCCGCGTAATAGATCAATATGATGCAAGCGACTTTGCGATAAAGATAATGACATAAATATAATTAACAAGAATGAAAAAAATGAACTTGATTATATGTTATATTATATCAAAAGGCGAGTTTGAAGATTGAATTTAACAGGGTGATCGCATCAGCGCTAAGCAATTAATTATAATTTTCATTATTTAAATTTTTTAACATACCTAAGCGTTATGAAGTTTATTACTGCCAACAAAATAGCTATTTCATAGCGGCTGTACGCAATAGCGATACCAATTAAACCCATATTCCAAATACTCGCAGCTGTTGCTGTTCCAGATGTAGACTGGTTATTTTTTAAAATAGCGCCGCCACCAATAAAACCAATACCTGTAATAATACCTTGTAACATTTTAGATTGCGCCTCTGCGCCCTCCAAAACTGACATAGCAATCAGTGCATAACCACATGATGCGACGGCAACTAAAGGAAACGTTCTTAGACCTGCACCATTATGGCTATGCTCTCTATCATATGCCATTGGCAGGGCAAGTAAATACGCCATGCCAAGATGAATCAAGTTATCAATAATGTCTCTCCACTGTAGATCAATTTCCATTGCTATTTCCACGGATAAATTTTAAATAAGCAGCAAAAATTGAACCAAGGTATTAATTTAAATAAAATCATTGTGTTACCTTTGTTTTATCGAGGGGGATGAGTGGCGTTAGCAATATTTACACAATAAAGTGCGTTTTTACCCAGCAATGAATTTCAGCTGCGTACCACACAAGCAAACTCTATTATGTAAAATTGTGGGGCTTACATATTTTTACAACACTCCCTTTTTAAGTCGTATATAATTTGGCTTATTTGCAACGAGAGTTTACATGCGCATTTTATTAATTATTATCTTTTCAAATGTATTAAGTGGTTGCACAGTAATGGGTATATTTTTGGATGAAACGGCGAGATCCAAGTTAAACATCAATAGCACTAATAGTTTTGTAAAGGATAAAGATAGTTTTAGTTTTAGCAAACTTGGTTACGAAACTGATAAAGCCATAATTGAATTTATAAAAGAAGATAACGGTGTGATTAAAAAATGTAGGCAGGTTACTAGGGTCTGTTGACCTTTCAAGGTTAAATTTACAGCAGTCTGTTTGGTATTTAGGCAAGGCAGAGCCTATGTGGTGTGGTTATTCCCCATAAATAGGCGATAACGCAGAATAAATGCTAATCAGGCGCTGCCCGAAGGGTTCTGCCTAGGGGCGATTTACTCTTTGTTACTCGGTTTTTACTTAGCCCACTAGGTTACAAACCTCGCGCCGCGATTAAACCGCCCCTAGTTTGAACAAATTTTAATCCGCAAAGGTCAACAGACCCTAAAGTCTTAAAAGAATGTGTAGAAGTAGATAAATCTACTCTACACAGTAATGAACCTAAGCCGATAAAAACTGATGATGAAATAATAAGTGTTGGTCTATAAAGCTACTAATAAAAAAGTAACTATGATCGTAGCCAGCGTGCATTTCGAGCTGCAGCGGATACGCTTTTTTATTAGCGATATCGACCAAATTTTGCGGCTTAAGCTGCTCTTCTAAAAAGTTATCAGCATCACCTTGGCTTACCAGCATAGGTAAATAGTTAGCTTGATCGGCTTGTTGCATTAATTCGCAAGTATCGTAGTGTGCCCACGTTGTTTTGTCGTCGCCTAAGTAGCCTGTAAATGCTTTTACACCCCACGGACACGCCATAGGATTAACAATAGGACTAAATGCCGAAGCGCTGGTGTACGATTGTGGGTTTTTAAGTGCAATCATCAATGCGCCGTGCCCGCCCATTGAATGACCACTAATTGCTTTTTTATCTGTAACAGGAAAGTGTTGCTCAATTAGTGCCGGTAACTCATTAACAACGTAATCATACATATTAAAATGGGTGTTGTAGGGCGCTTTTGTGGCATTAAGGTAAAACCCAGCACCTTGTGCAAAATCATAGCTGTCTTCGTTTGGCACGTTATCACCACGTGGGCTCGTATCTGGCGCTACAATGGCGATACCCAGCTCCGCTGCTTTTTTAAATGCGCCTGCTTTTTGCATAAAGTTTTCATCGGTACAGGTTAAACCTGATAACCAGTACAGTACCGGCACCTTATTGGTTTCACTGGCGCCTGGCGGTAAAAAAACTGCAAAACGCATAGTGCAACGAGTGCTTGAAGCGCTATGGCTGTATTGCTTATGCCATCCGCCAGCCACTTTCGCTGTTGAAATATTTTCTAACATAACAATCCTTAAAAGCCGTTACTTAATAGCAACGGCTTGTGATGGTAATTAAGTGAAATGAGCGTATTAGTAATGAATTACAGTACGAATACTTTTACCTTCATGCATTAAATCAAAGGCATCGTTAATTTCTTCTAGGCTCATGGTATGAGTGATAAAGTCGTTTAGCGCAAATTCACCCGCCATGTAACGCTCTACAATTTCAGGAAGTTGTGAGCGGCCTTTAACACCACCAAATGCGCTACCACGCCATACACGGCCAGTAACAAGTTGGAACGGGCGAGTTGAAATTTCTTGGCCAGCACCAGCTACACCAATAATCACAGACTCTCCCCAACCCTTATGACAACACTCAAGCGCAGAGCGCATTACATCAACATTACCAATACATTCAAATGAGTAATCAACACCGCCATCGGTCATCTCAACAATGACTTCTTGAATTGGCTTGTCAAAGTCTTTTGGATTAATTAAGTCGGTAGCACCTAGTTTGGTCGCCAAGTCAAATTTAGAGGTATTAATATCAATACCAATAATACGGCTTGCACCAGCCATTTTAGCGCCAATAATGGCAGATAAACCAATACCGCCTAAACCAAAAATAGCCACCGTATCGCCCGCTTTTACTTTAGCCGTATTTGTTACAGCGCCCATACCGGTAGTAACACCACAGCCTAATAAACAAATTTCTTCTAACGACGCTTCTTTGTTTACTTTAGCCAATGAGATTTCTGGCAATACTGTGTATTCAGAAAATGTAGATGTACCCATATAGTGGTAAATAGGCTCGCCATCTTTGAAAAAGCGAGTGGTGCCATCTGGCATTAAGCCTTTACCTTGTGTTTCGCGCACTGCTGAACACAAGTTTGTTTTACCTGAAGTACACATTTTACATTCACCACATTCTGCGGTGTATAAAGGAATAACGTGATCGCCAACTTCTACACTTGAAACACCTTCGCCCACAGCATAAACCACACCCGCGCCTTCATGACCTAAAATAGCGGGGAAAATACCTTCAGGATCTTCACCTGATAAAGTAAAAGCGTCTGTATGGCACACACCAGTGGCAGTGATTTTTACCATTACTTCGCCTTTTTTAGGCATCATCACATCAACTTCTTCAACGCTTAAAGGCTGATTAGGGCCCCAGGCAATCGCTGCTTTTGATTTTATAAATTCAGACATGTGTATATCCTTTGTAGTGGTTTGAATATGAATTGTAGACCCATACTGTTTGGGTGATGAGGTTATTGTATTTGTTTCTCAGACAATGATAATCTTCAATTTAATAAAACACTTTTACAGTATGGTAATAATTATGCGTTGGGAAGGTATTGATGAGTTTATTGCTGTTGGCGAAGAGGGAAGTTTTACCCAAGCTGCACAGACGTTAGGTTTATCGGTTGCTCATATTAGCCGCCATGTTACAAAGCTAGAACAACGGTTAAATACGCAATTATTAACACGTACTACTCGCAAGGTTGTTTTAACCAAAGAGGGCGAGCAGTTTTTACACCAAGTTAAACATTTACAGCACGCAATGGACGAGGCCACTCAAGGATTAGCATCGGTACAAACCTCACCTAAAGGTAAAATTAAATTAACAGCACCGGTTATGTATGGTGAAAGTTTTATTATGCCCATTGTACATTCATTTATGCATGATCACCCAGAGGTAGAAGTAATCGCAACGCTCTCTAACGAGCAAGAAAACTTATTAGAGGGGGGCTTTGATTTAGCCATTCGACTAGGCCATTTAAAAGATTCAAGCTTAAAAGCGCGGCGCTTGAGCTCGCGACGATTTATTATGTGTGCTTCACCTGCATATTTAGCGCGTTTTGGTGAGCCTCACACTTTGGGGGAGCTTAATAATCATCAATGTTTAATTGGCAATAGTAGTTATTGGCGAGTAAATGAAAATAATCGTGATAAACATATTAAGGTAGCAGGGCGATTGCATTGTAATAGCGGCTGGGCACTGGTTGACGGCGCTAAAAAAGGTTTGGGTATTGTTCAGTTGCCTGATTACTATATTGAAAATGAAATTAAATCCGGTCAGTTAGTGCCTATACTAACTGCATACCAACCACAACAAGAGGGCGTGTGGGGTCTATATCCGCCACGGCAATTTGTGGCTACTAATGTGCGGGTATTACTTGATTACTTAGTAACAGGGCTGAAAGTTTAGCAGGGTTTACTGGCTTGTTTAAAATATAGCCAAGTATCAGATTTATAAATTATTTCTTACATTTATGGTGATATTCAATTGCGCTGAGTTCGTGCTACTATAACGCCACACTTTTGGCATTAATGTTTTAATTAATATGTTTCAACCTGTTAGCCTATTTATCGGACTTAGATATAGCCGCTCCTCTAAAGGCAATGCGTTTATTTCGTTCATTTCGTTTTTTTCTATTGCAGGTATAGCGATTGGTTTAATGGCGCTTTTTACGGTCAGCAGTGTAATGAACGGCTTTGAGAGTAGTTTAAAATCAAATATGTTGGGGCTTATTCCACACGTTGAAGTGCAAGCCAAAGAACACTCCAAAGCGCAAATGAATTCGTTAAAATCTGCGCTTGAGCAATCACCGTATGTTGATCATGTTAGTTTGTACCGCCACGGAGAAGCCATATTGCAAACCAATAAAGATCTTCACGGGGTGTTATTACAAGGGCTTTACGACAATAACGGCTCGCTGTATAAAATCACCGACAAAATAGTGCAAGGCAATTGGCAAAGCGTACTAAATAATAATTATAATATTGCAATAAGTCGTTATTTAAGCCGCAAACTTGGCGTTGGCTTAGGTGATAAGTTACGTGTAATTATGCCTAACGCATCTACGTACACCCCGCTTGGGCGCATGCCAAGCCAACGTTTATTTAAAATTGCTGCTATCTATGAAACTGGCTCCGAAATAGACATGGGACTGGCATTTACCAGTGGCGTATCACTACAACGGGTTTTAAAACTTAGCAACAATACGGTACCTAATTTAAGCGTGTCACTGCATGAGCCGTTTGCACTTGACCAATTTATGCAAGACAGCCAACACATACTCAATGACTTTAAACTCACCGACTGGAGAAGCAGTCAAGGCACTTTATTTGCCGCCGTTGCGATGGAAAAACGCATCATGTCTATGCTCCTTGGCTTAATTGTGCTGGTGGCGGTATTTAATATTGTATCGGCACTGACCATGATGGTCAGTGAAAAACAAAGCGAAGTAGCAATTTTGCAAACATTAGGACTCACACCAAGCCAAGTGCAAACCGTATTTATGGTACAAGGGCTCTATAACGGAGTAATTGGCACGGCCGTGGGTGCTTTTTTAGGTCTTTTATTAAGTTTATATATAAATGAACTGCTGGCTTTGGTTGGTTTAAATTTACTATCGGGAATTTCACTCCCCGTCAAATTTGATGTGGTTAGTTTAAGTGTTATTGCCGTTTTAAGCTTAGCAATGAGCTTTTTAGCGACTTTATATCCAGCGCGCCAAGCCGCTAAAGTAAACCCAGCAGAGGTATTACGTTATGAATGATTTAGTAATTAGTTGTGAAAAAATAAGTAAAGTGTACCAAGACGGGCAAAATCAGGTTGAGGTATTAAAAGGCGTTTATTTAGCCCTAACGCAAGGTGAAATGCTGGCAATTGTAGGCAGCTCAGGTTCAGGTAAAAGCACCTTGTTACATATTTTAGGCACCTTAGACACGGCCAGTGCGGGTAGTGCAAAAATAAAAAACCAAGACGTTGCTAAGTTATCTCGCTCGCAGCAAGCGGCTTTCAGAAATAAAAACTTAGGGTTTATTTATCAGTTCCACCATTTATTAATGGAATTTAGTGCGGTTGAAAACGTTGCCATGCCATTACTCATAAAAGGGTTGAGCGCAAAAGAAGCCAATAAAAAAGCACTTAACATGCTAGATAAAGTAGGCCTTGCACACAGAAGTAGCCACAAGCCTTCGGCTCTTTCTGGTGGTGAGCGTCAGCGTGTTGCCATTGCTCGCGCTTTAGTGACAGAGCCTGCGCTGGTGCTTGCTGATGAGCCAACGGGTAATTTAGATAAGCAAAATGCGATTAAAATTTACGATTTAATTAATGAGTTAAATAAAAGTTTAAACACCAGCTTTGTGGTAGTGACTCATGATTTAGAACTGGCAGATAAGCTGGGTAAAATAGCGTACTTAGATGATGGTAAACTATCAATAAAAGAGTCTAGCCATGTTGCTTAGTGCCTTTATTAGTAAACGCTTTAGAGCCTATTCAGGCCATAAAGATGAAAAAAATGCCTTCGTAAGTTTTATAGCCAAAGCATCCACTATTGGTATTTTACTTGGTGTTGCCGTGTTAATTGTGGCGTTATCGGTGATTAATGGGTTTGAGCAGCAATTAGTGCATCGTTTATTAAGTGTAGTGCCGCAAGTTGAATATGTTGCCCCAAGTAGGCCAATTGCCGATTGGCCCACTAAAGTCGAAAAGTTAAAACAGCAACCACACGTAACAGGCGCAGCCCCATTTATTGCCGTTAATGGTATGGCGCAATTTAAAAGCCAATTAAAAGCGGTTGAGATCCGAGGTGTTGAGCCTTCGTTGGAAGGTGATGTGTCAGCCATTAACCAATTTACACAAGGTAAATTAGTCAGCCAGTTAACAGGTGATGATGTTATTTTAGGCAAGCAAATTGTTAAGCAACTTAATATCGCATTAGGTGATAATGTGACCTTGTTAATCCCGCAAATTAGTGAAAAAGGCCAGTCATTACTCGCCCCAAAACGTGTTACCCTCACGCTTGCGGGCATTATAGAAATGGGCGGACCAATCGACAGCAGCGCTGCTTTTATTCATCTTAACAAAGCACAACAAACCTTAGGCTATGATCAAAGCCAAGTAACAGGGTTACGCTTGCGTGTTGATGATGTGTTTTCGGCGCATCAAATAGCGCTTCGTGTTGGCCAGACTATTACCGATTATGTGTATATTTCGAGTTGGCTTAGAACGCAAGGTAGCTTGTATCAAGATATTCAAATGGTGCGCACGATTGTTTATATTGTGGTGTTTTTAATTATCGCGGTGGCGAGTTTCAATATTGTGTCTTCACTGGTAATGGAAGTGCGTGAAAAAGAAGGCAATATTGCTATTTTAAAAACCATGGGTGCCAAAGACAGTACCATATTGGCTACTTTTGTCATGCAAGGCTTAACCCAAGCATTTGTGGGTGTACTTTTAGGCTCAATTGTTGGCGTGATTTTAGCAGTTAATATTAGTGAGCTATTTACTTGGCTGAGCTTGTTACTGGGTGAAAACCCGCTAGAAGGTGTGTACTTTATCGAATTTTTGCCCAGTAAATTAGTTTGGCAAGATATTGTGTTGACCGTTATAGCCACCTTTGTGCTTGCGATATTGGCGACGCTATATCCAGCATGGCAAGCAACACGCGTAGATCCGGCAAAGGTATTGGGTAATTAAACACAGTATTTAATAGGGTGCTTAGTGTAACTCTGATAAACTGCACCGCTACTAAACAGCTTTTGTTTGCTGAGCGCTTATTTACCTTGGGATTTACTTTGACAAATAACAATATTTTACGCCGTATTCGCTACACCTTTGATTTAACTGATTCAGCTATGGTTGATGTTTTCGCCGCAGCAGCGCAGAGCGTAAGCACTGAGCAGGTGATTGCATGGTTAACTAAAGAGGGCGAGCCTGGGTATACCCCAATAAGTGACACTGAATTTGCGGTATTTTTAAATGGCTTTATAAACACCAAGCGCGGCAAGCGTGAAGGTGAGCAGCCAGAGCCTGAAAGTAAATTGAACAACAATATTATTTTTATGAAGCTACGTATTGCTTTAAATATGAAAGCAGAAGACGTGATCGCGACCTTGGCGTTGGTTGATTTTGATTTAAGTAAACATGAGCTAAGCGCATTTTCACGTAAAGTTGAAAACAAGCATTACCGTGTGTGTAACGATCAAATATTGCGTTTATTTTTAACTGGTGTACAGCGTACTTTTCGCCCAGATGGCGAAAAAGCTTAATGCATTTTATGGAGGTTGAATACAACCTCCATTTTGACCTCTCCACATTTACTCAATTATCAGTCTATCCTTCTACAACTTCAGTCTCATAAAGCAGTTTATTTTGTCGCTCTCGTAAAAATGTAGAGTCGTATTTTGTTTTACTATTTTTTTAATACTTTTAACGTGTTATTCATTCAAATGGGTGTTTTTAGCATATAAATTCTTTTTTAATGAGTTTTTATATAAAAGAAACAACAATTTAATTCAACATCAAACACGTGCATCCAGTTTATCTATGATGTTAAAGTGTGAAAATAATGATCGGATAATTAATTTCTTCACTAACAATAGCATTGATCATTTCTCCTATTTCGAATTAAAAAATACCTACATGGAAGAATAAATATGAATTATATACACACAACCATTGCGCAGTTAAAACAAACGAGCCCTGCGCAATGTGAGTTTTATCAAGCAGTGGAAGAAGTGCTTGACTCACTTGAACCTGTATTTGCGCAAACAAGTCATTACCAACAACAAGCAATTATTCAAAGAATGGTAGAGCCAGAGCGTCAACTAATGTTTCGTGTGCCTTGGGTTGACGATGAGGGCAATATTCAAGTGAATAAAGGCTACCGTATTGAATTTAATTCGGCGTTAGGGCCTTACAAAGGCGGCTTACGTTTTCACCCGAGTGTAAATGCCAGCATTATAAAGTTTTTAGGCTTTGAACAAATTTTTAAAAATGCACTAACAGGTTTGCCTATTGGTGGAGGAAAAGGCGGTGCGAACTTTGATCCTAAAGGACGCTCTGATGCCGAAATTATGCGTTTTTGCCAATCCTTTATGAACGAGCTATACCGCCATATTGGCCCGACTACCGATGTACCTGCTGGCGATATTGGCGTAGGTGCCAGAGAGATTGGCTATATGTTTGGTCAATACAAACGCTTAACAGGGCGTTATGAAGGGGTGCTAACGGGTAAGAGTTTACTTTGGGGTGGATCGCTTGCCCGTAAAGAGGCCACTGGCTATGGCGCTGCCTATTTTGCTAATAATATGCTTGAAGAGCGTAACGATAGCTTATCGGGTAAGCGCTGTTTAATTTCAGGCTCTGGTAATGTGGCTATCTATGCCATGGAAAAGTTATATCAACTTAATGCAACGCCAATTACCTGTAGTGACTCTAAAGGCACTTTATACGATGAGAATGGTATTGATTTAAAGCTGATAAAACAGCTCAAAGAGCAATCAAGAGGGTGTTTAAGTGACTACTTAGACACTCACCCTCAAGCTAATTACACACCGCGTGACGAATATCCTCAAGATGGTCATACGGTATGGCGCTACAGTGCGGATGCTGCGTTTCCTTGTGCCACGCAAAACGAGTTAACTCAAGCTGATGCAAAAGCGCTACTTGATAATGGCTGTAAATTAGTATGTGAAGGTGCCAATATGCCCTCAACCAAAGAAGCGATTGATTGCTTCATTGAAGCAAAAATAGCTTATGGCCCGGGTAAAGCGGCTAATGCCGGTGGCGTGGCAACCAGCCAACTAGAAATGGCGCAAAATGCCAGTATGCAAAGCTGGACGTTTGAAGAAGTTGATGAAAAGCTCAAGCAAATAATGAAAGATATTTTCACAACAGCAAGCGATACCGCAAAAGAATTTGATCAGCCCGGTAATCTATTATTAGGCGCTAACATCGCCGGTTTTAGACGTGTAGCCGATGCAATGATTGAACAAGGCGTTGTATAGTAGCGCCTCTGCTATTTAATTAACTCTCTACTTTTATTCGTTATATCCTGAATAAGAATTGTTCAGGATATAGCAAAAATAATATATAATATTATTTAATAAGGTAAATTTAACTCGCTAATTAATAACAATAAACTATAGTGTGGATAAGGATCAGTGAGCTTATTAAGGAGAGTGCAGGTGCGACTTATTCCCGCAATTTTTTATTTTTCAAGTGCGACAGAGCACGACTTCCAAAATCAACTTAATAAAAGCTCAATGCGCCTTGCTGATGCATCACTCTACCTTGTAACACTTTTTTTATTGTCTTTTATTTTTATGGCTTGGTTTAATCAACAAGAGCCTGCTAATTCAACCATAACAATTTTACGTGTAGTTATGGTATTGCTATCGATAGTTCTGATTATTATAAATAAAACACTAAGTTCAGAGTACTTACATTCGCGCTTTTTTATTTATGCGGTTTTATTTTGTTTTTTATTTAGTTATTTCTTCTGGGTATATGTTCAGCGTTACGGTGAGTTGAAAGAGGGAGGGCCTATGCTTGTAGCGGCTGCATTTATAGCCATACCGATGCTGCACTTAGGACATAAACTGGTTTTATGGTCAATAATCGGCATTGCCTTGATATTTATTGAGCTTTTTTCTTCTACTTCGATTGTATGGACACTTTATTTTTATTTTAGCATGGTGATTGTATTGGCTATTGTGCAATATCAACTAGATACCTTATTAAGAAAGCAATATAAAGCGGAGTTATTTGAAACGGAAAAAGCTAACACCGATCAGTTAACAGGTATGCATAATCGGCATAGTTTTGATCGGCGCTGTAAAGCATTAATTAACAAGTTAGCGCCATCACAATATTTAGGGTTAGCCATGATTGATATCGACTATTTTAAAAAATATAACGATAACTACGGCCACTTAGAGGGAGATAACGTACTAATAGCAGTAGCAAACCGATTAAAGCATTGTGACGCTGATATTGTGGTGCGTTTTGGTGGTGAAGAATTCATATTGGTAAAAACATTGCAAGCGAATGAGCTAGATTGGTTAAGTGACTTACCTAAGTGCTTCGCAGACGACCCCATTGCACACCAATATTCACCTTTTAACCGTATTACTGTCTCTGCCGGTATTGCAATTGATCAATACACGACATATAGGCCTTCAATAAAATCATTGTTAGCAACAGCTGATGTAGGGGTTTATAAAGCTAAAAATGCAGGACGAAATATCAGTATTACCGATTTTGTTGACCCTAAACAACCTGAAATTGAGTAAGACAATGCAAAGCACTAAGCTGATAGTGCTTCGCATTGAATCGGTTTACGAAAATGCAGATTCGGCGAGCTCTTCTTGCATTTGTTCACGCATTTTAAATTTTTGCAATTTGCCGGTTACCGTCATCGGGTAATTCTCAACAAAGCGAATGTATTTAGGTTGTTTAAAGTAGGCGAGTTTGTCCTTTAAAAATAATCGAATTGCATGCTCATCTAGTACTTCACCTTCTTTAGGTTGGATCCAAGCACAGACTTCTTCGCCAAATTTTTCATCACTAATGCCAAAAATAGCGGCGTCTTGTATACCCGGATAGGTGTAAAGCACTTCTTCAATTTCACGCGGATAAATGTTTTCACCACCACGAATAATCATGTCTTTAATTCTGCCAACAATGCTGACAAAGCCCTCACTGTCCATTACCCCTAAATCGCCCGAGTGCAGCCAGCCTTCACTGTCAATGGTTGCTTTGGTTTTCTCTTCATCATTCCAGTAGCAACGCATAATGCCCGCACCACGGCTACATACTTCACCAGGCTGCCCGATTTTTTGAATGTCACCAACCTCATCAATAATTTTTACTTCGGTGTGTGCAAGTGCTCGGCCAACCGTAGTGACTTGACGCTCAATAGAAGAGTCGGTTTCGGTAATGTTATTAATTGGGCTGCATTCTGTTTGCCCATAGGCAATTACCACCTGATTCATATTCATGAGTGTTTGTACTTTACGCATCACCTGTTCAGGACAAGTTGAGCCTGCCATAACACCTGTTCGCAGTGTACTTAAGTCATACTCGTTAAAGTTATTAAGCTCTAACTCGCTTATAAACATAGTGGGTACACCATGAAGGCCGGTGCATTTTTCTTGTTGTACCACCTCTAATGTAGTTTTTGGATCAAAAGAATCACTTGGATAAATTGCAGCGGCCCCTTTACTGACACACAATAAACTGCCTAATACCATGCCAAAGCAGTGATATAGCGGAACAGGAATACAGAGCTTATCGCGCTCAGTAAAGTGCATAGCTTGTGCGACTAAAAGCGCATTATTCAATATATTTTTATGCGTCAACGTAGCCCCTTTAGGGTTTCCGGTGGTGCCAGAGGTAAATTGAATATTGATATCTTGATTGCAATCGAGGGTTTTGGCCACCACTTGCAGTTCTAATTTATGTGCATCGGTGGGCATGCTCATAACCTCATTAAAGGAAAACATCCCATCGACGGGTTCATCACCAATACAAATTACATTTTTTAAAGTGGGTAATTTGACTGCGGTTAACTCACCTTTGTTACAACCGCTAAGCTCAGGAGCTAAACTTTTCAGCATATTAATATAGTGGCTGCCTTTAAATTCAGTGGCGGTTATAAGCGTAGAGCATTCCACACTGTTTAGTGCATATTGCAGTTCACTAGGGCGGTAAGCTGGGTTAATGCATACCATAATGGCACCTATTTTAGCGGTGGCAAATTGTGTTAAGCACCACTGTATATTGTTCGGTGACCAAATACCGACCCGTTCACCAGGTTTTACCCCTAAAGCCAGTAACCCCATAGCAAGTTGATTAATCTGCTGTTGAAATTGCTTATAGCTTAAACGTATATTTTGATGGGCAACGACTACGGCCAGAGCGTCTGGGTTATTGTCGACAATGGCGTCAAAGTAATCGCCTATGGTTTGTTCTACTAATGGTGTGCTCTGAATTCCTTTAAAATAGCTGCTTGATAGCGGTATAGTGTTTATTTGCTCTACTTCTTTTATCACTTTTTGTGTCGCTTTCATGACATACTCCATGTTTTTATTTTTGAGAGGCCTGCTGTTTAAATAAACACGAATTGTCGACAAAAGGAAGAGGGTTAGACTAATGTATTATACCAATCGGCAATAATACTAAATCATTTTGAGGGGGCAAATCAGACGCTAGCTGTGTTAAAAATTTCTCATTGAGAACAACTAACTAACGAAATTTTTGCTTTGATATCGACACGATTTTCCTCCCTCAAATTAGATCACTTAGTTAAGCGAATTGGTATTACTGTTTCTATGTAGAATTTAAAGACAAAAAAACGCGTACTCTCTAGCGAATACGCGTTTTGATAAGGATGTAATTAATTTACATTTCGTCGCTGCGATACGTTTTTTTCATAATGTAAACGTAAGCATTAACAAATGCATTTTCTTGATACTTTTTAAGACCGGTGTCTTCAAACGCGATAGGTATCGGATTACGTTTTACTTGTTCTTTTATTTCGGTGGTTGAAAACACGCGTACATCGAGATTATCGATTAACTGAATAGCGGTTTCCATTTTGAATCCTTTAGCGCTGCCAGCAAACTTACCTTTAGGTTGGCGTTCGCGAATGGCAACCGAATCAATTTGGTAATCTTGCATTAACTTGGCAAAATCAAACTGAAACTTACGCATTACTTCAGTGTCGTTACCGTTACCTAAGGTAAAGCGTGTTTGGCGCACATCACGAATATCAAAAACGTCATTATCTTTACTTAAAATACAAAGTAGTACATCACTACCGGTAATTTCTACACCACATGTTCTCATTGCTAATCTCTACTATAACTTAATTACCCGTTATTATACGCAACACGCATTAAAATGCGAGTTTAAGCACTTACAGTGGTGTTTTTGTTAGCGCTTAACGTCCATTCATCATTTTGATGTAACAAGGTCTGTTTATCTTTGCGGCTAAATGTGCAGCCCTCCTTTTTTTAGCTAAGACAGCGCTATGGTTTGTTTACTTTAAATAGGTTTGAGCGTTGCTCAATTTTTTACTTAGCGCCAGGTGATAGCTCCCGGGCTTTAACTAAATCGCCCCTAGATTGAACAAATCCTAATACAGAAAGCCAACAGACTCTTATTAAACGTTATTAATTGCACTTTTATGGTAAAATAGGGTGGTTTTTAATAGCTTAAAACTTGTAATTAATGCTGCAGCACGCGACAATAACTCTCTTGTAGTTGAGCAGACTCAGCATCTACATTAGCCATTTTTGGCGAAAAATAGTCAATGCTTATTCGTAAAAGCGTTGTCGAGTCATTCTCATTTAATTAATTAAAAATACACGTGATACATTGTAGGTGTCACCACTGTATGTAAGGATTTATAATGCCAGTTATTACTCTTCCTGACGGTAGTCAGCGTAGTTTTGAAAACCCTGTAAGCACTCTTGATGTAGCAAACGATATAGGCCCTGGTCTTGCTAAAGCCACCATTGCGGGTCGTGTTAATGGCGAACGCGTAGATGCGTGTGATTTAATTAGTGACGATTCTCGTCTTGAGATCATTACCGCAAAAGACGACGATGGCCTAGAGATTATTCGCCACTCGTGTGCGCACTTAATTGGTCATGCTGTTAAACAACTTTTTCCTGATGCAAAAATGGCGATTGGTCCAACAATTGATAACGGTTTTTACTACGATATTGATATGGAACATTCGTTATCTCAAGATGATCTTGATGCCATTGAAAAACGTATGCTACAGCTTGCAAAAACAAACTACGACGTAGTGAAAAAAACCGTTAGCTGGCAAGAAGCGCGCGACACTTTTGCAGCGCGGGGCGAAACATACAAAATTGAAATACTAGACGAAAATATCGCACAAGATGACCGTCCAGGTTTATATCATCACGAAGAATACATCGATATGTGTCGTGGTCCTCATGTGCCAAACATGAAGTTTTGTCAAAACTTCAAAATTATGAAAGTGGCCGGCGCATACTGGCGCGGTGATTCTGAAAACAAAATGCTACAGCGTATTTACGGCACAGCATGGGGCGATAAAAAGCAACTTAAAGCGTATTTAAAGCGTTTAGAAGAGGCTGAGAAGCGCGATCACCGTCGTATCGGTAAAGCACTCGATTTATGGCACTGGC
Organism: Pseudoalteromonas sp. APC 3250; assembly: GCF_030407915.1. Lineage (NCBI taxonomy): Bacteria > Pseudomonadati > Pseudomonadota > Gammaproteobacteria > Alteromonadales > Pseudoalteromonadaceae > Pseudoalteromonas > Pseudoalteromonas sp. APC 3250. The sequence goes on from NZ_JASDCM010000001.1 coordinate 51,142, forward strand.
AAGAAGAAGCGCCAGGTATGGTATTTTGGCACAACGATGGTTGGAGCATTTACCGCGAGCTAGAAGACTTTGTGCGTGAAAAATTACGTGAGTACCAATACGAAGAAGTGAAAGGTCCAATGATGATGGATCGCTCTCTGTGGGAAAAATCAGGGCATTGGGAAAAGTATTCAGAAGCCATGTTTACCACGGAATCTGAAAAGCGTGAATACGCAATCAAGCCAATGAATTGCCCAGGCCACGTACAAATTTTCAACCAAGGTTTAAAATCGTACCGTGACTTACCACTGCGTATGGCAGAGTTTGGTTGTTGTCACCGTAATGAACCATCAGGCGCGCTTCATGGCTTAATGCGTGTACGCGGCTTTACCCAAGATGATGCGCATGTATTTTGTACAGAAGAGCAAATCATGGATGAAGTATCGGCCTGTATTAAAATGGTTTACGATACCTATGAAACATTTGGTTTCGAAAAAATTGTTGTTAAACTTTCAACTCGCCCAGAGCAACGTATTGGCGAAGATGAAATGTGGGACAAAGCAGAGCTTGCACTTGCTGACGCACTTAAAGCAAATGACATTGAATTTGATTATTTACCAGGTGAAGGGGCGTTTTATGGCCCTAAAATTGAATTTACTTTGTACGATTGCTTAGACAGAGCGTGGCAGTGTGGTACAGTGCAACTAGATTTTGCATTACCGGGTCGTTTGGGCGCTACTTATGTAGCTGAAAATAACGAACGTCGCACACCTGTTATGATACACCGCGCTATTTTAGGGTCTATTGAGCGCTTTATCGGTATCTTAACAGAAGAGTACGCTGGTTTATTCCCAACGTGGCTTGCGCCTAAGCAAGTGGTGATTATGAATATCACCGATAAACAAGCACCTTATGTGCAGGAAATTGTACAAAAATTAAATAAACTTGGAATTAGAGCCGCTGCTGACTTGAGAAATGAGAAGATTGGCTTTAAAATCCGAGAACATACACTTAAGCGTATTCCTTACTTACTGGTTGTTGGCGATAAAGAAGTTGAACAACAAGAAGTAGCAGTACGAACTCGCACAGGTGAAGACCTAGGCAAATTTAATGTCGATGATTTTATCGCTAAAATCAGTGAAGAAATCAAAAATCGACAGTAAAAATCGAGCGTGTAGGGCAATCACAAACGGCCAACTACACGCTTATATTATTGATATTCTTGGAGGAACGTACCATTAGAGGCGGCAAGAAAGGGCAACAAACAGCTCAAAAAAATCGTATTAACGAAGAAATTACAGCGCTAGAAGTTCGTTTAATCGACATCGACGGCGAACAAGCTGGAATTCAGTCATTAAAAGACGCGCAAGCTATGGCTGATGCAGCGGGTGTTGATCTTGTAGAGATCAGTCCAAACGCTGAGCCGCCTGTTTGTAAGGTTATGGACTACGGTAAGTTCATCTTTGAAAAAAGCAAAGAACTAAAAGAGCAGAAGAAGAAGCAAAAGCAAATCCAGATTAAAGAAATCAAATTCCGTCCGGGAACGGATGAAGGCGATTATCAGGTTAAGCTGCGCAACTTACGTAAGTTCTTAGAAGCTGGCGATAAAGCTAAGATAACTATCCGCTTCCGTGGTCGTGAAATGGCTCACCAAGAAATTGGTATCGAATTATTAAACCGTATTAAAACCGATTTAGAAGAGTTAGCAGTTGTTGAGTCTTTCCCAAATCGTGTTGAAGGTCGTCAAATGGTTATGATGATGGCACCGGTTGCTAAAAAGTAATAATTAGGCGATAATACGCACCGAATTTAGCTCAGGTTTGCAAGTGATTTGAAAATGTCCACCTGAGTTAACCGGTTTTAAAGTAAAACTGCGGTATTTATATCGGGTTTTCACCGGAACATAGCAGTAAGTTAGGCCTTTAAAGTGGAGCTATAGCAATATATCTCACGCCTTCTTACTAAATTTAAAGCAATACAATTGGAGTTATTGCAATGGCTTACAAGCTAAAAAGTCACAGAGGCGCAGCTAAGCGTTTCAAAAAGACTGCTTCTGGCGGTTTCAAGCGTAAACAAGCGCATCTTCGTCACATTCTGACTAAGAAAACTTCTAAGCGTAAGTTACACCTACGTCCTAAGATGATGGTTCATAAAAATGACCATGGTCTAGTTTCACGTATGTTACCATTCGCTTAATAGGGGTTTTTAGAAATGGCAAGAGTTAAACGCGGCGTTGTCGCACGTGCACGTCACAAAAAAGTTTTAAAACAAGCGAAAGGTTACTACGGAGCACGTTCACGTGTTTACCGCGTAGCTTTCCAGGCTGTTACTAAAGCGGGTCAATACGCTTACCGTGACCGCCGTGCTAAGAAACGTACTTTCCGTCAACTATGGATTGCACGTATCAATGCTGCTTCACGTCAAAATGGTCTGTCTTACAGCCGTTTTATCAATGGTCTTAAAAAGACATCTGTAGAAATCGATCGTAAGATCCTTGCAGATATCGCTGTTTACGACCAAGTTGCATTCGCAGCGCTTGTAGCAAAAGCAAAAGAAGGCCTAGCGGCAGCTTAAGTTTTTGTATAAGTAATGAAAAGGAGCCCATGGCTCCTTTTTTTGTGCCTGTAATTTATTATCTTTTTTATGCGCTTGTAGGCTTTTTCCTTTATTTATTGCCGTTGTGTGTTCGTTTTTTAGGTACTAATTAGCCCTTTTTATTCAGTAGATGTTGATAGCGTGGCTGGGCTGCAACTAAAAATGCCGTTGGCTGTATTTTTTTGTTGAACCACCGCAGTTTTGGCAACTAGAAAAGTTTAATTGCTATAATTTTTCTTAATTAATGGGTTTGTTAGAGAAGTATATGTTTATAAGTTTATTGGTTTTATCTGCAAGTATGGTAAATAGCGATCATTTACCGCCATTATTACCATGGGAAGGTAGTAGTACCTCACTATTGCAACAACAGGGACCCTTAACCACAGACTTTGAAATTTCTGCAGGAGTCTCGTCTCCCAATTATGCTAATACCATGGCATTTGTTGATAGATTAGTGGCTGCGAATCCCACTCAATTTAAATCAAAAACGATTGGCTATAGTAATAGTAAACGAGCAATAAAAATGTTGATTGCTAGTGAGCAAGGTTTTTTTGATGCGGGGCAAATGGCCAATAGCACCAAACCAACCGTGCTTATTCAGGCTGGTATTCACGCTGGTGAGATTGATGGTAAAGATGCGATGTTTATGCTGCTTAGAGACATTGCTACGGGTAAACGACGCGATATATTAAAAAAGGTAAACATTTTATTTATCCCAATATTAAACGTTGATGGTCACGAGCGTAGTAGTGCGTTTAATCGTATTAATCAGCGTGGCCCTGTCAAAATGGGTTTTAGAACAAACGCAAATAATCTTAATTTAAATCGTGATTACACTAAGCTTGATACACCAGAGGTTAAAAGCGTCCTTCAAGTAATTAATGATTATAATCCGAATTTGTATATTGACGTACACGTGACTGATGGGGCTGATTACCAATACGATGTAACCTATGGCTATAACCCAGTATTTGCTAGCGAGTCGCCTGCCATTTCAGATGCGCTTAACCGTTATTTTAAACCAATGATTGATCAAACCCTCACTGAGCAAGGCCATGTTCCGGGCCCTTTAGTGTTTGTTATGGATAAGCAAGAATTTAAATCAGGTTTAGCAGGTTGGGTTGCCACACCGCGGTTTTCAAACGGGTGGGGTGATTTAAAGTCATTGCCTACCATTTTAGTTGAAAACCATTCTTTAAAGCCATACAAACAACGCGTGTTAGGGACTTATGTGTTTATAGATGGTGCTATTGAAGCATTATCAGCGCATAAAGATAAACTCGCTAATGCAGTAAAAAAAGAACAAGAATTTGTTCCTAAGCAATTAATTGTTAAGCGTGGTTATTCTGAGCAGCCTGATCATATCGCGTTTAAAGGTATTGCTTATTCTAAAAGCTTGAGCCCATTGTCAAATCAACAAGAAGTAAGCTATTTGGGTAAAAAACAGGATTATGACAAGCTGCCTATTTTTTGGCAAAAAGAGGTGCAGCACACGGTTGAAGTACCAAAATCATTTTTTATTCCACCTGTTTACACCGATATTATTGAGAAATTAGCCCTGCATGGGGTGTCAGTTAATAAGCTCAGTGGTGCCAACACTCAGCCATTAAAAATGGCAAAAGTAGCGCAATATAGTTTTGATAAAGCGCCATTTGAAGGGCGTTTTAGAGTGTCGGCTAGTTTTGATTATGTACCAGCTACAAATGTGGATTTAGATGGTTGGTTTGAAGTGAGTACGCAGCAAAAGGCAGGAGAGTTAGCTGTCCACTTGCTACATCCTGAAGCACCAGATTCATTTTTTGCTTGGGGAGAGTTTAATACTATTTTTCAGCGCACTGAATATATGGAAAATTATGCTTTGATACCGTTTGCTGAAAAAATGCTTGCTGATGACCCCAAATTAGCCCAAGAATTTGATAAAAAAGTAAACCAGGATAAAGACTTTGCTAAGAACGCTGAAGCACGTTTAAATTGGTTATATGAGCATAGCCCATTTTATGATCAAGCTTATTTGAAATACCCAGTTTTAATGTCATACGAAGAGAATATAGTTATTCCAGCACAAAAAGATAAAGAAATATAAGATGAAAATAATCACTATTCCCGTAACCCCGTTTATGCAAAATTGCCGCATTATAGTATGTGAACAAACCCAGCAAGCTGTCGTGGTCGACCCTGGCGGTGATGCTGAAAAAATTAATGCATCACTTAAGCAGCATAATTTATCATTAGCAGCGATTTGGTTAACCCATGGGCATTTAGATCATGTAGGCGCTGCGCATAATTTACGCGAGCAACACAAGGTAAAGATGATTGGGCCTCATGAGGATGAACGTTTTTGGTTCGACAATTTACCGATGCAAGCCACTATGTTTGGCTTTAAACCGATCAACTCCTTCTATCCTGATGAATGGTTAGCCCATGGTGATAGTATCAAGGTTGGGCAGCTTGAATTTAAAGTACTTCATTGCCCAGGGCATACGCCAGGGCATGTTGTGTTTTATCAACAAGCACACAATACGGTTATCGTCGGGGATGTTATTTTCAAAGGTTCAATAGGGCGTACCGACTTTCCTAAAGGCGACAGCAAGCAGCTAATCGACTCTATAATGCAACATATCATGACATTACCACCGAACACTGCAATTTTAAGTGGCCATGGTGACAACACCCATGTTGCTCATGAACAGGCTACTAACCCATTTGTAAGTGGCCAGTTTGGTTGATGTGCATATTTGTTAAAAATAAGCAGACTGCTTTTTAAAAAGGCTGTATAATTTAACCAATTTATTAGATAAATAAGAAATAAAATGTCTCTAAATCACGTAGATCGCCAAATATTGGCACTTTTACAACAAGATGCAAGTTTATCAACTGCTGAGATTGCAGACAAAGTCGGACTTTCTCAGTCTCCTTGTTGGCGTCGTATTGCTAAATTAGAACAAGATGGCTACATCAAAAGTAAAGTCGCATTGCTTGATGAAAAAAAGCTGGGCTTTGATATGTTGGTTTACGCCCATGTACGTTTATCAAACCATGGTAAAAAGAATTTAGCTGAGTTTGAAAAATTAATACTTAGCTATGATGAAGTGACTGAATGTTACACCATGGCTGGGACTATGGACTTTATGTTGCGTATTATTTCTCAAGGCATAGAAGGTTATGAGCACTTTGTACGCGATAACTTGCTTAGCTTAGAATATGTACAAGAGGTTCATTCTAATGTGACCATGACGTGTGTTAAACGAAGCACGGCACTGCCACTTTAAACTTTACTAAGCAGCTAAAAACACACAGGCTGAATTAACTATAATTGTGAAATGAGCGCTAATTTGATAAAATCTAGCGCTTTTTTTGTTAGCGAAATAAAACTGAGGAACTCAATGTTTAACTTACTCAGCAGAGCGCCAAGCTCTGCTAAAAACGATATTCTCTCTGGATTGACAGTGGCACTTGCCTTGATCCCAGAAGCTGTTGCATTTGCCTTTGTTGCAAATGTAGAACCTCTTGTTGGTTTATACGCCGCATTTATTGTGGGCTTAATTACGGCTATTTTTGGTGGTCGTCCGGGTATGATTTCGGGTGCAACCGGTGCATTAGCGGTTGTGATGGTAAGTTTAGTACTTGATCACGGAGTGGAATACCTATTTGCTACTGTGTTGCTGATGGGACTACTACAAATATTGGCTGGGGTATTTAAGCTCGGTAAGTTTATTCGTATGGTTCCGCATCCTGTTATGCTCGGTTTCGTTAACGGTTTAGCGATTGTTATATTTTTAGCCCAGCTTGGACAGTTTAAAGTGCCTGATGGTGCTGGCGGCCAAATGTGGATGACGGGCAGTGCGCTTTACATCATGTTAGGTTTAGTGGCGCTAACGATGGCAATTATTCACTTTTTACCAAAATTAACTACCGCGGTGCCTTCATCACTGGTTGCTATTGTTACTGTAACGGGTTTAGTGATTGGTCTTGATTTAGAAGCACGTACGGTACTTGATTTCTTAAAAGGCATGACAGGAAATGAAGCTGCAACCATTGCCGGTGGCTTACCACAGTTTCATATTCCTATGGTCCCTTTTAACCTAGAAACACTACAAATTATCTTTCCATATGCGCTTATTCTTGCAGCTATTGGCTTAATTGAATCGCTGTTAACGCTAAGCTTGATTGACGAAATTACAGAAACCCGTGGCCATTCTAATAAAGAATGTATTGGCCAAGGTGCGGCCAACGTCACATGTGGTTTCTTTGGTGCAATGGGTGGCTGTGCCATGATTGGCCAATCTATGATCAATATTAATTCAGGTGGGCGTTCGCGTTTATCAGGTATTAGTGCCGCATTGATGTTACTTGCATTTATTATCTTCGCTTCAAGCTTAATCGAAATGATCCCACTGGCCGCATTAGTTGGGGTTATGTTTATGGTGGTGCTGGGTACGTTTGAATGGGCGAGTTTCAAAATGATGAAACGCGTGCCTTTATCTGATGCTTTTGTAATTGTATTAGTTTCGGGTGTAACGGTTATTACCGACCTTGCGATTGCGGTGTGTGTAGGTGTTATTGTCTCTGCGTTAGTGTTTGCATGGCAGCATGCAAAACATATTTACACAACTAACTATATTGATAAAGAAGGTTCAAAAGTGTACGAGCTACATGGGCCTTTATTTTTTGGTTCGGTTAAAAACTTTGCTGATTTATTTGATGTTAAGAACGACCCCAAAGATGTGATTGTTGAGTTTAAATACAGTCGCGTTGCGGATCATAGTGCGATTGAGGCCATCGACAGCTTAGCTGACAAATACAATAAAGCGGGTAAAAAGCTGCACTTGCGTCACTTAAGTAAAGACTGTACAGAACTACTGCATAAAGCACGTGACTTAGTTGAAGTGAACGTAATTGAAGATCCGACTTATAAAGTTGCTTCAGATAAGCTTGCTTAAAAAATAAAAGTAAACATTGATAAGCGAAAGGTGGATGCCTTTCGCTTTTTTTATGCGTTTTAAATCATCCGCAAGGGGTAATTGCAACACGAGTTTTAGTTTGTTTGACGTAACCACTAAACCAGAACTGAGCATCCATCCTGTATTTATTTAATTTATTGTTTGCGATAGGGCTATTAAAAAGTAAGACAGTTGGTAGTGCTATACCTGACGATAAATCGATATAATAGTGACAAATTTACAAGGTAATAATTAATTTTGAATTGGCAGTCTTTAATTGATAACAGACAACGTTTTTTCTGGCTTTTGCAAATTGCAGGCTGGATAGGTTATGCGTTAGTTAACTATATTGGTTCTAAAGTATTCGAAATGCGTGATATTTACGTATTCGTTATTTTACTAAACGCCTATGCGGGCTGTTTAATGACTGTGCCTCTGCGTTATATTTATCGCAAAATTTGGAATGCCTCACCTTGGGTATTAATTATTGTTGTATTTGGCGCCTCTTATATAACCGGTACATTATGGGCCGTGGTGCAAAAGTTTAACCTGTGGGAAATTTATCGCCACGGATATCGTCCTGAAGAATGGTTTTATTATTTACAACAAGGACTCGATTCTGTTTATATTATTTTGTGTTGGAGTGGTTTGTACTTTGGGGTTAAGTATTACCAGTTATTACAAAGTGAACGTCAAAAAGCCTTAAAAGCAACCACGATGGCGCACGAAGCGCAGTTAAAAATGCTTAGATACCAGCTAAATCCTCATTTTTTGTTTAATACGCTCAATGCAATATCAACCTTAGTTTTGGTAAAAGAAAATAAAGATGCTAACTTGATGGTATCTAAATTGAGTGACTTTTTACGCTATACACTTAATACTGATCCAATTAAAAAAGTGCCGCTGGAGCAAGAGTTACATGCATTAATGCTCTATTTAGAAATTGAACGTGTACGTTTTGATGAGCGCTTACAAGTTAATGTGGACGTGAGTGAGCAGGCCAAACAAGCATTAGTGCCAAGCTTAATATTACAACCGATCATCGAAAATGCCATTAAGTACGCCATTGCCCATATGTCAGAAGGTGGTGTTATTGATATAAAAGCGCAAGTTTTTGCTAATGAATTATTACTTGAAGTGGGCGATAATGGGCCTGGCACTGATATTGAAAATGGTCAGTTAGTTAATGCACAAGGCGTAGGGGTGGCAAACACCCGAGACAGATTAAAAACGCTCTACGAAAATAATTACTCGTTTGTATTATCACATAATACGCCAAGTGGATTAAAAGTTAATCTGCGAGTCCCGTTTGAGAAGGCTGTGAAGAAATGACAAGAATAAAAACGCTTATTGTTGATGATGAACCATTAGCACGTAAAGGTTTAGCCGTCAGGCTTGAAGAGTTTTCTGATATTGAAGTGATCAAACTGTGTAGCTCAGGTTTTGATGCGATTGAAAGTTGTAAAAACGAAAAAATTGATCTTGTCTTTCTTGATATTCAAATGCCTGGTATGAACGGTTTTGAAGTCGCACGTGTTTTAAGTGAAAGCAGTAAAGATTTACCTGCCATTGTGTTTGTTACGGCGTTTGATCACTTTGCTGTTAAAGCATTTGAAATTCATGCTTTAGATTACATTTTAAAACCCGTTGATGATAACAGATTAAAACAGGCGGTAGAAAAAGTGCATACCTATTTAAAAACTCAGCAGGATAACGCCCATAAGAAAAAACTAGCGAGTTTCGTAGCAGGGATAACAGGCAATAACTGCGAAGAAATTTTAAAGAAATTAGCCACTGGCGATACCCTTACAGATCGTCGTTATCCTGAATCATTGGCCGTAAAAGAGCAGGGCGAAATTGTCAGAGTACCCGTTGCTACTATACAGTGGGTAGATGCGGCAGGTGATTACATGTGTCTGCATTGCCAAGATGGGCAAACGCATATATTACGTAAAACCATGAAAGAGCTTGAACAAGAATTAGATCCAAGCTTATTTGTACGTGTTCATCGCAGCGCGATTGTTAACACCAAACAAATTAGCAAGCTGGTAACTCAGGTTAGTGGTGAATATTTATTAGTGTTAGATAACGGACAAGAGCTCAAAGTAAGTAGAAGTTACCGTGATAAAGTAAAAGCAGCATTAGCAAGCTAATTTTAATAAATAGCATAAAAAACGCGAGCATATAGCTCGCGTTTTTTTATGCGCGTTACAGTTACGAAACAGTGACTATTTTCATCGTGTTGGTTGCACCAATCGTTTCCATCGCATCGCCGTGGGTAATAATCACGGTATCGCCTGCTTGTAAAGAGCCTGCGGCTACGAGTGTGCTTAATGCATCTTTAACCATGCTATCTTTTTCACATTTTGTAGAGTCAAAAAATACAGGGTAAACACCACGATACAGCGCTGTTTGACCTAATGTACTTGCATGACGTGAAAGTGAATAAATAGGCAGTCCAGAGCTAATACGCGACATCAATTTTGCCGTGCTACCTGACTCAGTAAGGGTGATAATCGCTTTAACAGAGTCTAAGTGGTTAGCTGCATACATAGCTGATAAGGCAATTGATTCGGCATTAGAAGAAAAACGGCTGTCTAAACGATGTTTAGAAACGTGTGTTTCTTTTTGCGACTCAGCACCTAAACAAACACGCGCCATAGTAGCAACGGTTTCTTCCGGGTAATCACCAGCGGCTGTTTCAGCAGAAAGCATCACTGCATCTGTGCCATCAAGTACTGCATTGGCAACATCCATAACTTCTGCACGTGTTGGCATAGGGTTATCGATCATCGATTCCATCATTTGCGTAGCGGTTACAACGGTACGGTTCAATGAACGAGCACGACGAATAATGAGTTTTTGTTTACCCATTAGTGCAGCATCACCAATTTCTACACCTAAGTCGCCACGGGCAACCATAACAGCGTCAGACGCTAAAATAATGTCATCAACTGCTTCTTGTGTTTCTACTGCTTCAGCACGCTCAATTTTAGCTAAAAGCTGTGCATTAGAGCCTGCAGCCTCCGCTAATGAACGCACATAACGCATATCATCGCCACTGCGAGGAAAAGAAACTGCAATGTAATCAACGCCAATTTCAGCAGCGGTGATTAAATCTTCTTTATCTTTTTCCGTAAATGCAGGTGCCGTTAAGCCTCCACCTAGACGGTTAATCCCTTTATTATTAGAAAGTACGCCGCCAACAGTCACAATGGTATGAACTAAGTGACCTTCAACACTTTCTACGGTGAGTTGAATTAAGCCATCGTTTAATAGCAATAAATCACCAGGGGCAACATCTTGTGGTAGCTCTTTATAGTCAATACCGACGGCGTTAATATCGCCTTGGCCTTTTTCCATTTTGGCATCAAGAATAAATTTTGCACCAACAGATAAGGTCACTTTGCCTTCTTTGAAGGTTGAAACGCGAATTTTTGGGCCTTGTAAGTCAGCGAGAATCGCGATGTGCTTACCAAGTTTAGTTGCAATATCTCGAACAGCTTGTGCACGGTCTTTATGATCTTGTGCAACACCGTGTGAGAAATTTAATCGAACGACATTTGCGCCTGCACGAATAATTTTTTCTAAGTTATTATCTCTATCTGTTGCAGGTCCAAGTGTCGCGACTATTTTTGTACGTCTTAACATTAAATTCTCCTGTGTGCTTTTTTTAAGCAAGTTGACGGTTATTTTGTTTTTAGCGATTACTAATAAAGAGCAATCTTTAGTTTTATGCAATTTTTATAACATTGCGACTATTATATACAAAATGAATATGTCATCATTATGACACCGGTGTCACAGGGCGTCAATGATCTAAAAATTTAAATAGCACTGCTATTTCTTCCCCTGAGAGGGCGGTTGTTTGATATAATTGCGGCGTTTATTTTAGCTGTAATAAATGCATGTAGCTTTGCTCATGGCTGCGGTCTGAGTATAATGCACGCGGTATTATTTTAATTTACTAACCAAATAGTTGTTACCGAGGAGGGCACTAAATGCAAGTTGCATTAGTAGGGTTAGGCGTTATGGGGAAAAATCTTGCCCTGAACTTGATTGAAAAAGGGATAACGCTTGTCGCTTATGACAAAAACCCAAATGCGGGTGAAGAATTACTAAGTTGTGCTAAATCACAAGGCATGGCTGATAAACTTCACATTGTCTCTGATTTAGGGGATATGGTTAGGCGTTTAGAAGCACCGCGTTCTATTTTATTACTTGTGCCTGCTGGTGAGTTAGTTGATGCGGTTTGCAACGAGCTTATTGAAGCGGGTGTTCAGTGTAGTGATATTATTGTTGATTGTGGTAACAGTAATTATAAAGACGGTATTAACCGTAAGCTCAAATACCAAGATAAGTTTGAATTTGCCACTATGGGTATTTCAGGCGGTGCCGAGGGTGCACGTCACGGTCCAGCTATGATGGCCAGTGGTTCTGAAGGTGGTTGGGAGCGTGTCGAGCCATGGTTTACAAAGGTTGCTGCAAGCTATAAAGGCGAGTCGTGTTTTGCGCGTGTAGGGCAGTCAGCTAGCGGCCATTTTGTAAAAATGGTTCACAATGGAATTGAATACGCACTCATGCAACTGATTGCAGAAATGTATCAGCTATTGCGTCACGGCACTAATCGCTCACCTAAAGAAATTGCAGAGATATTTAACGAATGGTCTCAAGGGCAACTAAATAGCTATTTACTGTCAATCTCAAGCCATATTTTATCACTTGAAAATTCGCATAATGTGCCGCTTGTAGATTTAATTGACAATAAAGTAGGCGCAAAAGGCACCGGTTTATGGACAGCACAAAACGCCCTTGAATTAGGTATTGCGGTACCGTCGTTAGTGGCTGCTGTACAAGCTCGTCATTTAACCAATGCGTGTAATACCACTGCCGCACAAGAAATGACATACAGCGCACAAAATACCACGCAAGTTGATATTGATTTAGATGAATTAAAAGATGCGTTTACCCTTGCGAGCCTGTTGGCCTATCGTCAAGGACTTGCATTAATTAAAGGCGCTTCACGAACTCATCAATGGAAAGTTGATTTAGCGAAAACGCTACAAACATGGCGTGCAGGGTGTATTATCCGTGCTGATTACCTTGATAGTGTAGCGCAAGGCGTTGAGTTTATTGATACCCTTGAAAAAGAGTCATTAGCGATGCGTAAAGTGACTGGCCAAGCCGTTATGACGGGTCTGGCGTTTCCTGTGCTTAGTGCAACACAAACCTACTTAGCAACGCTAACAACACCAAGTAATGGGCACTTAGTTCAAGCCCAGCGTGATTACTTTGGTGAGCATGGCATTAAAACCCACAGTGGTGAAACGTGTCATTTAACTGACTTAGTTGATATTGACGCAAAAGTTCGTTAATAAAATCTAAGTAATTAAAAAGGACGCTAAGTAGCGTCCTTTTTTGTTATTCGCTTAACTGATTACTTAACGGGTCAGCTCACCACGCAGGTTATCTTGCATTAAATGGCGAATTGTTTCAATTTCTAGGTTTTGACTAAACAAGTAATGCAGCTTAGTTAAGCATGCTTCTAAGGTCATATCGTAACCGCTGATCACGCCTATGTTTAACAGCGCATTACCCGTGGCATAACCGCCCATGTTCACTTGGCCTTTTAAACATTGGGTTAAATTAGTAATAATAACACCCCGTTTACTTGCTTCATCCAGAATCGCTAAAAACTCAGGGTCTTGTGGCGCATTGCCTACACCAAAGCTTAGCAGTACAAGGGCTTTAATATTGCCATTAACTAAGCTTTTTACTACTTCTTTGCTGATCCCTGGGTATAAATACAGCACGCCAATAGCTTGCGGTGTAATAGGGGTAACTTGGAGTTCATTTTCTACATACGGGCTTAATTGCCCTTTGAACAGCTGAATATTAATACCTGAAAGTGCAAGCGGCTCTAAGTTAGGTGAGGCGAATGCATCAAACCCATCTGCATGGGCTTTAGTGGCACGATTACCTCTGAACAACTGATTATTAAAAAATAAGCTGACTTCTGCAATGGGATAGTTAGCCGCTAAATACATTGCATTAAGTAGGTTAACTTGGCCATCTGAGCGTAATTGAGACAGCGGAATTTGTGAGCCGGTCACAATAATAGGTTTAGTTAAGTTTTCAAACATAAACGAAAGAGCTGATGCAGTATAGGCCATAGTATCGGTGCCATGCAGTACCACAAAGCCATCGTAATCTTGGTATTTACTTTTTATGTCATCGGCGATGAGTTGCCAATGAGCCGGTGACATATCTGAAGAATCTATAAGCGGGCAGTATTCATGAATATCAAATAGTGGCATTTCTTCACGATTAAACTCTGCGTTATTAACCACGGTTTCGGTTAAAAACCCTTCAGCAGGAATATAGCCGCGGATTGATTTTTTCATTCCTATGGTACCGCCAGTGTAAGCGATATAAATGCGTTTACGTTTCATAAAAAAAGCCCAGTAAAAAAACTGGGCTTAGTATAACGCTAACTGCTAATCAATACAGCCTGTTAAGGCACTATTGTGCAACTGTACACTCTAAACAGCGGGCATAAACACCTTGTGGATCGTTATAATCTTTTAGGTTTTCTACTTCAATGCTTAATTGTTTAATAACACTTTGCAGATTAGCTTGGCTGGCTAATACTGCTGTTTTTTGTGTTTCAAGCCCAAGTACTGATTTAACGGCGGCACTGCCGAAAATATCTTGAAGCATTTTTTCTTGTGGGCTAAGCGATTGCTTAATTGTTTTAACGTCATAGTAGTTAAGCTTTGCAAGCTCTGCAGCTGCTTTAATCGCATCTTGTTTATTACCAAGTTTATCAACTAAACCAAGCTCTTGAGCTTGAGAGGCAATCCATACCCGACCTTGGGCAATTTTATCAACTTGCTCTGGGGTCATATTACGTGCCTCAGCAACCACATCTAAAAAGCGTCCATATGCTTCTTCAACACTCATTTGAATAACTTTAGCCATTTTCTCGTTAAGTGGGCGAGTGATTGAAAAACCTGCCAATTCGGTGGTCGCTACGCCATCTGAATACACGCCTATTTTAGCGAGGGTATCTTCAAATGTCATAAAGGTACCAAATACGCCAATTGAACCGGTAATTGTACTCGGCGCTGCCCAAATTTCATTGGCCGCCGATGCAATCCAATAACCGCCTGATGCAGCTACTGAGCTCATTGATGCAATAACGGGTTTACCAGCAGCTTTAAGTGCAAGTACTTCAGCACGAATTACTTCTGAGGCAAACATGCTGCCACCGCCTGAATCTATTCGTAAAACCACCGCTTTAACCTTGTCATCAAGTCGGGCTTTGCGAAGGAGGGCTGCAGTTGAATCACCACCAATTTCACCAGCACGGCGTTCACCATCAACAATAGTGCCTTTAGCAACCACAACAGCGACTTTTTCAGTCATAGGGTTATCAAACTCAATAGGCGGTTTTACTAAACTTAAGTATTCACCAAAAGAGACTTGTTTAAATGTTTTTCCATCTTCATTTTCTCCAACCAATTCAATTAATTGTTGGCGAATTTGCTGATTGGTTTTTAATGAGTCAACCCATTGGTTATCCAGTGCATATTTACCGGCATCACCATTAGCGGCTTGCATTTTAGCTAAATAAACATCCATTGTTTCATCAAAGTTTGACTCATCAAAAGGACGTACAGCACTAACGTCTTGCTTATATTCATTCCATAAAGCACCAAGCCATACGCGGTTTGCTTCTTTAGCTGCCTCTGACATATCATTTCTGATAAACGGTTCAACGGCCGATTTAAAGGTACCTACACGGAATATATGCTGAGTGACTTCTAATTTTTCTAATGCGTCTTTGAAGTAAAGCGGGTACATACCGTAGCCTTCAATAAGCACACTACCATAAGGATGCATCGCAATTTCGTCTGCATGCGCGGCAATGTAATATTGTGCTTGGGTGTAGTAATACCCTGAGGCAATCACTTTTTTACCAGTTGCTTTAAATGTTTCAAGTGCCTGCGTAATTTGTTTGAGCTTATTTAAATGTGCTTTTGGCATTTCTTGTAAATCAAGCAAAATAGCGCTTATACGCGAGTCTTGTGCTGCTTCATTAATTACTTCAACTACATCGTCGAGCAATATTTCACTGGGTGAGTCAGCACTGGCCGTTGCATCATTGATAGCGGCTTCAACAGGGTCTATATAGGTTTTTTCTTCGACAATAGGGCCATTAAGGTTAAGTCTAAGAACAGAGCCCTCTTCGACAATAATTTTATCACCGTCACTTGATACCGATACGATAAAAATGACGACCAAAAATAAAAACAATACGTTGAGTATTAAACGACGTGAGAAGTTGATCCCCGTCCATATACCTTTAAATACCTTTGCTATCAAAATAGCTCCTTAAATTGGTACAGCTAAAAAGTTATTGCCATCTTAGCGTAGAATATAAATAAATTTAACTGCTAAATCGTAACGAAACATTTATAAATTCAATTACACTTGAGATTAAACACGTGTTTATTTAATAAATAATTACTGAAATTATGGCTGTAGTCACTACTTTTAACTCACGCTATTGGTCAATATAAACGCAGTCAACAGGTTTTAAGTTAAAAAATTATTAAGTTTAATCTGCTCATATATTGCTTATTGTTGGTCATTAAAGCAGAATTGACTAAATGCACACAGGTTAGACCAGTTATTGGGGCACAGGATGTTAGAACAAAAATTAGAACTAAAACACACACAATTACGTAACCGTTTAGTAATGGGATCAATGCATACCGGCCTCGAAGAGGGATGGCATAATCGTAAACGCCTTCGTGCTTTTTATGAAGCACGTGCTAAAGGTGGCACAGCAATGCTCATTACGGGGGGATATAGCCCTAATCTTCGCGGCAAGTTAACGCCTATTTCATCATCATTTAATAGTTATTATGATGTTTTTAAACACCGCGCTTATACACAAGCTGTTCATCAACATGGTGGTAAAATTTGCCTGCAGTTATTGCATGCTGGGCGCTATGCTTATCATCCATTCAATCAAGCCCCAAGTGCGATAAAAGCACCGATCAATCCTTATAAACCTAAGGCTATGTCTTTAAGTTCAATTAAAAAAACCATTAAAGATTTTGCTCACTCTGCATATTTAGCAGAAAAAGCAGGTTACGACGGCGTAGAGGTGATGGGCTCTGAAGGTTACTTAATTAATGAATTTATGGCACCGCATACAAACAAACGAGACGATGAGTTTGGTGGCAGTCTTGAAAACAGAATGCGTTTAGCTGTTGAGATTGTAAAAGCAGTAAGAGCTAAAGTTTCAGATAAATTTCTAATTATTTTTAGACTGTCTGTTATCGATTTAATTCCGAATGGCTCAACTCCTGAGGAAGTAACACAACAAGCTATTGCACTTGAAAAAGCAGGTGTTGATATTTTTAATACTGGCATTGGTTGGCATGAAGCACGGGTACCGACAATTGCAAGCATGGTACCCCCAGGCGCATTTAAAGAAGCGTCAAAGCGGTTGAAAGATGTTATTAGCGTGCCTGTTATTGCCGTAAACCGCATTAATACACCAGAGATTGCCAACGATATTTTAACGGCGGGTGAAGCTGATTTAATCTCTATGGCGCGCCCTTTACTTGCCGATCCTGAGTTCTTTAATAAATATCAAGCCAAGCGCTCTGAACATATTAATATTTGTATAGGGTGTAATCAGGGCTGTTTAGACCATGTATTTAAAGGTAAACGTGCCACTTGCTTAGTTAACCCACAAGCGGGTTTTGAACTTGATTACCCTCTAGAAAAAGCCGCAACAGCTAAAAATGTATTAGTGGTTGGAGCGGGTCCTGCTGGGCTTTCTTCAAGTTGCTACTTAGCGCAAAAAGGTCACAATGTAACGCTTATTGACCAAAAGCAGCATATGGGTGGGCAGTTTAATTTAGCCATGCAAATACCTGGTAAAGAAGACTTTAACCATACATTGGCTTACTTTACCAATGAACTTAAGCGTTTAAACGTCACCATTGAATTAGGAAAAGCATTTGATGATAGTATGCTAAGTCAGTTTGACGATGTGGTTTTTGCCACGGGTGTAAGGCCACGTGAAGCCTCTATAGAATGTAGTGATGACAAACGTGTTTTTGCCTACGATGAAGTCATTCGCGGTGAGGTTGAACTTGGTAACTCGATTGCGATTTTAGGCGCAGGCGGTATCGGTTTTGATATGGTGGCATTTTTAAGTGAACATAAATCACAAAGTATCAGCGACTTTAAAACCCAGTGGGGAATAGAGTGCGATGCTCAGCCTCATAAAGATGAGCGTCAACTTTATATGCTTAAACGCAGTGAAGGGCGCTTTGGTGGTGATTTAGGTAAAACAACCGGTTGGATACATCGTCAAGTTGCTAAACAACATGGCGTTAAGCAAATTGCCAATTGCCAGTACCATCGTTTTGATAAAAACGGCCTAACTATAAGTGTTTCTGGCGAAACGCAAGTATTGCCAGTTGATACTGTGATTGCTTGTATTGGCCAAGTGTCTAATGACGAACTATTTAAGGCGCAAGCAGAGAATGCCAAGGTTCATGTTATTGGTGGCGCTAAACTGGCAGCGGCTATTGATGCCAAGCGCGCTATATTTGAAGCTTTACAAGTTGCACGCAGTATCTAATATGCAATTTAAGTAAGTACACGGGTCTGATTATTTTTTAAAGATAGTTAACTTATAATCAGACCCTTATATTGTTGATTTTTACCTTATCCCATTCCTTGTATAGCTAATAAATACGCTATTGCGACTTTCAATGGTGCCTCGGCTACAACGCTTAACTGGCAAAATTAAATCTATAAAGCCCCTCATTAGTTCGACCTAATTATTTACACGCAAAAGGCTAGCGCCATTTTGTAATGGCACAAATACACGGCTATTTGGGTTGCGATATTATTTGTGTGCTTTTTTAACCTAGGTACTTTCTTGATAAGCAAATAATAACAGCGGGGTGCCCATTATATTTTAACCTAAGGGTTTCAATGGTATGCTATTGTTTTGTCTTTTGAGTAATTATAATGGATGCTATTGAGCTTTTATTAACCCGCCAGTCAGATGCAAAACTGACAGAGCCAGGCCCTAATGAAGAACAACTAAACATTATTCAGCAGGCTGGGCTCAGAGTTCCCGATCATGGCTGTATTGCGCCTTGGCAATATATCATTGTTCAAGGGGATGCACGTCATAAGTTGGGTGAAATTTATTATCAAAGCGCTTTGGCCGAGCAGCAAGCTGAAAAAGTAATTAATCGTGCTAAAGAGTTACCCCTTAGAGCACCCATGATCATTATTGCCATTGCAAAATATCAACAACATCCAAAAGTACCAAGAATAGAACAAGTTCAAAGTGCAGGCTGTGGCGTGCTGGCTATGCAACAAGCCGCATTTGCACAAGGGCTTGGCGGTATTTGGCGCACAGGTTACTTTGCACAAAGCCCCAGTGTTAAACACGCGCTTAACTTAAATAATGATGATGAAATAGTGGGTTATTTGTATTTAGGGACGCCAGCAGTTGAGTGTAAAAAGTCACCGCGCCATAAGCCAGAAAACTATTTTAGTTTTTTGTAGCAATAGGATGAACTTTTTATATTCAATATAGTCATAATTCATTAAGTTAATCGTGTTACACTACCGCGGTTAATATTGTAGCTGCGAGAAGCGCACGGAAGCACCATACGCAATAAATCTTCTTCAGTTTGTTTTTTAATCGGTTGTTTTTTGGTAATGTATGGAAAGTCTTACCAATAATAACGATAAAGAAGACGAAAATGATGGGAAATTTATTTTTACGTGAAAAAGAAAACTGGTTTGCTTGGTCAATCTGGGGTGTTGTTGGCGCGCTTGCGACATTTTATGTTGCAATGAATACACAAGCAGCTCACTTTATTGCTGCAACTGCGATGGGCGTCCTAGTACTACTAACATGGTGGATGCAACAGTCTCGACGATTTGATTTTGGCAGAGCCTTTAAAATATGCTGCTATGTTCTATTATTCACCGTCCTACCTTCGTTTGTGTTAGTTGTGATCCCAAGTGATGATTTAAACCGCTTCGATTTAATATTTCAAAGTATTGCATTTTTAACTGCCAGCTTATTGGTGTGTTTAGTATGTTCTTGGATTGCCCGCAGACCTAAACAATATTACTAGGGTTTATGACTATCTTGGTTAATATTTAACTATTTAATCAGTTTTAGTAAAATAGGGCTTTACAAGCTAAGCGTATGATCTTATTATGCGCGCCGTACGGAGAGATGGCAGAGTGGTCGAATGCACCGGTCTTGAAAACCGGCAGGGGTTTATAGCCCCTCTAGGGTTCAAATCCCTATCTCTCCACCATTATTTAAAAAACCGCCTTATTGGCGGTTTTTTGCTATCTGGAGCTTTATTATGTCACAGTCCCCGGAGTTATCCTTCTCTAAACGTTTACTTAAGCACATCCTGCTATGGACTGTGTTTGGTTATTGTTACCAAAGTGCCATATCGTTATTACAAAAAATGGCCATTGATGCATACCCAGATAATGCGCTGATGATGACTTTCTTATATGGCATCGGGTTTAATCTTTTATCCGGGCATTTAATCACAAAATACGATCATTTTTGGCCAGTGTGGGGCGCGTTTTACATTGGCATTATCGGTTTGGTGGCTGTGCCTCTTTTGTTGATCGGCGTGGTCGGATTGTTGCCGATGAGCTTACTTGTTGGAATTTTGCTCAGTTTACCTGTGTGTACCTTTGCTATTGGTTTAATTAAAGAAAAACTCAATAAAAACTAGCCCCAAACGGCTTTTATTTTGTGATAGCATATACGGGTCTTTTAACTAACAAAACGTGAATAACACATTATGTCAGATAATTTTACTACAGATGCTGAAAAAGCAAGTTACGGTATTGGCTTACAAATGGGTGAGCAACTTAAGGCTAACCCTTTTGAAGGTTTAAACTTAAATTCAGTATTTGAAGGCATGAAAGATGCGTATGCAGGCAGTGCTTTTCAAGTAGAGATCCCTGAGATCCAAGCTGCATTTGAGAAAATCAACGAAGAGATCCAAGCTCGTCGTGAAGAAGAAGCTAAAGTATTGGCTGCTGAAGGTATTGCATTTTTAGAAGAAAACGCAAAACGTCCTGAAATTACAGTTACTGAGTCAGGTCTTCAGTACGAAGTACTTGCAACAGGTGAAGGCGAAAAGCCAACTGCAGAGTCTACAGTACGTGTTGATTACCACGGTACTTTAGTAAACGGTACTGTTTTTGATAGCTCATACGAGCGCGGTCAACCTGCTGAATTCCCAGTAGGTGGCGTGATCAAAGGTTGGACTGAAGCATTACAAATGATGCCAGTAGGTACTAAATGGCGTTTATACGTTCCTCATGAGCTTGCTTATGGTGAACGTGGTGCCGGTGCTGCAATCGCACCTTACTCAACTCTAGTATTTGACGTTGAGTTACACGCAATTCTTTAATTAGAATTTAGTTGTAAAAAAACCGCATTCATTATTACGAATGCGGTTTTTTATTGTCTGATTAAAAATGAGCGCGTTTTAAAAGTAGCCTCTAACGCCAAATTGGAAGTTACGTCCAGGAAGAGGTGCCGTATCTTTAATAAATGAACTATGTACAAAACCAAGTTCATCAGTAATGTTATCAACACTTAGGTATAGCTGCGTGTCAACTGCGCCTAAATCAAGTTGATAATTGGCTTGTAAATCAATTAATGTATAGCCATCCGTTGCCGTTTCGTAAGCACTAATATCATTTTGCTCAAAGTAATGGGTTCCTGTTAAGGTAAATTGCGCATTACCTAGGGTATATTGTAGTTCTGAGCCCAATTTATTGGCAGGGATACGTGGTAAATTACCTTCATTATCTTTTAGTTTGGCGCGAGTAGAGTCACCAAATACTTTTACCATGGCGCTGGGGTTTATTTGATAATGTACATCAAATTCAAAACCATAAAGCTGCGCATCTTTACTGGTAAATTGATAAACATCAATTGCATCGCTGTGTCCATTGGCAGCAGACTCAAAGCCATCCATCTCATCAAACACTAATCCGGTGTTTTGTTGATAATAAAAGTTTTTAATATCGTTATAGAAAAAGTTGACGGTGTAGCCAAAGTCACCGCTAAAACGACGTAAACTAATATCAAGATTGGTTGAGGTCTCTTGTTTAATTTCTTCAGGTTCAAAATGCGCTTCTGCCCCTTCAATATGATAGCCCAAACCAAGCTCATAAGTACCTGTAGCAACATGCACACCATTAGAGAGTAACTCAGCTGAAAGTGGCGCACGCTCTGAATGTGATAAGCTAACGGCTAGGTTGTGACTTGGCATATACTCCCAAATTGCACCGGCTGAGGCACTTACATTAGTAAAGCTTTGGGTGTAGTTAATAGTCTCATCTGCCGATACAGGTTGTTCATCATGGCTGTGCTGATGTGTATCTACATCACTTTTGATATCATAATCTTCTAGGCGGGCGCCAAGCTCTACGGTGACATCGCCAAATGTGCGTTCTTCAAGTAAATATAACGCATGAGTGGTAGTGACACTTGCAGGCGTAAACGCTTCTTCGCCAATTGCATCGTAATCAGATTCACTATAGTGATAGCCAATCATGCCATGCCATTGGCCTAACTGATGCTCTACATTTAAACGTGCTTCAGTGGTTTCGTTACTAAACGTGGTGCCAATCGCGCCATCTTCAATTTCACTGTGAGTGTAGTCGGTGTAGCCAAGACGAAGATTAATCGATTCAATCCAGTTATCATGAAATGCATAGCTTACCAGTCCTTGCCAACGATCTTGCTCTAAATGAGCATAAACGGGAGTTTCTATATGTTCTTCATCCGCATGATCTTCATGATCGCCTTCTTCTTCATGGGCATGACCGTGATCATGTGAATGCCCTGGAATGCCATAGTCTGTTTCAATATTGCCGTATGAAAAGCCAACGGTTAAATGCTCACCGACATAGCTGGTACCAAAGTTCACTGTTTCACTGTCGATAAAAGTATTTTCAACTGAAGTGGCTGTTTCTTCATCGCCCTCAATGTGTACTTCACCTTCTTCATGTTCATCTGGTAGGTTAAAGCGAGGCGTTTGATAGTCATCACCACTGCGTTTGGTGCCATCAAAATGAAAATTAAAGTTATTGCTGCCTGTTTCTAATTTTGCCGCATAGGTGTTCGCATTTGAAACGGTATCGTGTGTGTATTGTGCCGCTCCCGAGAGTGCGTCAATATTATTGGTTGGAATACGGTTATCAACCACATTTACTACACCGCCAATAGCACCAGAGCCATATAGTAGGGTGCTTGGGCCTCGTAGTACTTCAATTTGTTCAGCGGCTAAGCTATCACTTGATGTCGCGTGATCTGGACCGATACGTGATGCATCACTGCTATCTAAACCGTTTTGAGTAATTTTAACACGAGGACCACCTAGGCCACGAATAATCGGACTTGAAGAGACAGGGCCGAAGTAGCTAGCGTTTACTCCTGGTATTCCTTTAAGTGTTTCACCTAGGGTCGGTTTCGCTTTATTTTTTAGTTCATCCCCTGATAGTACGCTTACAGGTGAAATCATTTCTAAGCTATTTTTATGCAGTGCCGAGGCATACACAACCACAGTTTCAACCGAAGACGGCTTTAATGTAACAGTAATTGTATCGTCTACATTCTCAAGCGATATACGTGAATCGATGTAGTTATCTTTACTAATATGTAATTGGCTTTTAGCATCTATGTCGATGCTAAACTGACCTTGTTCATTGCTTTTCACGCTTTGTGACTTTCCATGAACATGGATAGTTGCATTAGCAATAGGTTGTTTTTTTGAATCTGTTACTGTGCCGTTAATCGTTGCTGCTAGGGCAGAGTGAGAACACAAAACAGACAGTAGCGCTGAGGATATGAGTGTTAACTTTGTCATAATTACTTCGAATCGTGGTTGTTATGTTGTGATATAATATAACACTACAAAATGGCATCATCAACAATGTTATACTATAACTTTTAATTTTGCGTTGAATGGCAAAATAATCGCGTTAAATTTACATTACCAGCTCATTATTACAGATCAGTGCATTTGTTATATTTATTCGCTTAAGAGCGGCTGTCTATCATTAGTATGTCTAATTTTTTTTGTGCTTTGAAAGGATTTTGTTTATCGATTGGTTCAAGCATTTCACAGTCATCGTTTATCATTTCTGAAATTAAACTTGGGTAGTGTCGGCAATCTTGAGGACGGTCATGGTAAATACTGCATGTATATTTATCTTTTTCTTGTGGATATTTTTTACTGCTAAGTACTAAAAATGGGCATTGCGTTAATTGCTCGCCTGTTTTGGGATCAAACCATAACTGATCGTTTTTAACATATTGAAATATTTCTGGGTTGAATAACGCCCACATTTCAATTTCATCCTGATTTGTATCTAAATCTGCCGCACCATATTTAGTGCAGCATTTACCGCATTGATTGCAATTTTGCATAGGGTAGGTATTTACTATTGCGACTTAAATTAAGCGTTAAGTGTAGCACTGTAATATCCAGGTTTTTAAATTAAACCTCTGTTTTTATCGCTTATAATACTTTTGTAACAACGCAGCGCTTAATAATAATGTACTATTAGGGAATATATTTCGAATACGATGCCTTTAATAAGTCAAAAAAGGCGCGTTAATAAGGTAGCGAGTAATTATGAATACTAAAGTATACAAAGCGGTTCACGATTTGGCGGAAAAGCTGATGGCAGCGGCTAATAAAAATGATACTAAACAGTTTGAATCTTTATATGCTGAGCTAAAAGCTATTTGTATTGAAAACGAAAATACAGCGAAGGATCACCCTGTACAGTGGGAAACATTGGCTGATTTCACCGAAGAGCTAGAAGAAGCTATCGAGACTTACGAAAAAGCGTTACAGAAGTCGATAGAAATTAATAACAAAGATCATATGTCGTCTGTTGCCTTTTCTATGGCTACTTTACAGCTTGAGCTGGGTGATAAAGAAGCGGCAATTAAAAATCTGCAAGATGCTAAAATCAGTGCGAATAAAATTGAAGACAAAGAATTAAAATCAGAGATCCATGAGTTATTAGAATCATTGGTTGAAGAAGAAGGCTAGGCAATTTTATAGCCATTATTAATAATCAGCGTCAGTAATAATACCATTGGCGCTTTTTTATTGATAATAGCAAATTCTGCGTCATTAAATGTTTATGCTTAAATTAAGTCACTAAGCAAATTTTTTGGAGAAAACATGCTAGCGCAAATAGAACAATGGATTGATAAAACGAATAGTGAGTATGTTCATCAAAGAATATGCTGTGATACATTTGTTAGCGAATTTGATGGCTTTTACCCACATGATTTTTTGAAAACTGCATTTTATGTGGTTGTTGAACACATTCCCAAGCCTGACTTTACTGGTTTACGTGAAATTGGTTTAAGCGATTTTATTGACATGGATGTAGCAGGGATCACCTACAAAAACACTTATTACATATTACCTCATGTTGCGCGTAATTTAAGAGTGCATTTTCATGAGCTGGCTCATGTCGTTCAATGGCACGAGCTCGGTGCTCACGCTTTTATTATGCGCTACATCAATGAAATCCAAACCTGTGGTTATGATGATGCTCCGCTTGAAAAAATGGCCTATGCACTTGATGCGCACTTTACCAGCAATGGAAATAAATTTAATATTCCTGACTATATTACTCAACAGCTTTAGTTAATAAATATTATAAAAGGAATTTATATGTTGCGCTTTGTGCTCTATTTACTAGCTTTATCTGCCCTTGATGTAAAGGCAGCCGATTTTAATCATGATATTGTCAACGCATTGATCCACAGAACAACGCAACAAGTAACTTACGATAGCGCCTATCATAGGCTTGAATACCCTGGTGGCGATGTACCCGCTAATATTGGTGTATGTACTGATGTTATAATTAGGTCGTATCGACAGCTTGGTATTGATTTACAAAAGTTAGTACATGAAGACATGCAGGCCAATTTTCGCGCATATCCTTCTAAGCGTATTTGGGGATTAACCAAGCCAGATAAAAACATTGATCATCGACGTGTACCTAACTTACAGGTTTACTTTGAGCGCCATGCTCAAGTGTTATCTAAATCGCATAATGCAGCTGATTATAAAACCGGTGACATAGTCACTTGGATGCTGC
The DNA here is from genome assembly GCF_030407915.1 of Pseudoalteromonas sp. APC 3250. Classification (NCBI taxonomy): domain Bacteria; kingdom Pseudomonadati; phylum Pseudomonadota; class Gammaproteobacteria; order Alteromonadales; family Pseudoalteromonadaceae; genus Pseudoalteromonas; species Pseudoalteromonas sp. APC 3250. The sequence goes on from NZ_JASDCM010000001.1 coordinate 76,899, forward strand.
CAGGCAATTTACCGCACATAGGTATGGTCGTTAATGAAATAGCGCAGGACAGTGGTCAACCGCTTATTGTGCACAATATTGGTCGCGGACCTGAAATGAGCGATATGCTTTTTGCTTATACAATTACGGGTCATTACCGATTTGTACCTGCTACTTATTCAGAGTAAATAACACGGCTATAATCGCGATTACTCGAGTAATAATTGCAGAAACAGGTAAGTGAATAAAGCGAGCTGTTAGGCATTATACTGTGTGGTTTGCTAGTTACTTTAAATTAATACTGATATCACCATTGGGCTTGCAGCAACACAATAGTATTTCACCATCACGCACAAAGGCTAACGGTTCTTCATTGTAATTGACTTCACCAGAGACAAGCGTAGCACGACACGCACCACAATATCCCTCACGGCACTGGTAAGCAACATCAATTTTATTCGATTCTAAGCAGTGTAAAAGAGAAGGGCAGCCAGCGGTAAAATCTAAGCACTGGCTGTTATCTGCAAGCGTGACACTTGCAGTGGTTCTATCAGTCATTATAAATCAAAGTCACCAAATTCAGCTGCATCAACCTGTGAATCAATTTGACCTACAAGGTATGAGCTAATTTCCGCTTCTTGTGGAGCAACTTGCACGTTATCAGAAACAAGCCATGAGTTGATCCATGGAATAGGGTTACTGTTATTATCAAACTGTGCTGGTAAACCAATAGCAGTCATGCGTGCATTGGTAATGTATTCAACATACTGACATAAAATATGTTTATTTAAGCCAATCATTGAACCATCTTTAAACAGGTACTCGGCCCATTCTTTTTCTTGCTCTGCAGCGTCAACAAACATCTTGATTGCTTCTTCACGGCACTGTGCAGCAACAATTGCCATTTCAGGGTCGTCTTTGCCATCTTGCATAATATTTAAAATATGCTGAGTGCCTGAAAGGTGAAGCGCTTCATCACGGGCAATAAGCTTAATAATTTTAGCATTGCCTTCCATTAGCTCACGCTCTGCAAACGCAAATGAACACGCAAAGCTGACATAAAAGCGAATAGCTTCAAGAATGTTCACTGACATCATCGCCAGATACAATTTCTTTTTCAGCTCAAATAAATTAACCACAACGGTTTCACCATTAATGTCATGTTTGCCTTCACCGTACAGGTTGTAAAGCGACACCGAGTTAATTAAATCGTCGTAATAAGTGGTTACGGCATCGGCACGTTCACTAATTTTGTCATTGCTAACAATGTCGTCAAAAATGAGTTCAGGGGCTTGAGTTACATTACGAATAATATGTGTGTATGAACGGCTGTGAATGGTTTCACTAAACGCCCATGTTTCAATCCATGTTTCAAGCTCAGGAATTGACACAATTGGCAATAGTGCAACGTTAGGCGAACGGCCTTGAACACTATCAAGTAAAGTTTGGTATTTTAAGTTACTTAAAAAGATATGTTTTTCGTGATCAGGAAGCGCTTGAAAGTCTAAACGGTCTTTACTTACGTCAACTTCTTCAGGACGCCAAAAGAAAGACAATTGTTTTTCAATCAGCTTTTCAAAAATAGGGTATTTTTGTTGATCGTAACGTGACACGTTAACGGTTTGACCAAAAAACATTGGCTCTTGCATTTGGTTATTATGATTTCTGCTAAAAGTAGTATAAGACATGTTTATCACTCAAAAAACTATCACTAAAACTATCAGGACAAAGCGGGCAAGGCGCCCGCTTTAAGTTTAACTATTAAATTTTACACGCGCCGCCTGCACAATCATCATCTTCCACTTCTGGAGCGTCTTCTTGTGCGTCTGATGCGCCATCACGGGTGTTATGGTAGTACAGCGTTTTAACACCTAGCTTGTAGGCACCAAGTAAGTCTTTTAATAAGACTTTCATAGGTACTCTACCGCCTTCGTATTTATTTGGATCATAATTAGTATTTGCTGAAATCGTTTGGTCGATAAATTTCTGCATTATGCCTACTAATTGTAAGTAACCATCGTTAGATGGGATATCCCACAGTAACTCATAGCTATCTTTAAGGCGTTCGTACTCAGGGACAACTTGTTTTAAAATACCGTCTTTACTTGCTTTAACACTAATATGGCCACGCGGTGGCTCAATGCCATTGGTTGCATTAGATATTTGCGATGATGTTTCTGATGGCATTAATGCGCTCAGTGTTGAGTTACGCATACCGTGCTCTTTAATGCTGGAACGTAACGCGTCCCAATCAAGATGAAGTGGTTCATCACAAATTTTATCTAAATCACGTTTGTACGTATCCGTTGGCATAATACCTTGTGAGTACGTTGTTTCGTTAAATTTAGGACAGGCACCACGCTCTTTTGCCAGCTCATTAGATGCTTTCATTAGGTAGTACTGAATCGCTTCAAATGTTCTGTGCGTAAGCGCATTTGCGCTGCCATCTGAATAACGCTTACCGTTTTTAGCTAGGTAGTATGCGTAGTTAATAACGCCTATGCCTAGCGTACGACGTCCCATAGTTGCATTTTTAGCTGCAGGTACTGGGTAGTCTTGGAAATCAAGTAGGTTATCAAGTGCGCGTACCGCAAGCTCAGCTAACTCTTCTAGTTCATCTAAAGACTCAATGGCACCTAAGTTAAACGCAGATAATGTACAAAGTGCAATTTCACCTTCTTCATCATTCACGTTGCTAAGAGGCTTAGTTGGTAACGCAATTTCTAAACATAAGTTAGATTGACGAATAGGCGCCACTTTTGAGATAAACGGACTGTGTGTATTACAGTGGTCAACGTTTTGTAAGTAAATACGACCCGTGCTAGCACGTTCTTGAGCAAACATAGAGAACAGCTCAATTGCTTTAATTCGTTTTTTACGAATTGACTCGTCTTGCTCATATTTTACATATAGCGCGTCAAACTCGTCTTGATCTTCAAAAAATGCATCGTAAAGGCCAGGCACATCAGAGGGGCTGAATAACGTAATGTAATCATCTTTAATTAAACGTGAGTACATGAGTTTATTAAACTGTACGCCGTAATCTAAGTGACGTACGCGGTTATCATCAACGCCACGGTTATTTTTAAGTACTAATAAGTTTTCAACTTCTAAATGCCAAAGCGGGTAGAAAAGGGTTGCTGCGCCACCACGTACACCGCCTTGCGAACAGCTTTTAACCGCTGTTTGAAAGTGCTTATAAAACGGAATACAACCTGTGTGGTACGCTTCACCGTTACGAATAGGGCTACCTAGTGCACGAATACGACCTGCATTAATACCAATACCAGCACGTTGAGAAACGTATTTAACAATTGCTGATGATGTAGCATTAATTGAGTCTAGGCTATCGCCACACTCAATAAGTACACATGAGCTAAACTGGCGTGTTGGTGTACGTACGCCCGACATAATTGGCGTAGGTAAAGAAATTTTAAATAATGAAACCGCATCATAAAAACGTTTGATGTAATCAATACGTGTATCACGAGGGTAATCAGAGAATAAGCTTGCAGCCACTAAGATATATAAAAACTGCGCGCTTTCGTAAATTTCACCCGTTACACGGTTTTGAACTAGGTATTTACCTTCAAGCTGTTTTACTGCTGCGTAGCTAAAGTTAAGATCGCGAGAATGGTCTAAGTACGCATCTAGCTCATCTAATTCTTGCTCTGTGTAATCAACGAGTAAATGTGCATCGTAGCGTTTTTGTTCAACCATGTTAGTAACATGGTCAAAAAGACGCGGTGGTTCAAACTGGCCATAGGCTTTTTTACGTAAATGGAATACAGCTAAACGAGCAGCAAGGTACTGATAATCAGGCGATTCTTTTGAGATCTGATCCGCAGCAGCTTTAATAATCGTTTCGTGGATGTCTTTAGTACGAATACCGTCATAAAATTGAATATGCGATTTTAGTTCAACTTGTGAAACCGAAACGTTATTTAAACCTTCGGCGGCCCATTCAATAACGCGATGGATCTTATCAAGATCGAGTGGCTCTTTACGACCGTCACGTTTGCTTACAGATAACTGTTGGTTCATAGCTTTGCCTGTATTCCTTGGGAATTAAATATTTTTGACCAATGCGTGCACCTAAAAAAGCGCAGTGCCTATTCGTTTATTGTTATTTTCACCGGTTTGGTGAATTTAATTGAATAACATTTAGCCACAATATCTGGTGTTGTTCAAATTAGAGATCACAAGATAGTGTGGTCTGGGATCTTTTGCAAGGGACAGAAACCGCTCTCATTGTGGATAACGTTGGGATAACGCAATTGTGTTAGTAGGCATTAACCTTTGATCATTCGGTTAAGTTGAAATTTGTAAAAATCAACTAAGGAAAGATTAAATTTACGCTTTTTTAAAATAAATTTTGTCTGCTTTTTTTATCATCAAGCTTTGCGTAAAAACTAACACAATCACAATATGTAGTGTTTATTAATTAACATGGCACTATATGTGGTTAAATGCATCTATAGGACTGTGCCAATTAAAATCCGCATTCCAAGCCAATGCCTCGTCAACACTCGGTACATATCCCCATAGTGCGGTTGCGGTGTGCATATTGGCTGCTTTACCTGCCTGAATGTCACGCTGCGCATCACCTATATATAAGCAACGCGAAGGATCTACACTCATTTGCTCAGCGCAATACAGTAAAGGAAGGGGTGAGGGCTTAGATTCAGCTAAGGTATCACCGCTAACCACAATACGTGCATTTTTTAATGCAGGAATCGCTTTGACTAAAGGATCAGTTAAAAATCCGGGCTTATTGGTCATAATTCCCCAAGGGATTGCTTTGTTATCAAGTGCGATTAGTAATTGCTCTATTCCTACAAAACATTGGGTATGGGTGGCAATGTTGGCAGCGTATTGCGTAACTAGCTCATGTAAAAGTTGCTCTTGCGGCTGTTGTGCCCAGCTTTCTTTAAAACCAGCAGCCAATAAAGCGGCAGCACCGTTTGAAGCCGCGGGGCGATATATATCACTGCCCACTTGGGGTTGTTGATGATTTTGCAGCACGGTGTTTAGTGCGGCGCCTAAATCATCAGCGGTATCGAGTAAAGTGCCATCTAAGTCAAACAGCAATGCTTGATATTCCATTGGGGCAATGGGGGTTTGAGAGCTTGCCATTACGCTAACTTCTCAAAATGCAGCATATAATTTACGCTCACATCATCACTAATTGTATATTGCTTTGAAAGTGGATTGTAACTTAACCCAGCACTGGCACGTACTTTTAAGCCAGCTTGCTCTGCCCATGCAATTAATTGTGCAGGTTTAATAAACTTTTTATGGTCATGGGTACCCTCTGGGACCATTTTTAGTAGTTTTTCTGCCCCGACAATAGCGTATAAATAAGCTTTTGGGGTTTTATTAAGAGTAGAGAAAAAAACATCAGCGCCTGGTTTTGCCAATTTAGCCACCGCATGAATAATAGATGCAGGGTCGGGGACGTGCTCTAACATTTCCATACAAGTGATCACATCAAAGCGCTCAGGGTGCTCATCTGCAAACTGCTCTGCAGGTACTTTTATATACTCAACGGGGACACTTGTTTCTAAGCTGTGTAACTTGGCGACAGTTAAAGGCTCTTGCCCCATATCGATACCTGTTACGTTTGCGCCCATTCGCGCCATGCTGTGACTTAAAATGCCACCACCACATCCTACATCTAGGGTTTCTTTATCAAATAATCCTTTGGTTTTGTCTGCGATGAAATCTAATCGTAATGGATTAATTTCGTGAAGCGGCTTAAATTCGCCTTCTAAATCCCACCAACGTTCTGCGATGGCTTCAAACTTTGCTATTTCTGCGTTATCTACATTTTGATGTTCGGTCATAAAATACTTCCTCGTCAATCTGAGGCCATTATATAGGCCTAAATTGATAAATCGCAAAGTTTTGCGCCTGTAAATTAAAATTAATTGTGATAGCATGGTTACTTAGAAATAATAACAAACACTCTTAATACCTAATACTGGGTTGTTAAGAGCTGATACTGAAGGAATGTGATATCAAATGACTGATCTCGCCAATGAAATTCTGCCAGTCAATATTGAAGACGAGTTAAAAAACTCCTACTTAGATTACGCCATGAGTGTAATTGTAGGACGTGCATTACCAGACGTACGTGACGGTTTAAAACCTGTTCACCGCCGCGTTTTGTTTGCAATGAACGAGCTTAGTAATGACTGGAACAAGCCTTACAAAAAATCGGCCCGTGTGGTCGGTGACGTAATCGGTAAATACCACCCACACGGCGACAGTGCAGTTTATGACACCATCGTACGTATGGCTCAGCCATTCTCACTGCGTTACATGCTAGTAGATGGTCAGGGTAACTTTGGTTCGGTTGATGGTGATTCAGCAGCGGCAATGCGTTATACAGAAGTACGTATGGCAAAAATGTCGCACGAATTATTAGCCGATCTTGAAAAAGAAACGGTTGATTTTGTGCCTAACTACGATGGCACAGAGCAAATTCCTGATGTGTTACCCACTAAAATACCTAACCTATTAGTTAATGGTTCATCAGGTATTGCGGTTGGTATGGCAACAAATATTCCGCCACATAACTTAACAGAAGTCGTGAATGGCTGTTTAGCGCTTATTCAAAACCCTGAATTGACCATTACTGAGTTAATGGATTACATTCCTGGGCCTGATTTCCCAACTGCGGCGATTATTAACGGTAAAAAAGGCATTGAACAAGCTTATCAAACCGGTCGTGGTAAAGTGTACATGCGTGCGCGTGCTGACATCGAAACCGATGAAAAGACGGGTCGCGAAACCATTATTGTTCATGAAATCCCTTACCAAGTTAACAAAGCACGTTTGATTGAAAAAATCGCCGAGCTAGTTAAAGATAAAAAAATTGAAGGGATCAGCGCATTACGTGATGAATCAGATAAAGACGGTATGCGTATCGTTATCGAGATCAAACGTGGTGACGTAGGTGAAGTTATTCTAAACAATCTTTATTCACAAACTCAGTTACAAACTGTGTTTGGTATGAATATGGTTGCGTTAATTAATAACCAACCTAAGTGTTTCAACTTAAAAGAAATGCTTGAAGAATTTATTATTCACCGTCGTGAAGTTGTTACCCGTCGTACGGTATTTGATTTACGCAAAGCCCGCGACCGTGCGCATACGCTAGAAGGTTTAGCGATTGCACTGGCTAACATTGACCCAATTATCGAACTTATTCGTAAGTCGCCAACACCTGCTGAAGCAAAAGTTGCATTAACAGCGCGTCCATGGGAATTAGGTAATGTTAAAGCCATGCTTGATAAAGCAGGCGAAGACAACGTGGCACGCCCAGATTGGTTAGCAAGCGAGCTTGGTATTCGTGATGGTCAGTACTATATTTCTGAGCAACAAGCTCAAGCAATATTAGACTTACGTTTACACAAACTTACTGGTCTTGAACACGAAAAAATTCTTACCGAATATCAATCATTACTTGAGTTGATTGCCGAGTTATTATTCATTTTGGCAAATCCAGAGCGTTTAATGGAAGTTATTCGTGATGAGCTCGTTGAAATTAAAGAGCAATATGGTGATGAGCGCCGCACTGAAATAAATGCTGCAGCACACGATATAAGCCTTGAAGATTTAATCAACGAAGAAAACGTAGTTGTTACGCTTTCACATGAAGGGTACGTTAAGTATCAAGCATTAACTGATTACGAAGCGCAGCGTCGTGGTGGTAAAGGTAAATCAGCAACTAAGATGAAAGATGAAGATTTCATTGAACGTTTATTGGTTGCCAATACGCACGATACTATTCTTTGTTTCTCTACAGCGGGTCGTTTATATTGGCTTAAAGTATACCAGTTGCCACTTGCCAGTCGTGCAGCGCGCGGTAAGCCAATTGTTAACTTATTACCACTTGAAGCAGATGAACGTATTACTGCAATCCTGCCAGTACGCGATTATGAAGATGATAAATACATCTTTATGGCGACGGCGTTCGGTACGGTTAAGAAGACGCCATTAACGGCATACAGTCGTCAACGTGCAAGCGGAATCATTGCGGTTAACTTAAACGAAGGTGATAGCTTAATCGGTGTTGATATTACCGATGGCAGCAACGAAATTATGTTGTTCACTGATGCGGGTAAAGTTGTTCGCTTTAAAGAGGCTGAAGAAACGGCTGTTGTTGATGAAAATGGTAACCCTGTTCTTGATGAAGAAGGTAAGCCTGAAATCCGTTTCAAAGGTGTACGTCCTATGGGCCGTACTGCAACGGGTGTTCGTGGTATTAAGATGCCAGACGATCAGCGTGTTGTATCACTTATTGTACCAAAGAATGATGGTGCAATATTAACAGTGACAGAAAATGGCTACGGCAAGCGTACCCAACTTGAAGATTACCCATCTAAGAGTCGTGCAACTCAAGGTGTTGTATCAATCAAAGTGAGTGAGCGTAACGGTGCTGTTGTTGGTGCTGTACAGGTTGATGACAACGACGAAATAATGATTATTTCGAATCGTGGTACCTTAGTACGTACTCGTGTTAATGAAGTTTCTACGGTTGGACGTAACACCCAAGGTGTTATTTTGATCAGAACTATTGACGAAGAGCAAGTAGTTGGTTTACAACGTATAGAAGAAATTGAAGTGACTGAAAGTGACTTGGTTGATATCGAAGACGTTGAAACAGTAGATACAGTTATTGATGAAGTGGCGGATGACAATCCTCCTTCAGAATAATTAGATTGAAAAAAGCGGCCTTGGCCGCTTTTTTTATGTAGTTGAAAAAAATTAAATTAGTTTAATTCAAGTTAAATTACTGGAATGAGGAAAAGGTAATGAGTATATATAATTTTTGTGCAGGCCCTGCAATGTTACCACCGGCAGTCATGCAAAAAGCGCAAAAAGAGTTTTTAAACTGGCAAGGTCTTGGTGTATCGGTGATGGAAATAAGTCATCGTAGTCATGAATTTTTAGCATTAACCGCTAAATGTGAAGCCAGCCTGCGTCGTTTAATGAATATAAGTGACGAGTTTGAAGTGCTATTTATGCACGGTGGTGGTCGAGGTCAATTCAGTGCCGTACCTTTAAACCTTCATGTTAACGGTAAAAAAGCAGTTTATTGTGAAAATGGCGTTTGGTCAAAAAGTGCAACCAGCGAAGCAGATAAGTTTACAAATACACACGCTGTTGATGTGCGCAATGATGATAACGGCCTGTTTTCTATTAAGCAGGTAGCCGATTGGGTTTTACCTGCTGATGCGTCTTACATTCACTATTGCCCGAATGAAACCGTAGACGGCCTTGAAATATTTGACGTACCCAGTCATCCAACGGCGCCGATTGTGGCCGATATGTCATCGACTATTTTATCGCGCGAAATTGACGTTAATAAATTTGATTTAATCTACGCGGGTGCACAAAAAAATATCGGTCCATCGGGTATTGCTATTGTGATTGTTCGCAAAACGCTACTTGAGCGTGAAGGGCTCGCCAAGCCGGGTATTTTAGATTACGCCCTTGAGGCAAAACAAGGCAGCATGTTTAACACCCCACCGACTTTTGCTTGGTATTTAGCGGCAGAAGTATTTGCATGGCTTGAGCAAACCGGGGGTGTAAAAGCCATGGAAGCTCATAATATTGCCAAAGCGCAGCTGCTTTATGATTTTATTGATGGTTCAGATTTTTATACCAATAAAGTAGCGAAGCATTGCCGTTCACGTATGAATGTGCCTTTTTGGCTGGTTGATGAAAGCTTAAATGATAAGTTTGTTAAAGAGTCAAAAGAAGCGGGCTTGTTAGCGCTTGAAGGTCATCGTATTGTTGGCGGGATGCGCGCCAGTATTTATAACGCGATGCCATTGGAAGGTGTACAAGCCTTAGTTGACTTTATGGCTAACTTCGCCAAGGAGAATAGTTAATGGAGCAACTTTTCTTAGCCCCTATTTCACAAGTGAATGGCAGTGTGACATTACCGGGCTCAAAGAGTTTATCAAACCGAATTTTATTATTAGCAGCATTATCTAACGGCACCACGGTTGTTGAAAACTTACTCGATAGCGACGATATTCGCCATATGCTGGGTGCGTTAAAGCACTTGGGCGTTAATGTAACGCTTAATACTGAACGCACCGTAGCAACCGTAGAGGGCGTGAGTGGCGTGTTTAATACGCCAACTGAGCCGTTGTTTTTAGGTAATGCAGGTACAGCGTATCGACCATTAACGGCAGTACTGAGTGCGATTGCTGGTGAGTATGAGTTAATTGGTGAGCCGCGCATGGAAGAGCGACCAATTGGTCATTTAGTTGATGCCTTACAAGCCTTGGGTGGTAATGTAAGTTATTTAAAAAATAAAGATTACCCACCACTTAAAATTATCGGTGGGCAAATAGCCGGTGGTGAAGTCGAAATTGACGGCAGTATTTCAAGTCAATTTTTAACGGCGCTGCTCATGGCTGCGCCGTTATTTAAAGGCGATACATACATTAAAATTAAAGGTACCTTAGTCTCTAAGCCTTATATTGATATTACTCTGGATGTGATGGCGCGCTTTGGTGTAACTGTTGAGCATGATAATTACACCACGTTCTTCGTTAAAGGTGCTCAGCAATACCAAGCGGTTGAGCGCATAATGGTTGAAGGTGATGCTTCATCGGCTTCTTATTTTATTGCTGCTGCAGCAATTGCCGGTGGCGAAATAGAAATTAAAGGCGTTGGCGCTAAATCAGTTCAAGGTGATATTGGCTTTGCTAAAGTGATGGAGCAGGTTGGTGCCAAAATTGATTGGTATGACGAGCATTTAGTTGTTCGTAAAGGCGAGCTTAACGGTATCGATATAGATGCTAATGCGATACCTGATGCTGCAATGACCTTGGCGACTGTTGCCTTGTTTGCTAAAGGGCCAACCGCTATTCGTAATATTTATAACTGGCGGGTAAAAGAAACTGACCGTTTACATGCAATGGCCACCGAGCTTAAAAAAGTAGGGGCCGAAGTGGTTGAAGGGCACGACTTTATTGAGATCACACCGCCAAAGCAATTTAATAATGTGGCTGTAGATACCTACGACGATCACCGTATTGCCATGTGCTTTGCAATGGTGGCAGTAGGGGGTAAGCCCATAACGATTAACGATCCGGCCTGTACTTATAAGACATTCCCAACATTTTTCAAAGTGTTAGCATCTGTCAGTAAATAGGCTATTTATAAGTATTTATAAAAAGTTACATACTAAAAGCGGATAATCTTTATTAATTGGCGTATAATGTGGCGGTTTATTTTGGTGTGCATTGAAGGAGGTTTTAAATGCCGGCGTTATTAATGCCCGTAATCACCGTAGATGGCCCAAGTGGTTCTGGTAAAGGAACTGTTTGTCGCCTATTGGCTGAAAAATTAGGCTGGGATGTGTTAGATAGCGGAGCAATTTATCGCGTACTATCACTTGCAGCACTTCATCACCAAATTGCGTTAGATAACGAAGAAGCACTCGTCCCATTAGCTGCAAATCTTGATGTGCAGTTTTTGATAGACAGTGACACTAATGCAGGAAAGATTATTTTAGAAGGCGAAGATGTCACAACCACTATTCGAAATGAAGAAGTGGGTGCTGCAGCGTCTAAAGTGGCCGCATTGCCGCGTGTTCGAGAAGCGTTGCTTCGCCGCCAGCGTGCGTTTAGAACAGAAAACGGTTTAATTGCCGATGGCCGCGATATGGGCACTGTGGTATTTCCAGATGCGCCATTAAAGATATTTCTAACCGCAAGTGCAGAAGAACGTGCTCGCAGACGTTTTGTTGAGTTGAATGAGCGCGGGCTTGATGTTACACTAAGTGGTCTATTACAGGACATTCAAGCACGTGATGATCGCGATATGAATCGCGCCGTTGCGCCGCTTGTACCTGCAGAGGATGCGATTGAGCTTGATACTAGCGAACTCAACGCACAGCAAGTCTTTGATAAAGTTATAACTTTATTAGATGCGAGCATCTCAGAAGGTAAGCTTCCTAAACGAAGCTAAATACATTTTATGCACCAGCAGGATGCCAGTGCTATTTTAACAACCCCATGCAGCATGGTTGCTTATTGGTATTAATATATGAGACGTATATTCGTATGTCAGAAAATTTTGCGCAGTTATTTGAAGAAAGCTTAAAGGGTTTTGAAGCAGAGCAAGGCTCTATCGTTAAAGGTACAGTAATCTCAATCGAGAACAACATTGTACTTGTAGATGCTGGTCTTAAATCAGAAAGTGCTATCCCTGCAGAGCAGTTCAAAAATGCTGCTGGTGAACTAGAAGTTGCTGTTGGCGACGAAGTAGATGTTGCACTAGATGCAATCGAAGACGGTTTCGGTGAAACTATCCTTTCTCGTGAGAAAGCGAAGCGTCACGAAGCGTGGATCCGTCTTGAGAAAGCATGTGAAGAGCAAGAGACTGTTACTGGTGTTATCAACGGTAAAGTTAAAGGCGGTTTCACAGTTGAAGTTGATTCAATCCGTGCTTTCCTACCTGGTTCACTTGTTGATGTTCGTCCAGTACGTGACACAACTCACCTTGAAGGCAAAGAGCTTGAATTTAAAGTAATCAAGCTTGATCAAAAACGTAACAACGTTGTTGTTTCACGTCGTGCAGTTATCGAATCAGAAAACTCACAAGAACGTGAAGAGCTTCTTGCTAACCTTGTTGAAGGTCAAGAAGTTAAAGGTATCGTTAAGAACCTTACTGACTACGGTGCATTCGTTGACCTTGGTGGTGTTGATGGTCTACTACACATTACTGATATGGCGTGGAAGCGTGTTAAACACCCTTCAGAAATCGTTAATGTTGGCGACGAAATCGCAGTTAAAGTTCTTAAATTCGACAAAGATAAAACTCGTGTATCTCTAGGCCTTAAACAGCTTGGTGAAGATCCATGGGCAGCTATCGCTGGTCGTTACCCAGAAGGTTCTAAACTTTCTGGCCGTGTAACTAACCTTACTGATTACGGTTGCTTCGTAGAAATCGAAGAAGGCGTTGAAGGTCTAGTACACGTTTCTGAAATGGATTGGACTAACAAGAACATCCACCCTTCAAAAGTTGTTTCACTTGGTGACACTGTTGAAGTTATGGTTCTTGAAATCGACGAAGAACGTCGTCGTATTTCTCTTGGTCTTAAGCAATGTATTGCTAATCCTTGGCAGGAATTTGCTCGTCTACAAAACAAAGGCGATCAAGTTACTGGTAAGATCAAATCAATCACTGACTTCGGTATCTTTATCGGTCTTGACGGTGGTATTGATGGTCTTGTACACCTTTCAGACATTTCTTGGAATACACCTGGCGAAGAAGCTGTACGTGAATTCAAGAAAGGCGACGAAATCACTGCTATCGTATTGCAAGTTGACCCAGAGCGTGAACGTATCTCTCTAGGTGTTAAGCAAATCGAAGCTGACCCATTCAATAACTACCTTGATGCAAACAAAAAAGGTGCTATTGTTAAAGGTAAAGTGACTGAAGTTGATGCGAAAGGCGCAACTGTTGAACTTATCGAAGGCGTTGAAGGTTACATCCGTGTAGCTGATATCGCTCAAGAGCGCGTTGAAGATGCAACTACTGTTGTTTCTGTAGGCGACGAGATTGAAGTTAAATACGTTGGTGTTGATCGTAAGAACCGCACTTTAAGCTTATCTGTTAAAGCTCTTTTCGAAGCAGAAGAGAAAGAAGTACTAGAGAAGCTTAAGAAAGAAGAGCCAGTGTTCGAAAACGCAATGGCAGCTGCTTTCGCAAATGCACAAAAAGACTAATTAATTATAGTCTTTTAATTGGAAGGGCAGTTTATGCCCTTCCACTATTTCTTTTAAGGAAACGCTATGACTAAGTCAGAACTGATAGAAACACTTGCTGAACAACACGCACATATTCCTGTGAAAGATGTTGAGAACGCTGTTAAAGAAATTCTTGAACAAATGGCCGGCTCATTATCTTCTTCAGATCGTATTGAGATCCGAGGTTTTGGAAGTTTCTCTTTGCATTACCGTGCGCCTCGTACAGGCCGTAACCCTAAAACAGGTGAAACTGTAGAGTTAGATGGTAAGCATGTACCTCATTTTAAACCAGGCAAAGAACTACGTGACCGTGTAAACGAGAGCATTGCTTAGTAAACTTATTGGAGTAGTTACTTGTTCAAGGTATTAAAAATTATTCTGGCGGCACTTTTTTTAATTGGTGCATTTGTATTGGGTTCTCAAAACCCACAATTAACACAAATTAACTACATAATAGCCAGTAATACATTACCTTTAGCCGTTATAATAAGTATCTGCTTTTTGCTAGGTGTTGTAGTGGGTTGTTTTGTGAGTTTTAAATTGTTCACGCAATTAAAGTGGCAAAATTACCGTTTAAAAAAGCAATTAACGCCTGAAAAAGATAATAAAAAGCGTATTGCCAACAAAGACACCTAATTATGATTGAGCTGTTGTTTTTACTGCTTCCCGTTGCTGCCGGTTATGGTTGGATCATGGGGAAAAACAGTGCAAAAAATCAGGCTCATCAGTTTAATCGTCAAATTACTTCTGAATACAGTAAAGGCTTAAAGTTTTTACTGGATAGAGAAGAAGATCAGGGGCTTGAGCATTTAATTAATTTGCTCGAAGTAGCTGCTGACTCTGTTGAACATTATTCTACTTTAGCCACCATGTTTCGCCGCCGTGGTGAGCTTGACCGCGCAATAAAAATTCACGAACTACTGCTAAAACACCCAAGTCTTAACGAAAAACAAGCCGCTAATAGCCGTTTAGAACTAGCCGAAGATTATATTATGGCTGGCTTATTAGACAGCGCAGAAGAACATTTAATATGGCTGGTAAAAAATAGCCATGCAGATGCACTCGATCCTATTATTTCTTTATATTCACAAACCCGTGAATGGGAAAAAGGCATTAATATGTTTGAAGCGCATACTGAGCTTTTTTCAAAAGAACAACACTTTAAAGCCATCGCTAATTTTTACTGTGAGCATGCCATTGCCAGTAATAACCCACAACTTATGCGCAAAGCCATTAGCTTAAACTTTAAAACAATTAGGCCTTTATATGAGCTTGGACTGTCAGCTTACACCAAAGAAGATTACGTAAAAGCAATTTACTATTGGCGAGAATTAATCTGCCAATTTACTTTTTTTGCGCCATTGTTTATTGAAAAGTTAGCTCACAGCTATAAGCAATTAAAATTAACTCACCAATTCCATGAACTCATTACTGAGTTACTAGAAAAGGGTGGGGTGATGATAAAAATACAGCATTGCCAAGCCTTGCTTGAGCAAGGACACACTGAACAAGCCTTTGAATTTTTAACTGATAATTTAAAACGTCAACCCACTATTCGTGGCTTTAGTTTTTTATTACAGTTAATGAGTACAGAAAATAAAAATACAAAAGATGTGCTTAATCAAATCGATAAACTTGTTACTTCTTACATTGCCACTAAACCTGACTTTCAATGTCAGCATTGTGGCTTTACTAGCTACACCATTTATTGGAATTGCCCTTCATGTAAACACTGGGAAACCATTGTGCCTAGCAGAGGCTTAGACGGATTTTAATCTTTATACTTTTCGCTCACTAGTAGGATAGTTATGTCTTTCGAAAAATCAAAAAAAATTCTTATCGCGCTTGATTATGATGATCAGCAAACTGCTTTAGCATTTGTAAAACAGTTATCACCAGATACCTGTCGATTAAAAGTGGGCAAAGAAATGTTTACTTATTTTGGTCCTGCATTTGTTAAAGAATTGGTCGATTTAGGTTTTGATGTATTTTTAGATTTAAAGTTTCACGATATTCCAAACACCGTTGCTAAAGCGGTGACTGCTGCGGCTAAAATGGGTGTATGGATGGTCAATGTACATGCATCGGGCGGTTATGAAATGATGCATAAAGCTAAACAAGCACTTGAGCAGTTTGGCGACAAAGCGCCATTACTGATTGCGGTAACTGTATTAACCAGCATGGACGAAGCTGAACTTGAGCGTTTAGGTATAACTAAATCACCACAAGAGCAAGTTATGCATTTAGCTAAATTAACAAAGCAAGCAGGGCTTGATGGTGTAGTGTGTTCCGCGCAAGAAGCGCAAAGTTTAAAGGCTGCTTTAGGGAAAGAGTTTAAATTAGTTACGCCAGGTATTCGCCCAGCGGGCAGTGATGCAGGCGATCAAAAACGTATTATGACACCTAAAGAAGCGATTGAAGCGGGTAGTGACTATTTAGTGATTGGGCGTCCGATCACTCAGGCACAAAATCCTGTAAAAGTACTAAATGATGTAAATGAATCAATAGCTTAAATTAAAAATTAGCATAATTGAGAGCAGTTCCTTACAACTGCTTTTCTTTGTGCTACATTTAAATTATGGGTGTGCAGTGAGGGATTTGCTTTGCGTATAATAATATTTTTAGTTGTAATTATCATTAGTGGCTTTGCTGTTAATAAATATGTTTTTTCAACTAAAATGTATGATGATGTTTCAAACGTTACTGACTTGGTATCTGGTTACCCCGTTGATTTATTCAAGTTTAAAAAAATTGCTCAAAATTATGCCCAGCATCTGTGTTACACCAATGAAGGTGTGTTAGCAGGAATAGATGTTAGCAGCAGAGACTGTGTTGCGACACATGATGAAATGCAAAATGAGTGTACAGAAAAAGTTTTTAGGCTAGCGCCGTTAAATCTAGATTCTAAAAAAGAATTAATTGAATACTCAAATGAATATTCTCGCTGTACCTTACCTTATAAAAATATTAGGTTATAAATTTCAGATACTAAAAAGCCACTTAGGTTTAAAACTTAAGTGGCTTTTTATTTAATTATTTTAAACGAATAGACTTAGCTTCAATATCAATTAAGCCTTGTTTAAATAAACCGCCAATGGCTTTTTTGTAATTTGCTTTGCTGGTCGAAAACACTTTTTTAATTAATTCAGGTTCAGACTTATCGCCTATGGCTAATATGCCACCTTCATCTTTTAGTTTTTCCATTATTTTTTCACCAAGCTCGCTTACTTTACCCATGCCTGGTTTTTCAAGTATGACGTCAATTTTTCCGTCTTCACGTACTTTTTGAATAAATCCTTTTAGCTTTTGACCAACAAACAGGTTTTTAAACACCATGTTGTAAAACACGACGCCAAAATGGGATTCTTCAATAAGCACCTTGTAACCAATATCAGTTTTGCCTGCAACAATTAAGTCAACTTCTTGTAAGTGACTATACTGAGGCTCATCTTTTGATAAAAAACGGTTAAAGTTAGTTGAGGCACAAATACGCTGACTGGCGTTATCAAGATATAAACGCACTAAATATGAGTAGCCTTCTTGCATACGTGGTTTTTGTTCATTAAACGGTGCGAGTACGTCTTTTTCTAAGCCCCAATCTAAAAATGCGCCTATGCTGTTTATTTCTTTTACACGCAGTAGGGCATATTCACCCACTTGAGCATGCGGCTTTTTAGTTGTGGCTGTTGGCAGGTTTGCATTATCTAAAAATGTGAATACGCTGATGCTGTCGCCGGCTTCAAGCTCATGTTTTATTTCATGTTTAGGTAAAAAAACTTCACCTAAGTCATGCCCATCTAAATAGGCACCTTCGTTGCTGACTTCTTTAACAAAAAGGGTTTGGGTGGTTCCTAGGTAACTCATAATTATTCCTGCTCAGGCTTTTTTTTACGACGCATCGGGGTATCACCATCAATATTAAGAGGTGCTTTAATTGGGGCCGCTGGCTTTTTCGGTTTAGCTTTTCGTTTTGGCTGTGGCTTATTCGTGATCACTGCTTTTTTAGTCGGTTTAATTGGCGCTACTTTTTTCTCTTTAATACCTTTAAATTTCGCTTTTAAACCCTCAACAGCAGCAAACGATAATTCATCATTTAAAAATGATTTTATTGCCAAGTAACTTGCCCAATCTTTAGGGCCCACAAGTGATAATGCGTTACCTTTAAAACCAGCACGACCAGTTCGACCAATACGATGAACGTATTCTTCTGCGTGTTTTGGTAAATCAAAGTTAATAACATGGGTAACACTGAGTAAATCTAAACCGCGCGAAGCAACATCTGTAGTAATTAATATTTTAAAGTTTTCACGGCTAAACGCATCCATAATATCAAGGCGCTTACTTTGAGTTAAATCCCCAGCTAATGCGACAGATTTAAAGCCTTTACTATTTAATGATTCACTTAAACGGCTGGTATCAGCCCGTGTGGCAGTAAATATAATGCACTGGCCGACGTTATCTTGGTTTAAAAAGTGCTCAAGCAGTGCTTCTTTATGATCAAGATGGTCAGCTAAATACAGTGTTTGTTTAATATCACTGTGTTGCTCATTGGCTGCACTGAGCATAATTTGTTTTGGTTTTTTTAATAAATTACGCGATAACGCATCAACTTGAGCATGATCTAATGTCGCCGAAAACAATAAAGTTTGACGAAGACGATGATCGGCTAGTTCATTAATTAGTTTAAGTTGATCGGTAAAACCTAAATCTAAAATACGGTCAGCTTCATCAAATATAAGTAACTCTAGGCCACTTAATTGTAATGAACGTTGCTTTAAATGATCGGCTAAACGCCCAGGTGTGGCGACCACAAAGTGAGGGTCGTTACGCAGTGCTTTAATTTGGTCGTTAAAATTTTCGCCACCGAGGATTTTAACGGCCTTTATGTTGGTACCGGCAATAAGTAATCGAAGTTGAGTAAAAACTTGGGTCGCAAGCTCACGAGTTGGAGCAACAATAAGTACACGAGGATCACGTTTACTGAGTGCTTTTTGTTTCATTACACGCTGCACAGCCGGTAATAAAAACGCTAAAGTTTTGCCTGACCCAGTTTTTGACTGAGCGAAAATGTCATGTCCCGCCAGTGCCGTTGGCACAGCATGAGCTTGAATATCGGTAGGCTGGGTGATCCCTTGGTGCGCTAATTGTGTTTCTAGGCGAGTATCAATCCCAAGATCAGTAAAGTGCAATGTATGTTTCTCCAATATGAGCAAGTCTGTATAAATTTATCCGCGCATTATAGCCCACTGAGCTACTGCGCTAACAGTAAAAAGCGCATTATCATCCATTTTTTTGCATTTAAATAAAAAAAGCGTAAAATACGCGCCCCATATGCGCCGGATTTACGATTCGGTAAACGCCCCTTGCGGGTTTTAAAAGCAAAATAGGAATACCATGACTGCTGTCCATAAAGATAATGTAACCAGCGAACACTTTGTTGTATGCGCTCTGTATAAATTTGTTTCTCTGCCGGATTTTGAAGCACTTCGCCAACCTTTACTTAATGTAATGGAGCAAAACGAAGTACGAGGCACTTTATTAATTGCTGCAGAGGGGATTAACGGTACTGTCTCTGCAAAACGTGAAGGCATAGATAATTTACTTGCGTGGTTAGACACCCAACCAAATTTAGACAACATTGTTACCAAAGAATCATTTGATGACGAATGCCCGTTTTATCGCACAAAAGTTAAGCTGAAAAAAGAAATTGTGACTATGGGTGTTGAAGGCGTAGACCCATTAAAAGTAGTGGGCAGTTATGTTAAGCCACATGAATGGAATGCCCTTATTTCTGATCCAGAGGTGATCCTTGTTGATACCCGTAATGATTACGAAATTGAAATTGGTACGTTTCAAAACGCAGTAGACCCAAACACTAAAACGTTCCGTGAATTTCCTCAGTGGGCCAAAGAAAACCTAGACCCATCAAAACATAAAAAAGTAGCCATGTTTTGTACTGGTGGTATTCGCTGTGAAAAATCAACAGCCTATATGAAAGAGCAAGGTTTTGATGAGGTTTACCACCTTGAAGGCGGCATATTAAAATACCTAGAAGAAGTGCCAAAAGAAGAAACCATGTGGGAAGGCGAGTGTTTTGTATTTGATAACCGTGTAGCGGTAAATCATGACTTACAAAAAGGCTCATACGATCAGTGTCATGCATGTCGCATGCCTATCACAGAAGAAGAAAAGCAAAAGCCAGAATACATGGAAGGGGTGTCTTGTCACCACTGTATTGACAATGTAACCGATGAACAACGCGCTCGCTTTGCAGAGCGCCAAAAGCAAATAGAGCTTGCTCAAGCGCGCGGTGAAGGCCACATTGGTAACGAAGCACAAGCTGTTTTACAACAACGTAAAGAAGCTAAAAAAGCGCAAAAAGAAGCACAGCGAAATAAATAAGCGGTACTTTTTTGTTTGTACGTTATTAATAAAAAAACCTCAGTTTTAACTGAGGTTTTTTATTTTATACTCTTTTCACAATTGCTTGTATCTGTAGTAGAGAGCGTGACCTTGTTGGCAGCATTGACGAGCACACATTTTGTGTTTTTATCGAGCTTTTTCTTTTGAATAACGGTAAATTTACCTTCATCAGCAGCATATAGATTATACTGATACGCGGTGTTGCCCCCTTCAAATAAAGCAGTAAATAATCCACCGACTAATCCACCAACAATGGCGCCGCCAATCATTTCTTCTTTATTGCCATCTAAGCTATCTACAAAGCCAAACCCCGCACCAGCAGCTATTCCAGTTCCCACTTCTGAGGAGAGTGTTACTTTTTGTATTGATTCAACAGACGCATAATAACGTTTAACAACTTGATTTTGATCTGCCCGATCAATCCCTGGTGATGCACAGCCTGATAGTAAGATCACCATAATTAAACTCTTTTTCATAAATGTGCCTTTATTAAAAATATTGATGAGCTAAATCATAGTCATAAATGTAATTTAAATATGTGTGGATTTTGTATGCAGCTGTAAAAATATGTAAGAGTGGCTAGCATGCTTAATTTCAGCTTATTGTTTTGCTAATTTATCGTACTTAGCTATTTATTGATCATAGAGCTGTTAAACTGCGTAACATAATGGAAATAATAATTAATTAGGGTCACCCTTTGAAATCGCGAATTCTTTTTACCAGCGTGTTTTTTTCTTTAATGTCGTTAAGTTTATCTGTAAAGAGTGCCAATGTCGTGGTGGAGCAGGTAGCGATGGAACGTGCTAAAGAGCAAGTTCAGGCTGTCGGTAACGCCGAAGCAATTCATTCGGTTATTTTATATCCGGCTGTGGGCGATAAAGTAACGGCGGTCCATTTTAAACCGGGTGATAGCGTAAAGGCCGGTGATGTGTTACTTGAACTTGATTCACGAAGACAAAAAGCGGCACTTGAAGAGGCAAAAATAAAACTTGCTGACACCCAAAGAACCCTCGCACGTTTAAAGCAAAGCCAAGCAAAAGGGGCTGTGCCACAAAGTGATGTGGATGATGCAAAAACAGTTGTTGAATTAGCAAAAGTGACCCTTACCCAAGCAGAAACAGAATTTGAAGACCGCCAAGTTCGTGCGCCTTTTAACGGCACTATGGGACTTACCGACGTTGAAGTGGGTGACAGAATTACTCCCCAAACGGCGATTGCAAGTATTGATGATACGCGTGCTTTATATATAAATTTTAACGCCCCAGAATCGGCCGTTTATATGCTGCGCAATAAAGGCAATGTAAAAGTATTCCCTTGGCAGTCACAAAATGCTGTAAACGCAAAAATTGCTTATCTAGATTCACGAATAGACCCACAAACCCGCACCTTACGTGTAAAAGCGCAGCTTGAAAACCCGCAGCAAAAGTTCTTACCTGGCATGAGTTTTCGTGTTCATATTGAAGTAGAAGGGCAACGTTTTGCTGCTGTACCTGAGGCGGCATTACTGTGGGGAGCAACAGGCCCTTACGTATGGACAAGTGTTGATAAAAAAGCCACTCGAATTGATGTTAAAATTGAACAGCGCCTTGCAGGTCGTTTATTAGTTTCGGGGGCTTTAAAAGAACAAGATAACTTAGTGGTAGAGGGCGTACAACGCTTACGAGCTAACCAAGAGCTAAGCTTCTCAGCGCCAATCGCTAATACGCAGGAGTAGCCATGAAACAGCAACCTATGATGCAAGACTTGCCATCAATGGCTATTCGCCGCCCAGTGCTTATTGTGGTACTGAATTTACTGATTATTATTGCCGGAATTGCCGCCATAGCAGGCGTAGAAGTTCGAGAGCTTCCAGATGTAGACAGACCCCGTATTACTGTATCAGCCTCGTTCCCTGGTGGTTCACCTGAAACCGTTGATACCGAAGTTACCAGTAAACTTGAAGGTGCCGTGGCCCGCGTGAGCGGTGTTAAATCGATTCGTGCACAAAGTGAAGAAGGTAATTCACGCATTGTGGTTGAATTTAGACCGGGTGTTAACCTTGACGACGCTGCGAATGAAACGCGTGAGTCAGTTGCTCGAGTGCAAAGAGAGCTCCCTGAAGAGGTAGAGCGCGTTTCTATTATTAAGGCTGATAACGACGCTGAAGCGGTGGTTTCATTAACAGTATCAAGCGAAAGTTTATCGTTAGAGGCATTAACAGAGCGGGTTGATGTTGACTTAGCGCCGCAGTTTTTAACTATTCCTGGCGTTGCCGACGTACGATTAAACGGCGATAGAGAACGTGTGCTCAGGGTTCGCATTGATCCATTAAAGCTCAGCAGTTTTAATTTAACGATTCCAGATGTCGCCGATGTACTCAGGCAAGCCCCCTTTGATGTGCCTGCAGGGAGTTTAAAATCAAACGATCAGCAAATAATAGTGCGCGCTGATGCAACGTCTGTTACCCCCGCACAGGTGGGCGACATTATAATTCAGGGCGATACTCGTATTAGCGATATTGCTGCCGTGTACTTTGGTCCGGCCGATCCGCGCTCTATGGTAAGACTTAATGGTAAACCTGTTATTGGTATGGAAATTATTCGCCAAGCACAGTCCAACACCATCGAAATTTCTGATGAAGTACTCAACCTTATAGAGGGGATGCGGGAGCGCTTTCCTGAGATGGAGTTTACGCTAACATCAGATGACGCGCAGTTTATTAGAAGCTCAGTAGATGAAGTGATTAACTCATTGGTACTGACGGTACTGCTAGTGATCATCACCTTGTGGGTGTTTATTGGCTCATGGCGTGCAACATTAGTCCCAGCATTTGCCATTCCTGTTGCGCTTATAGGTTCATTAGCACTGATATGGGCACTTGGGTTTTCAATTAATATTTTAACCTTATTAGCACTGGTATTAGCGACAGGATTAATTGTTGATGATGCAATTGTAGTGAGTGAAAACATTCAACGCCAGCGAGGGTTAGGCCTTGGAAGGCGTGCCGCAGCGGTTGTTGGTACCCGCGAAGTATTTTTTGCCGTTATTGCCACCACTGCAGTATTAGCGGCTGTGTTTGTACCCATCGCATTTTTACCCTCTACAGCAGGGCGTTTATTTAGGGAGTTTGGTGGCGTACTAGCTGGTGCGGTAATTATATCTAGCTTTGTTGCTTTATCGTTAGTACCGGCGCTCACCTCAAAACTAAAGCTTAAGCAAGGTGGTTTTCACCCCTTTGCGAAATTTGGTAACGTGCTTGCCAATATTTATACCAAAACAATTCATAAAGTACTGGATCATGCGTGGGTTACCTTTATTGTTTGTTTATTAGTTGCAGGCGGTTCGGGTGCTTTGTATATGAGTTTAGATAACGAACTGCTCCCTACTGAAGATCGCGGTAAAATTAGAATATTTGCCCGCGGACCTGATGGCGTAGGCTTAAACTTTATGGATAGACAAGCCATTAAAATGGAAGATACCTTATTGCCTTTCGTTGAAAGTGGTGAAATTGAGTCTATTTACACTGTGGTTGGGCAATGGGATCCCAATATTGTGTTTATTACTGTGCCATTAAAGCATTGGGATGAACGTAACTTTAGCCAACAAGAAATTATTAATAAAATTCGCCAGCCTTTAGGCAACATCCCAGGCGCACCAGCTTACCCTGGTGGGGCAAATAGCTTAAATTTACGTGGCCAAGGTGGCGGCATAGAAATCGCTTTACTTGGACAAGATTATCTTGAAATATTTAAGGCTGCACAGCAGTTCTCAGCTGATCTTGAAAAAGCCGTGCCAGAAGTTGCGCCGGTAAGAGTATCGTATCAGCCATCGCAGCCGCAATTGCGTGTTAATATTGACAGACGACGCGCAGAAGAACTTGGCGTGTCTTTAAGTGATATCGCAATTACATTAAGAGCCGCTATTAATGGTGACGATATCGCTGATTTAAACATTGGCGATCAATCTATTCCTATTATGCTACAGGCACAAAATCAAACTATTAACGACCCAAGTGATTTAGCAAACTTGTTTATTAGAGCTCGTAATAATCAATTGGTGCCGCTCAGTAGTGTCGCTAACATTTCAGAGGAAGGGGTTGCTGCCGAGCTTGAGCGTCATGCTCAGCGCCGTGCCATAGAGCTCAGTATGGAGCTGCCTGAGGGCTTAACAATTGCCACCTTAGTGGAACAAATAAAGCAAGTGTCTGAGCAATCATTACCAGCAGGTATTACTCTTGCATTTAAAGGGGAAGCACTGACATTTGAAGAAACCTCCAACGAAGTATTAATGACCTACGTATTGGCATTTTTAATTGTGTTTTTAGTACTTGCGGCGCAATTTGAAAATGTTAACAGTGCAATCGTGGTAATGATCACTGTACCATTTGGGATTACATCGGCCATTCTAGCGCTGTATTTAACCGGTACCTCACTGAATATTTACTCGCAAATAGGCCTAGTGATGTTAATTGGGTTAATCGCTAAAAATGCAATTTTATTGGTCGAGTTTGCTGATCAATTAAGAGATCAGGGGCTGAGTGTTCGAAAAGCGGTTGAACGAGCTGCATTGGTACGTTTAAGACCAATCACCATGACCTTAATATCGACCTTACTCGGTGCGTTACCCCTCATTATGTCAACAGGTGCCGGAGCAGAAGCACGTAATGCCATTGGTTGGGTGGTATTTGGTGGACTTGCGTTAGCAGTATTGTTTACGCTTTACTTAACACCGGTGATTTATTTAGGATTAGCCCGCTTTACCAGTCCTCGTGGCGATGAGTCAAAGCAATTAGCCCAAGAGCTGGAGCAACTTGACTAACTAATTACGCTAATTGGCTATTTTTCTTTGAAAAAATAGCCAATTAAGCCCACAATTCAACTAGATTAAAGCCACAAGGATCACCCATGCAGGCCGAGCAAGTTGAAATAGCCCAATTTTTAGTTGAACACCCCCCCTTTGATACGCTTGAGAGCGAGGCACTAAACGAACTAGCAATGCAAATTGAAGTTGCTTATTTTCGTGCGCAAACTGATATTTTACATTTAGGCCAAGATATTAGTGACTTATATATTATTCGTAGTGGCTCGGTTGAAATTTCACGTCGTAATGGCGAGCTCTATAATCGTTTAGCCACAGGCGGCATTTTTGGCCAAATGGGCCTATTGATGAACCGCAAAGTGCGCTTTCCGGCTCGAGCCCTAGAAGACACCTTAACCTATTGTATTAACGTTAATACCTTCAACGAATATTGTGATAAATACGAAACCTTTGCCGATTTTTTTGAAGTGGATGGTAACGTACGTTTGCACCAAGCCATTGTAGAGCAAGCCGACAGCAATGATTTAACCACCGCGAAAGTGAAGTCATTATTACACCGTGATGTGGTCACAGTAACAATGCAAACTGCTATTCAAGACGTCGCATTTTTAATGACGCAAGAATCGGTCTCTTCAGTGTTAGTTACCGACATAGAAAAACAAATAAGCGACGACCCAGAAGAAGACGACGGTCAAGTTGTTGGGATCATAACCGACAGAGATATTCGCACTAAGGTGGTTGCCCAAGGGTTAACATATGATACACCCGCCAAAGAAGTAATGACATCAAGCTTAGTACTACTTGATAGCAACGCCTATGTGTTTGAAGCCGTATTAGCCATGCTAAGAGATAACTTACATCATTTACCTGTGGTACATAAAAAACGGCCTATTGGGGTAATATCGCTGTCTGACATTTTACGTTATGAATCACAAAGTAGCTTACTGTTAGTACGCGGTATTTTAGCGCAGCAATCAGTTGATGACTTAGTTCATTACGCGCGCCAATTACCTAATGTATTTGTACGTATGGTTAATGAAGATGCAAATTCGCATATGATAGGAACCGCTATGGCGGTCATAGGCCGTACCTTTAAACAGCGTTTGTTAGCACTGGCCGAAGAAAAATTTGGCGAGCCGCCTATTCCTTATTGTTTTATAGCCTTAGGCTCAATGGCCCGCGACGAGCAGCTAATTGTGACTGATCAAGATAATGCTCTCATTTTGGATAATAGTTTTGATGAAGCACTGCACGATGAGTATTTTCAAAACCTATCAGATTTTGTGTGTGATGGTTTAGCTAAATGTGGCTATACCTATTGTGACGGTGAAATTATGGCGTCGTTTAAAAAATGGCGTATGACCCGTACACAATGGAAAGAAAAATTTGCTAGTTGGATGGCCGAGCCGAAACCGCAAGCACTGCTTAATAGTTCGATATTTTTTGACTTAGATGGTGTATGGGGCAAGCTAAAATGGGCCGATGAGCTTAAAACGCTGGTGGCCAAAGAAAGCAAAGTAAACAAACGCTTTTTAGCGAACCTTGCTGCCAATGCCCGCAATAGAACGCCGCCATTAGGATTCTTTAACGGTTTTGTGCTTGAGCATAATGGCCAGCATAAGCGGTCAATGAACTTAAAACGCCGTGGTACGGCGCCGCTATCTGATGTGGTGCGCGTGCACGCCTTAGCGGTTGGCTCACGTAAACAAAACTCCTTTGAGCGCTTAGAAGATATTATAGAGGCAAATTTACTGCCTAAAGGTAAAGCACAAGATTTACGTGATGCGTTTGAGTATATTGCCACAGTACGTATTCGTCATCAGGCGTGGCAAATAGAGCAGGGTGAAGCCCCAGATAACGATCTAGACCCCCATTTACTTTCACCCTTTGAGCAAAGTAATTTAAAAGAAGCCTTTGCTATTTTAGAAAAAGCGCAAAGCTTTTTAAAATTTAGCTATTCTGCGCACCCGGGTGTGAAATAAGTTATGGCTAAATCACCGTTAGATTGGTCACAGCGCTACGAGCAGTTATTGCAAACTGCGCAAAACCCGTTACTTAAAGACTTTTATCAACAAGCGTTTACCAATCAGGCTGCTCCAATTAAAGATGTCCCTTTTGTGGCGCTCGACTTTGAAACAACCGGCCTTGATGCGAATAGCGATGATATTGTTAGTGTGGGGCTGGTGCCTTTTAATGTGAATCGTATTTATTGTAAAGAGAGCCGTCACTGGGTGGTGCAACCACGACGAGATTTAAGTGAAGAGTCAATAGTTATTCATGGAATTACTCATTCAGAAGTGGATGAAGCCCCTGATCTTAATCGAATTTTAGCGCCACTGCTTGATGCCCTTAAAGGCAAAGTGGTGGTGGTACATTATGCTGCAATAGAACGTCATTTTTTTTATAACGCGCTACTTATGCGTATAAAAGAGGGCATTGAGTTTGCACTAGTTGATACGATGGAAATAGAAAGGCGGGCGCTTAAAGCGCGGCAGGGGTTATTAGGCAGGCTGTTTAATTCAAAGCTAGGATCACTTAGGTTAAGTGATACACGGGAGCGTTATTCATTGCCACTGTATCAAAACCATAATGCGCTTACTGATGCACTAGCCACTGCCGAGCTGCTGCAAGCGCAGCTGAGTTACCACTATAGATCAGACACGCCAGTGAGTGAAATTTGGCTTTAGCTATTGAAGCATTACTGTTAAAAATAGAGCACAAAAAAAGCCGCAATTTGCGGCTTTTTTATTATGGAATGTGTTGTGTTATTTAACTGGGCGAGGCTCAGTTCGTAAACCTAAAATTAAGCTTACACACATCAATAACAATACAATGGTAAATGGCAGACCGGTTGATATAGCCCCCGCTTGCAGTGCTTCAATCGCTTGAGTGCCACCAATCCAAAGTAATGCAGCAGCGATAGCACCCTCAACAGACGCCCAAAAAATACGCTGTGGTACCGGCGCATCAATCTTACCACCTGCTGTGATTGAATCGATTACAAGTGACCCTGAATCAGAAGAAGTAATAAAGAATACCAGTACTAAAACAATAGCAATGAAAGATAAAACGTTCGCCATTGGCATTTCATCAAGCATTTGGAACATCGCCATAGGCACACTTGTTAAACCGTCAGTTCCTAGGGCACCAATTCCATTAACTACTTGGTCAATTGCGATGCCGCCATAAATAGACATCCATAAGATAGTGACTGCTGTAGGAATAAGTAGTACAGCGGTTAAAAACTCACGAATTGTACGACCACGTGAAACACGGGCAATAAACATACCTACAAACGGTGACCACGAAATCCACCAAGCCCAATAAAATACTGTCCATCCATGCATCCATGTTTCATCTTCACGACCATGTGGGTTACTTAACGGAATAATGTTTTCTACATAGCCCATTACCGTGTTTGGTATATTACCCATAGATACAGCAAAACCAACTAAACATACAAATACCAGTAGCACTAAAGCAATAAGCATATTGACGTTACTTAGTAGCTTAACGCCACCATCAATGCCTCGAATAACTGAGACAATGGCTAATAACGTCACCCCTGTAATAACCAGAATTTGTGAACCTACGCCACCTTCAAGGCCAAATACGTGGTTAATACCCGCTGAAGCTTGTTGAGCACCTAATCCTAAAGACGTTGCCAAACCAAATAAGGTCGCAAGCACAGCTAAAATATCGATTATATGCCCCGGCCAGCCCCATGCTTTATCACCTAAAATAGGGTAAAAAATTGAGCGTATAGAAAGCGGTAAGCCTTTATTGTATGTGAAAAACGCTAAAGAAAGCGCGACAACCGCATAAATGGCCCAAGGATGAAGACCCCAGTGGAACATAGTTGCGCCCATTGCAAGCTTTGCTGCTTCTGGGGTGTTGGCAGCCACATTAAGCGGTGTTTCATACCAGCCGGTGTAATAAGCCACCGGTTCAGCAACTCCCCAAAACATTAAGCCAATACCCATACCTGCTGCAAATAACATTGCCAGCCAAGAAATACGAGAGTGAGATGGTTTAGCATCGTCGCCGCCTAAACGGATATTGCCGTAAGGCGAAAAAATTAAAACTAAACAAAAAATAACAAAGAAGTTAGCAGCCCACATAAACAGGCCGTCAAAATTATTAATAATATCGGTTTTAATACCATCTAGCGTTGTTTTAGCAACTTCGGCATCAGATACTAATACGGCAATTAAAAACAGCGCTATTAACCCTGCACTTATTCCGAATACAGGGTTATGTATATCAAACCCCCATTTTTGCACGTTGTCTTGACCTACGGTGTAGTCCGTATTGTCAATACTGTACTTGTCATGATTCTCGCTCATGCAATACCTCATTGGTTAATGAAACAGGCTGGCTTAATGCCAGTTTTTTATAGTTCACTGTATTCGTCTTATTAGATTCTTTGCCAAAGCTAACAACACGAATAATTAGAAGACTAACTAATTTAATTGCCCATCATACCTTTACTGCTAGGGGAGTTAAATATTAAATACGAAAGAATTAACACTTTGCTAAAATTTTGAGCTGACTTTGTCTTTTTATTGTACATGTCTGGTCGCTAAGAAAATGAAAACTAACGCGTTAGCACTTTATTTTATAGTCGTAAATAGCAATGAATGCAAAAGCTAAGTTAATGAATATTCATATTAATAGGGCGTATAAACAGATAAATCACTTAATTTGATACGCTAAAAGCGTACTCTGATTTTTAAAACTAAGAGTAATTTGTTAAATGGGCTTTTTTATGACTTTTTAATTACATTTTTATAGCTTTGGATTTTTAGCCAAGGGGAGGTTAATAGAATCAGCAATGAAAATAGCGATGTTAAAGTAGTTTTTATAAAAAGGTGGCATACTTATTTTGCAGTTTAAACTAATTTGCTTTCTCATTTATTTTGAGTCTTAACAGCTTAACTCACGAAGAGGGTAAAGAGACGCTGCGCTTTTAGAGAAGTAACAAAGCCACATAATTAAACAAAAATGATGAGGCAGAATGGCTTTTACTTTCTCATTTTCTTCTCATTCACTTCTCTCAGTGCAATAAGCATTTTAAGAAAATTACGCACAAAGACACCAAAAAAAGCTGCAGCTTTAACACTGCAGCTTAGGATGGTTAAATTTTCATTTGTACGCTTCGTTATGAACGCCCGCGGCGCGCCCTGATGGGTCGGCATTATTTTGAAATGATGCATCCCATGCGAGTGCTTCTGGGGTTGAACACGCAACTGATTTACCATGTGGTACACACTTAGCCGAGGCATCGCCTGGGAAGTGCGACTCAAAAATACTGCGGTAAAAATACGCTTCTTTAGAGTCTGGCGTGTTAATTGGGTATTTAAATTTGGCATTCGCCAATTCTTGATCCGTTACTTGCTCATTAACAAATTCTTTTAAGGTATCTATCCAGCTGTAGCCAACGCCATCAGAGAATTGCTCTTTTTGACGCCATAACACTTCATCTGGGAGGTAGCCGTCAAAGCCTGCACGTAAAATGTGTTTTTCAATTTTGCCGTCTTTACACATTTTAGCTTCAGGGTTAATGCGCATTGCCACATCAACAAACTCTTTATCTAAAAATGGTACGCGTGCTTCAACACCCCAAGCCGCCATTGATTTATTGGCACGTAAACAGTCAAACATATGGAGCTTTGAAACTTTACGGTTCAGCTCTTCATGAAATTCTTGTGCATTAGGCGCTTTATGAAAATATAAATAACCGCCAAATAATTCATCTGCACCTTCACCTGAGAG
Source organism: Pseudoalteromonas sp. APC 3250 (assembly GCF_030407915.1). Taxonomy (NCBI): domain Bacteria; kingdom Pseudomonadati; phylum Pseudomonadota; class Gammaproteobacteria; order Alteromonadales; family Pseudoalteromonadaceae; genus Pseudoalteromonas; species Pseudoalteromonas sp. APC 3250. Next base: position 107,657 of record NZ_JASDCM010000001.1, read on the forward strand.
CACCATTTTTATACCCATGGCTTTAATTTGACGGGCCATTAAGTACATTGGGGTTGATGCACGAATGGTGGTTACATCGTAAGTTTCAATGTGGTAAATCACTTCTTTAAGTGCATCAATACCTTGTTGAATAGTAAAGATAATAGGGTGGTGAATAGTCCCTATCATATCAGCTACTTTTTGCGCTGCGGCTAAATCGGGGGAGCCTTCTAAACCCACCGAAAAGGAATGCAGTTTAGGCCACCAAGCATCGCTTTCATCGTTATCTTCAATTCGTTTTGCAGCAAAGCGCTGGGTAATAGCGGAAATAACCGATGAATCTAAGCCACCCGATAGCAATACGCCATAGGGTACGTCACACATAAGCTGGCGCTTAACCGCCGCTTCCAATGCATCTTTTACATCTTCTGCTTTGGCATCGTTGTTTTTAACAGCGTCGAAGCGTTGCCAATCACGTTTATAGTAAGGGGTTAATTTACCGTCTTTGCTGTACAGGTAATGCCCCGGCGGAAACTCTTCAATGTGCTTACAAATAGGTGACAGCGCTTTGAGCTCTGACGCTACATAAAAGTTACCGTGCTCATCGTGACCTGTGTACAGTGGAATAATACCAATGTGATCGCGACCAATTAAGTACGCGTCTTGCTCTTCGTCATATAAACAAAAAGCAAAAATACCATTTAAGTCATCTAAAAATGCCGGCCCTTTTTGTTTATACAGGGCTAAAATCACTTCACAATCTGACTGGGTTTGAAAATCAAAGTCGACCTCTAAATTAGCGGCCAGCTCTTTGTGGTTATAAATTTCGCCATTAACCGCTAAAATATGGGTTTTTTCTGGGTTGTAAAGGGGTTGAGCACCGCTTGATACGCCAACAATGGCTAAGCGCTCATGCACTAAAATTGCTTTATCAGATGAATACACACCAGACCAATCAGGCCCACGATGACGTAACAGTTTAGACATTTCGATTGCCTGAGTGCGTAACTGGCTGGGATCCGATTTAATATCGAGTACACCAAAAATTGAACACATAATTTTTCCTCATTCCTATTAAGTGCCTACGATAGCGAGTTTGCTAAAGACTAACCTTGTTTTATCAGAAATAAATAACTAAGTCACACGGCTTTTTTAAATTAATAAGAATAATTTATGCACCAAACAAGTTACTGGTGCACCAACATGGTGAGGTTGATAGTGTGATAGCAACTGATTGTACAATTTTTAATTTAAAACAGGCAGGGATAAGCATTTAATGCTCATGAAAATTTATATTTGCACCAAGTGGGTGCAAATATAATCATTAAGAAAACAGCGTTATCGTATTATGTTAATTAGCCCAATAGTGATTTAAACTCAGTTTAAGCTGAGATAGATGCGCATCGAGTTTACTTTTTGCCGCGGTTGCTTGTTCAAGCGTTACAAACTCAAAAGTAATAGAATCGGCGGTTCTAAACTGAGCAAACTGATGTAAATCCGCCTCTATTACATGGCCTATCAATGGGTAGCCCCCCGTTGTTTGTGCATCATTTAACAGCACAATTGGGTTGCCATCAGGTGGGAGTTGCACGCTTCCCGGTGCTACCGCGAGTGAGTGCAGTGAGAGCGAGTGTTGCATTATTTGGCTGTTATTATGATCTAAGCGTACTCCCATTCGATTACTATTCGGGTTAATAGTAAATGAGGTGGTACAGAAAGCGTTTATACACTCAGGTGTAAGTAGTTCATGATGTGGGTCTTGATGTAGCCGAATAACTTTTCGTTTAGGCGGTGTTAATGCACCTTTATTGCATAGCCAAGGCTGAGTATATGGGGTTATTTTTATAATATCGTCGCTTTGTAATGCTCGGCCATTAAAACCACCAATGGCTGCCCCTAAGTCGGTTGATTTAGAACCCATAACTTCAGGGCATTCAATTCCACCTTTTACGGCAATGTAAGCTCTGGAGCCACCGCGTCCTGTATCAAATTTAAGTGTTTGTTTTGCTTTTACCGGATAACTCCACCCGGGGTAAACGGCTTGAGCGTCAAGTTTAGCGTTTAAGTCGGCTCCATGCAGAGCAATGACGGTATCGCACTCAAATTGCAATTCACATAACCCAACGGTGAGTTCAAGTACGGCATCGTTATCGTGATTATTTACTAAGCGATTGGCAATAATGTGCGCATAGGCGTCTAAGCTACCCGAGCGGCTAACCCCTAAATGACGAAAACCCACACGGCCTAAATCTTGGATTGTAAGCTGTATACCGGGTTTGATTACTTTAATCATTGTTTACTCCTTTTAACAGGCACAAATTCAAGGGTGTCACCGGGTTTAAATAAACAAGGGTTTGAGGCGGTTGCATCAAATAAACAGGCATCAGTATGAGCAATAATATGCCAGCCACCAGGTGAGTTTTCAGGATAAATGCCTGTTTGGTCTGCCCCAATCGCAATCGCGCCTTTAGGAACACTGACTCGTGGGTTATCACGCCTTGGGGTAAACAGTTGAGAATTGAGCCCATGTAAATAAGGAAAACCGGGCACAAAACCTAAAAACAACACATGGTAAATTTCTTTACTGTGTAAATTAATTACCTCATCTATTGTTAGCTTGTGATAATTAGCCACATAGTTTAAATCCTCACCTTGGTAATAGGTGTCTATTTTATGATGCTGACTTTCAAAGGCGTAATCATCAACCTCATCCCATAGTTTTGTTAAGGTGTTTTGCCATTGATGTAAATTACTGGCTGATTTTAAATACAAGGTTAATGAGTTCATCCCGGGGACTAAATCTATAAACTCATTGGTGTTTTTACAATACTGTGACAGCGCCCAGAGTTTTTTTTGCGTCGCAAGTATGTGTTGTTCGCTGTAGTGAGAAACATCAAAAAGCAGACTAGAATTTGTTAATATTTTTATACTTGGCAAAGTGCTCATACAGATAACTTATTAATATTGTTTGTATTTAAGCTATCACAGTCGTTGTGCTATTACGATATTAATAGACAAACTCGGATCGATTAAATTCCCGTCTTCGTAAAGTTTTATTGCGTGTGAAATTTATTCTTGAGTTTACAGGTCTGCTTTAGGGTCTGTTGACCTTTGCGGATTAAAATCGCTCCTAGGCAGAACCCGAAGGGCAGCGCCTGTTTGGCATTGATGCTCCGTTATCGCCTATTTATGGGGAATAACCACACCACATAGGCTCTGCCTTGCCTAAACACCAAACAAACTGCTGCAAATTTAACCTTGAAAGGTCAACAGACCCTAGAGTAACTAAAACTAAGAGGTCATCGTATGTTTAAGCGGGTAATACTATCGGCGTTTGCCATTGTGGGCTTACTAAGTGCAATGAGTGCTATATCGTCAGATGAAATAATCAAACCAACTGATTTAGATGCAACTATGCATGTTGAAAAAATAGTGCTGGGTTCGGGCTGTTTTTGGGGTGCAGAAAAACGCTACGAAGCACTTAATGGTGTGTTAGACGCTGAATCGGGTTACGCCGATGGCCGGGGGTTTAAGCCAACTTATAGAAATATCACTAAGTTATCCCGTCGCTTTGATGAAGATAATTACGCCGAAGTGGTGCAGGTTACCTTTAATAGTAATATTATTTCAGCAAGAGAGCTGTTGCAAAATTACTATGAGAGCCACGATCCAACGCAAAAGAATCGTCAAGGTAATGATGTAGGCACGCAATATCGCTCTATTATTTTAACCACTACCGATCAGCAAGCGAGCATCGCAAAAGCGGTCACGAGTGAGTATCAGCAATTATTAAGTAAAGCCGATTATGGAAAAATAGTGACGCAAATAAAGCCACTTGAGCGCTTTTATTCGGCTGAAGAGTATCATCAAAATTACCTTGAAAAAAATCCAAACGGCTATTGCCCTGATCATTCAACCGGCGTTGTATTTACTCAAAGTGATAAACCTAAGGTAGATAATACTGCATTATTAAATGGCAAACAGATTGTTATTTTAGACTCGCAAAGTTATTGCCCTTACTGCGAAAAGTTTAAAGCGGCCGTTGCCAATGATTATAAAGGCACAATTCCAATGACTTTCCGCCATGCTGATCAGCTTGATGGGTTAACGATTAAATCGGCAACATGGGCTACACCTACCATATTATTTTTAGAAAATGGGGTTGAAGTCTATTCTCGCCAAGGCTACATGAACCCAGAGCAATTTTATAAAGCATTAGGTGCGTTTAAGCTTGGCAACAGTGAAGCTTATAAGGTGGCTTTTAATGCTAAAACCGACAGCCCTTACTGCAAAGAATATGCTATTTTTAAAAACACGCCCGATGGCATCTTTATTGATAAACTAAGCGGTGAGCCATTATTTGATACCCGCGATAGATTTAACTCAGGCACCGGTTGGCTTTCATTTACCCACCCAATAAAAGACAGTGTAACGCAACATGAAGATAATAGCTGGGGAATGCAGCGCATTGAGCTTAAGTCTAAAAGTACCGGTATTCACTTAGGGCATTTATTTCCGGGTGAGGGGCCTAGAGGGCAAGATAGATATTGTATTAATGCGACTGTTTTAGAATTTGTAGCCAGAAAACAGTAAATTTTAAGCAAAAAAAGCAGCGATGATTAAGTAGATACTTAACGGTCGCTGCATTTCAATTGACAACATCTTCACACACAATAAAGATTCGGGGGGTTGTATTAGTACAAAACTAACTCTGGCTTATTGTTGTTGATGAGAATGAAAATAAAAACAACCCAAGCTCAGTCACCACCGGACTTGAGTTGTTTTTTACACTGACAACATCTTCACACACAATAAAGATTCTTAAGTTTATTGGCGGGTGTAAGGGTAAAAATAAAAACAACTCAAGCTAAGTCACCACCGAACTTGAGCTGTTTTTTACACTGACAACATCTTCACACACAATAAAGATTCTTTTTTACTAGCTCGTTGTTACAAACTAATGAAATCTGATTTTGGTAACACGTTTTATATTTTTTAGCGTGTTGCCGTTTGGTTGAGTTAACTTTAGAGCTTTTACTCAATTTCGACAAGCGATAAAAACAAAACTAATAAGTGAAAAAAACTAACTTATGGGGTTTTAGATTTTTCCAATAAGTAAAGCACTGATAAATAGTCGCTTTTGTTGTTTTTCCGGTAGGGGAATTTTAAAAATAAAAGTTGCACACTTTAAAATTAACTAATAAGCGCTCAACAAGGAGCGCTTAATTGAATGTGCTATTTAGTTTGCCTAAAGGTGTTAATCACCCATTTTGCAAACAAATCGAGAGGGTGATTAGCGGTACTTGAGCCATGCTGAACTAAATAGTATTTGTCTTTTGTTGTTAGTGGTTGCTCAAACAGTTTGTAAAGCCATTGCTCATCCAGCCAGCTTTGACTTATTGGCAAAGGAATAAGTGCAATGCCCATACCTTGCTGTGCAGCGCGTGCAACGCCAAACATACTATCTATTTGAATAATTTGTGCAGGGGAAAAGTCATCAATACCGACTTTTTCAGCCCATTGATGCCATGCCCAAGGCCGTGCTTTATGAACAATAAGCGGCACTTGATTGAGCGCCTGGCAGTGATCGTTTTGCCACTGATCGAGCAGCTTTTTATTACACGCTGGAATATATTCTAAATTAAATAACTCAGTAGCCAGCCCATCAAGCGGTTTACTTGAAGATAAAATGATTGATAAATCACTTTGGCGAGTCAGCTCTTTGCGCGTTTTAAGGGTGTCCATGTGTAAATTAATATTAGGATGCTCACTCGTCCACTCACTCAGTTTTGGCATTAGCAATTCACTGGCAAAAAACTCGGGCAGGGTAATGGTTAAATTTACATTTTGTTGTAACTGACTAAATTCGGTAATGGTGCTTTCCAGCATATTTATAATGGGGTAAATCGCTTCAAAAAAGTTTTTTCCAGCTGGCGTTAAGCTTATGGAACGGGTTTGCCTTTGAAATAAATCAATGCCCAGCTGCTCTTCTAGCTGCTTTATTTGATGGCTGACCGCCGATGGCGTTAAATACAGCTCTTTGGCGGCATGTTTAAAACTTAAGCTTTTTGCGGCAAAACAAAAAGAGCGAAGGCCGCGAATAGGTGTTTGCATGGTATCCAATATAAAGTTATTTCAATCACCTTATTACAGGCAATTATTAAACCAAAAATAAAAGTTAACTATATCAGTTATTTAATTTTTTTATTAGGGCGAATTCACCTAAGTGGTGCGTTAAATTCTCACTATAGTGCAAAAACTAAAATAAAGGCAAAAAAAATCCCTCTTGCGAGGGATTTTGGGTAACTCAGCGCCATTGGCACTGGGAATGAGGTCGGTACAGGGTGAAATTGTGAGTGGTTTAAAACACCATCTCAGGAATATCACCGTCAACAAGCAATTTACCTGCCGTTTTACTAATAATTTCATCAACTGATACGCCTGGTGCGCGTTCTAGCAAATGAAATGCGCCGTCTTTAACTTCTAATACGGCTAAATCGGTTACTATTTTTTTAACACAGTTAACGCCCGTCAGCGGTAATGTACAGCTTTCTAATAATTTAGAATCGCCGTGTTTACTGGCATGGGTCATAGTAACAATAATGTTTTTTGCACCAGCAACTAAATCCATTGCTCCGCCCATGCCTTTTATTAATTTTTTAGGGATCATCCATGAGGCTATAGACCCGTTTTGGTCTACCTCAAATGCACCCAGAACCGTTAAGTCTACATGACCACCCCGTATCATGGCAAAACTATCTGCACTATTAAATATAGCTGCACCGGTAGCTGCCGTCACGGTTTCTTTACCCGCGTTGATCATATCTGCATCTACTGTGTCTTTGGTTGGGTATTCACCCATACCTAATAGGCCATTTTCGGACTGTAGCATAACTTCTATGCCATCGGGTACATAGTTTGCGACGAGTGTCGGAATACCTATGCCTAAATTAACATAGTACCCATCTTGTAGCTCTTGAGCGACGCGCATTGCGACTTGTTCACGTGATAATGCCATTTTAAGTACTCCTGCTTAATCTCGTGTGGTAACACGTTCAATGCGTTTTTCAAAGTTGCCCTTGATCACGCGATTTACAAAAATGCCAGGGGTATGAATTTGACTTGGCTCTAGCTCACCGGGTTCAACTATCTCTTCCACTTCAGCAACGGTAATTTTACCTGCGGTTGCGGCCATTGGGTTAAAGTTCATTGCGGTATGGCGAAATACTAAATTACCGTAACGGTCTGCTTTCCATGCTTTTACAATGGCAAATTCACCCGTGATTGACTCTTCTAAAATATAAGGGCGACCATTAAATTCTTTTACTTCTTTACCCTCAGCTACTGGCGTACCGTAACCCGTGGCGGTATAAAAAGCAGGAATACCGGCACCACCAGCACGCATTTTTTCTGCTAGAGTCCCTTGCGGTGTTAGCTCTACATCAATTTCGCCATTCAGTAGTTGTTGCTCAAAAAGAGCATTTTCGCCCACATAAGAGGCAACCACTTTTTTAATTTGTTTGTCTTGTAATAAAAGTCCTAAACCAAAGTCATCAACGCCGCAATTGTTCGATACGACCGTTAACTCTTTGGTTTGCATTTTTTTAATTTGGGCTATTAATCCCTCGGGAATACCGCATAAACCAAAACCACCAGCGATGATAGTATCGCCGTCTTTTAAACCTTCCATTGCAGCTTCGTAACTCGAAACTACTTTATCAAAACCGGCCATGAGTGACTCCTCATTCTATGCTATTGCAATTATTGTGTGTGTAATGCCACTGAAACTTTACTAACAGGCTGTTTATTAAGCGCATTAGTAATTTGCCAACCTGCTTGTGCAAGCCTTTTTAAATCAATTCCATGTTCAATGCCAAGCCCTTGCAGTAAGTAAACAACATCTTCGGTGGCAACATTTCCTGACGCACCCTTAGCGTAAGGGCAGCCACCAAGGCCAGCAACGGCAGCGTCAACCGTTGAAATACCAAGGCTTAAGGCAGCGTAAATATTTGTGAGCGCCTGTCCATATGTATCATGAAAGTGTACTGCAAGCTTACTTTTATCAATATGCTTGAGCAGCAATGTAAGCAGCTCAGTCACTTTACCTGCGGTGCCGACACCAATAGTATCGCCAAGGCTCACTTCATAGCAGCCAAGTGCTAATAACTTTTGTGCCACGTTTAAAACAACCTGAGGGTCAACGTCTCCCTCATAAGGGCAGCCTAAAACACAGCTTACATAGCCTCGAACGCGTATATTATTCGCTTTAGCAAAAGTCATTACCTCGCTAAAACGATCAATACTTTGCGCTATTGAACAATTTATATTTTTTTGACAAAACGCTTCGCTGGCCGCCGTAAATATAGCAAATTCTTTAATACCAACAGCATGCGCAGCTTGTGCGCCTTTTAAATTTGGCGTTAAGGCACTTAAATTAATCTCTGGAAGGTCAAGCGCACTGATCACCTCACTTGAGTCTGCCATTTGTGGCACCCATTTGGGAGATACAAATGCACCAGCTTCTATGTCTTTTAATCCCGCGGCGGCGAGGGCATTAATAAGTGTTACTTTATCTTCAGTGCTGACGGTTTTTTCATTTTGTAAACCATCACGTGCACCCACTTCAACAATACGAACTTTGTTTGCAAAGGCACTCATTAAGCACCTTCCTGCACAGTCGTATCTTCAACAATGGCTAACAGTGCGCCGTGTGAAACTAGTTCACCTTCACCAAAGCAGTAACTCTGTAATATGCCGTCATGCGGTGCATTAAGTGTATATTCCATTTTCATGGCTTCAATAATAACAACGGCATCACCTTTGGTGATAGTGCTACCTACTTCAATTAAATGTTTTACTACCGTGCCATTGAGTGGCGCAGCGAGCGGCAGCGCGTCATTTTCGTGTGAACTAATATAATGTTTATCAACACATTCAATCTTAGTTTGCAGTGCTTTATTCATTACAGTAATTTCATTGTCAGTTATGTTGACATGCGCACTGTGCTTTTCACCGTTAATAAATACGCAGCACTCACCATTATTTAGCGTCCCTTGTACACTGTATACGCCCGCGCTGTGTGTCACATTGTAACCCTGCGCTGTTTTGACGGCGCTTAGCGGTAAAGCTACAAATGGGATTTTAATTGCCTGCGGTGCATTTAAAGTAAACCCACTCAGTTGTTGCCAAGGGCTGGCACTATTGTTTTGTGCTTGGTGCGTGTTTAACGACTCTAAATAGGCAAAAGCGGCAATAAGCTGGCTTGATAGCAATAATGACTCATCAACTGCAGCGAGTGAATCACCTTGCTCAGCAATAAAGTGTGTACTTGGCGCGCCTTGTTTAAAACTTGCGTGGCAAGCTAAGTTATGTAAAAAGCCAATATTGGTACTAAAGCCTGCTAAATGAAATTGCTCAAGCGCCTGTTGCAAACGAGAAAGCGCTTGTTCGCGATTATCATCATGAACAATTAACTTTGCAATCATTGGGTCGTAGTAGGGGCTTATTTCATCACCTTGGGCAATCCCGGTATCTATGCGTACAAATTCACTATTAACGGGGACATGTAGCGCTTCAATGGTGCCTGAGCACGGAATAAAGTCATTTGCAGGGTCTTCGGCGTAAATACGCGCTTCAAAGCTATGGCCTTGCAGTTGAATATCAGATTGCTTTAACGGCAGTGTTTGCCCGCCCGCAATATTAATTTGCCAGTTCACTAAATCAACACCGGTTACCATTTCGGTCACTGGGTGCTCTACTTGCAGGCGAGTGTTCATTTCCATAAAGAAAAATTCATTACCGCAAAGTAAAAACTCAACAGTACCCGCACCACGGTAATTAATGGCTAATGCACAGCGTACAGCCGCTTCGCCCATTTCTTTACGCAGCGCGTCAGATAAACCTGGAGCAGGGGCTTCTTCAATCACTTTTTGGTGTCGGCGTTGCAACGAACAGTCACGATCACCCAAATAAACACAGTTGCCGTGATTATCTGCAAATACTTGTACTTCAATATGGCGAGGTTGATTAACGTAGCGCTCTAATAGCACTAAATCGTTACCAAAACCGGCAATGGCTTCACGTTGGGCGCCTTCAAGTGCAGTTATAAAGTCTTTCGGCTTTTCTACCACTCGCATCCCTTTACCGCCACCGCCAAAGGCCGCTTTGATAAGAACAGGGTAACCAATTTTTTCAGCCTCAGATTGCAAAAAAGCAGGGTCTTGTTTATCACCATAGTAACCAGGTACTAAAGGAACGTTTGCCGCGGCCATTATTTCTTTAGCACGGGTTTTTGAGCCCATTGCTTCAATACTCGTTGCTGGTGGGCCAATAAAAGCAATGTTATGGGCTTCACAGGCTTTAGCAAATTCACTGTTTTCTGATAAAAAGCCGTAGCCTGGATGAATGCAATCAGCGCCACTGGCTTTAGCAACCTGCAAAATTTTATCTGCGACTAGGTATGAATCTTTACTTGGCGCAGCACCAATATGGTAGGCTTCGTCGGCCATTTTTACATGTTGCGCGTTTTTATCTGCATCTGAATACACCGCAACCGTGGTTAAGCCCATTTGCTTTGCGGTGCGCATAATACGACAGGCAATTTCGCCACGGTTAGCAATCAGAATTTTTTGTAATTGTACTGTGTTCATAATGCGTCCTAGAGTTGCCATTGGGGAGGGCGTTTATCAAAAAAGGCGCTCAGTCCTTCTTGGCCTTCAGTTGATACACGAATTTTAGCTATACGCTCTGCAGTCAGTGCAATTAGCTCCTCGTTTATCTCTTTATTGGCAACATCGTTAATAAGTGCTTTTGCGGCTTTAACGGCAATAGGGCCGTTATCAATCAAGGTTTGCAGCAAATTATCGAGGGCTGTTTCTAAGTTCCCAGTAATTTGATGCACTAAACCCAGTTGCTTTGCGGTATGGGCATCAAAAACCTCTGCAGTTAAAAAATATCTTCGTGCAGCACGTTCACCAATGGCCTTAATCACATAAGGGCTGATCACGGCAGGTATTAGCCCAAGTTTAACTTCACTTAAACAAAATTGTGCATCGTCTTTACTAAGCGCAATATCACAGCAGGCAATTAACCCTAATGCTCCACCAAAGGCGGCACCTTGTACCGCACAAATTGTAGGATGTGGGCTCTGTGCTAATACTTGCATAAGTTTAGCCAGTTGCATTGAATCAGCTAGGTTATCGTTATAGTTATTATCTGCCATCGATTTCATCCAGGCTAAGTCGGCACCGGCTGAAAAATGTTTACCTTCGGTTTTGAGGACTAAGGCACGAATATCGAGCGTATTAGCATGTTCAATACATTGAATAAGCTCATGGATAACGTCGCTATTAAACGCATTACGTTTTTCTGGGCGGCTTAAAACGAGTACAGCCACATTAGATTTTGTTATTTGTAGTGTTACTGACATTGTGCGCTCCGGTTACATTCTAAATACGCCAAACTTAGACTCACGCTGTGGTGCATTTTTAGCTGCAGTTAATGCAAGCCCCAACACATTACGTGTATCGATAGGGTCTATAATGCCATCGTCCCATAAGCGGGCACTGGCATAATAAGGATGACCTTGTTGTTCGTATTGGCTAATAATTGGCTTTTTAAAATCGCTAACTTCTTGCTCGCTCATGCTTTCGCCTTTACGGGCTAATCCATCTTGTTTAACTTGTGCCATAACACCTGCAGCTTGCTCACCACCCATGACTGAAATACGGGCATTTGGCCACATCCACATCATGGTCGGTTCAAATGCACGGCCACACATTCCATAATTGCCGGCGCCATAAGAGCCACCAATAAGCACGGTGAATTTTGGTACATCAGCACACGATACCGCCATCACCATTTTAGCGCCATGTTTAGCAATGCCTTCGGCTTCGTATTTTTTACCGACCATAAAGCCTGTAATGTTTTGTAAAAATACCAATGGAATGTTGCGCTGAGCACACAGCTGAATAAAGTGCGCGCCTTTTTGCGCTGACTCACTAAATAAAATACCGTTGTTAGCCACTATGCCCACAGGGTTACCATAAATGCTGGCAAAGCCTGTCACTAGTGTTTCGCCAAAGTAACGTTTAAATTCATCAAAAGACGAGTCATCGACAGTGCGGGCTATTACTTCACGCACATCAAATGGCTTTTTAAGATCAGTACCAACAATGCCGTAAAGCTCGTTAATATCGTATCGTGGAGCTTTTACGTCATCTAATAATGGGGCGGTAGGACGTGTGTAATTAATTCGCTCTATACATTGGCGTGCAATTGATAATGCATGCGCATCATTTTCAGCGTAATGATCGGCCACACCCGATGTTTTACAATGAACATCGGCGCCGCCAAGCTCTTCTGCGGTGACTTCTTCACCGGTTGCCGCTTTTACCAGTGGTGGACCTGCTAAAAATATAGTGCCTTGCTCTTTTACAATAATACTTTCATCGGCCATAGCAGGCACATACGCACCACCTGCGGTACATAAGCCCATAACCACTGCAATTTGTGGAATGCCTTTACCCGACATACGTGCTTGATTGTAAAAAATACGCCCAAAATGCAGTTTGTCTGGAAATACATCGTCTTGCTCTGGCAAATTAGCACCACCAGAATCAACTAAGTAAATACACGGTAAGTGGCAACGCTCAGCAATATCTTGTGCGCGTAAATGCTTTTTAACAGTAAGCGGGAAATAGGTGCCACCTTTAACTGTCGCGTCGTTTGCAATCACCATACATTCAACGCCTTTTACGCGACCAATACCTGCAACCACACCGGCACAAGGTATCTCTTGTTCATACACACCAAATGCAGCAAATTGCGATATTTCTAAAAAGGGTGAGCCTTCATCTAATAAAGTACTGATACGGTCGCGAACAAACAGCTTTCCTCTGCTTTCATGGCGCTCTTTAAGTGCAGCGCCACCACCTAAGCTAATATTGGCAACTTTATCGCGTAAATCATCCACCAGCGCCGACATTTTTTTGTGGTTTTGCACAAAACTAGGATCGTGGGGATTAACGCTCGATTTTAAAATCGTCATAAATTAATCCTTAACGGCTTTCAGTAAATAATTCACGGCCAATCAACATGCGGCGTATTTCTGAGGTGCCTGCGCCAATTTCGTAGAGTTTAGCGTCACGAAGTAAACGCCCTGTTGCGTATTCGTTTATGTAGCCATTGCCGCCTAAAATTTGGATTGCATCAAGGGCCATTTTAGTTGCAAGCTCTGCAGCGTATAAAATTGCGCCAGCTGCGTCTTTACGGGTGGTTTCGCCGCGATCACAGGCTTTTGCTACTGTGTACACATAAGAGCGGGCTGCATTCATTTGTGTATACATATCGGCAATTTTGCCTTGAATTAACTGAAATTGACCAATAGGACTGTCAAACTGCTTACGCTCATGAATGTAAGGCACCACAATGTCCATACATGCTTGCATAATTCCTAACGGGCCTGCAGCTAAAACAACTCGCTCGTAATCAAGGCCGCTCATAAGTACCTTAACGCCTTCGTTTAAGTTACCTAAAATGTTTTCTTCGGGTACTTCGCAGTTATCAAATACCAGTTCACAGGTGTTTGATCCGCGCATACCGAGTTTGTCGAGTTTTTGTGCGGTAGAAAACCCCGGGAATGTTTTCTCAACAATAAAGGCGGTAATACCTTTAGCACCGGCATTTAAATCTGTTTTTGCGTAAATAACCAAGGTATCGGCATCAGGGCCATTGGTGATCCACATTTTATTGCCGTTTAAAATGTACTTATCGCCTTTTTTCTCGGCTTTAAGTTTCATTGATACAACATCAGAGCCCGCGTTAGGCTCACTCATGGCCAAGGCACCAATGTGTTCACCGCTAATTAATTTAGGTAAGTATTTTTCTTTTTGTGCTTGTGAGCCATTACGGTTTATTTGATTAACACACAGGTTTGAATGCGCACCGTAGCTTAAGCCAATAGAGGCACTTGCACGGCTAATTTCTTCCATGGCAATAACGTGCTCTAAATAACCTAAACCCGCACCACCAAATTCTTCATCGACGGTCATGCCTAAAACGCCCATTTCACCCATTTGCGGCCAAAGTTGATTGGGAAACGCATTATCAAGGTCTGTTTTTTCAGCTAGTGGGGCAATTTCTTGACTTGCGAAGCTATTAACATGACTGCGGATCATGTCCGCTGTTTCGCCAAGACCAAAATTCATTTCTTTATATAGTGAAATAGTGCTCATGATTCATTCCTGTGTGTTTGATGATGTTTATTATATTTTATTCATCTATTTTACTAAGCGTGTCGCGACAACGACGTTCTGCGGTAACCAACTCCATTAGTACAACTTTAATGTCGTCCATTTGTTGAGATAGGTCGGCCTTTTTTTCGCTGATGAGGTCAAGCATAGTAACTAACTGTTTAGCGCTTGATTTGTCTGCATCATAAAGTTCAAACAAACGACCGGTTTCAGCCAAGGTAAACCCTAAACGTTTACCACGTAGTATTAACTTTAGGCGCACTTTATCGCGCTTTGAGTAAATACGAGTTTGGCCGTTGCGCTCTGGTGATATAAGCCCTTGGTCTTCGTAAAAGCGAATAGAGCGAGTGGTAATATCAAATTCTTTCGCTAATTCGCTGATACTAAAAGTTTGTTCGTTTTTAGCCGGCTCATTGGCTGAATTTGCAAAGTTTGTTTGATTATCTGATTTCATTGTAATGTTTACCTCATTCGAATATCACCAATATAAGTGAAGTTTACGTAAAGGTAAAGTGCGATCTGGTTGTTATACTTTAGACGTACAAAATAAATGCGGATTTACAGTAGAAGTTGAGTGTTTATAAACGTTATAAGCCATTTGTGGAGGTTGTCATACATTTTTAGCAAGCTTGCTTTACAGTTTTCACACTAATTAGAAAGTTGATTTTAGATTTACGTTGGCGTAAACGTAAATTTTATGTATGCTCGTATTTATCAGATTAGTTTAAACATTAAGCTAAACATAATAAAACATGTTTGCGTTAATTGAAAATGGAGCCTTTTATGTCTTTCGAAAGCGTTGTAATTGTAGCAGCAAAACGCACCCCAATGGGTGGATTTATGGGCGCACTAAGTGATGCGCAGTCTACTGAACTAGGTGCTACAGCTATTGCAGGTGCACTTGCTCAAACGGGTTTAAGCAATGATGCAATTGATGAAGTGATTATGGGCTGTGTATTACCAGCTGGCTTAGGCCAAGCGCCTGCACGTCAAGCAATGCTTAAAGCGGGGCTTGCACTTAGCACCGGTGCTACCACTATTAATAAAGTATGTGGCTCGGGTTTAAAAGCAGCGATGTTAGCGAATGATTTAATTAAGGCGGGTTCTATTGAATCAGCAATCGCTGGTGGTATGGAAAGCATGACCAATGCGCCTTACTTTATTCCTAAAGCCCGTGGCGGTATGCGTATGGGACATGGTGAAATAAAAGATCATATGATGAGCGATGGCCTTGAAGATGCTTACGACAATAAAGCAATGGGTTGTTTTGCTCAAGACACAGCCGATGAATACGGTATTGGTCGTGAGCAAATGGATAATTTTGCATTAAGCTCACTGACTAAAGCAAAAGCTGCAATTGAAAATGGTAGCTTTGAGAACGAGATTACTCCGCACACTATAAAAACGCGTAAGGGTGACATCACCGTTTCAATCGATGAGCAACCTGGCAACGCACGACCTGAAAAAATTCCAAGCTTAAGAGCTGCATTTAAAAAAGACGGCACCATTACTGCGGCAAACTCATCGTCTATTTCAGATGGTGGCGCAGCACTGATTTTAATGAGCGAATCAAAAGCAAAAGCAGAAGGTTTAACACCACTGTGCAAAATTGTTGCTCACAGCACGCATTCTCAAAAACCCAGTGAATTTACCGTAGCGCCTGTTGGTGCAATGAACAGTGTGCTTGAAAAAGCAGGGTGGACAACCGCAGATGTTGACCTATGGGAAATTAACGAAGCGTTTGCCATGGTTACCATGCTAGCTATTAACGAGTTAAAGCTTGATGAGAACAAAGTTAATGTTAACGGTGGCGCTTGTGCATTGGGTCATCCTATTGGTGCCAGCGGTGCGCGTATTTTAGTAACACTTATCCATGCACTTAAAAACCGGGGTCTTAAAAAGGGCGTAGCCTCTTTATGTATTGGTGGCGGTGAAGCCGTTGCTATGGCCGTAGAAGCACTTTAACTAATAATAAAGCCGCAGCAACTATAACAAAAACGCTGCGGTACCCAATTTAATCAATAGGATTTTAATTATGCACCAAGTACCCTTACTCATTAACGGCGAATTTATTCAATCAACTTCAAATGAACTAATTGATGTTGTAAATCCTGCTAATCAAGAAGTGTTAGCGCAAGTACCTTGTGCTACAGACGCTGAAATGGACGCGGCTATTGCCTCTGCCAGCGAAACGTTTAAAACGTGGAAAGACGTACCAATTACAGAACGTGCGCGCATTATGATGAAATACGCAGCGCTATTAAAAGAAAACCATGATGAATTAGCCACTATTATTTGTCATGAGCTAGGTAAAACATTTGAAGATGCAAAAGGCGATGTGTGGCGTGGTATTGAAGTAGTCGAGCAAGCTGCTAATGCACCATCATTAATGATGGGCGAGACGATGGAAAACGTAGCGCGTAAAATCGATACCTATTCATATATGCAGCCACTGGGTGTATGTGCAGGTATTACCCCATTTAATTTTCCGGCCATGATCCCACTTTGGATGTTCCCACTGGCAATTGTGTGCGGTAACACCTTTATTTTAAAACCCTCTGAGCAAGACCCACTTACGCCAATGCGTTTAGCTGAGCTATTTATTGAAGCGGGTGCACCAAAGGGTGTTTTACAAGTTGTGCACGGTACCAAACCACAAGTAGACCGTTTATTAGAAGACAAAGCGGTTCGCGCTATTTCATTTGTAGGTTCATGTGGCGTAGGTGCATACATTTATTCTAAAGGCACACAACATCTAAAACGTGTGCAAGCCTGTGTGGGCGCTAAAAACCACATGGTAATTATGCCTGATGCAAGCAAGTCTCACGTAGTTAATAACTTAGTAGGCGCATCGGTTGGTGCGGCAGGCCAGCGTTGTATGGGTATTTCAGTGGCGGTATTTGTTGGCCAAGCAAAAGACTGGGTTGATGAAATTAAAGCTGGCTTTGAAGGTGTACGCCCAGGTGTATGGGATGATGCAGACGCTGCATATGGTCCGCAAACATCACCAGCTGCAAAAGCGCGTATTTTATCATTGATTGCCGATGGTAAAGCGCAAGGCGCAACCTGTTTAATTGATGGCTCTGACTTTACTGTTGAAGGGTTTGAGCAAGGTAACTGGATAGGCCCAACGTTATTTACTGATGTAACCAAAGAGATGAACTTGTACAAAGAAGAGATTTTTGGCCCAGTACTGGCGTGTATGTTTGTAGATACGCTTGAAGAAGCCATCGCCCTTATTAACGAAAGCCCTTACGGTAACGGTACCTCATTATTTACATCAAGTGGTGCAGCTGCACGTAAGTTCCAACACGAAATTGAAGTGGGTCAAGTGGGTATTAATGTGCCTATTCCTGTGCCGTTGCCATTTTTCTCGTTTACTGGCTGGAAAGGCTCATTTTATGGCGATACGCATACATACGGTAAACAAGGTATTCGTTTTTACACAGAAACCAAAACCATTACTTCTCGTTGGTTTGAGGATGACATTGCCTCAGGTCCAAACATGAGTATTAATCTTAAATAATATTGCACTGAATAATTAATAAAAAAGAGGGGCACAACACACCGTGTTGTCGCTCCTCACTAATTACTCCCGTTATGGGATGCACCGACAACAAACAAAACACAACAAGAGGTCTACCATGGACTTTAACTTATCTGAAGATCAACAAGCCTTTGCGCAAACCGCTCGCCAATTCGCAGAGTCTGAACTAGCACCACACGCTGCCAAGTGGGACCGCGAACATATTTTTCCTAAAGACACAATTAAAGCCGCTGGTGAGCTAGGTTTTTGTGGTTTATACACCCCAGAAGAAGCCGGTGGCTTAGGTTTATCTCGCTTAGATTCAAGCATTATTTTTGAACAGCTGGCGATGGGCTGTACCGCAACAACGGCCATGTTAACTATTCATAATATGGCAACCTGGATGATAGCCAGTTTTGCGACCGATACCGTAAAAGAGCAATATGTTGAACAATTAGTAATGGGTGAGTTGTTAGCCTCTTACTGTTTAACTGAGCCAGGCTCTGGCTCTGATGCTGCGTCATTAAAAACTAAAGCAGTTCGCGATGGCGATGAGTATGTTATTAACGGCTCAAAAATGTTTATTTCAGGCGCTGGTGAAACCGAAATATTAGTAGTCATGGCGCGTACGGGAGCCGACGGTCCTGGTGGTATTTCGGCTTTTGTTGTACCTGCAGATGCACAAGGCGTTGAATACGGTAAAGCAGAAGAAAAAATGGGGTGGAATGCACAGCCCACACGTTTAATTAGCTTTGAAGATGTGCGTATTCCAGCCGCAAACTTATTAGGCCAAGAAGGTGAAGGCTTTAAATTTGCAATGCAAGGTTTAGACGGCGGCCGTATTAATATTGCCACTTGCTCTATTGGTACAGCACAAGCGGCACTTAATACCGCACGTGAGTATTTAAAAGAGCGTACCCAATTTGGTAAGCCATTGGCTGCGTTTCAAGCGCTACAATTTAAAATTGCTGATATGAATACCGAGCTTGTAGCAGCACGCCAAATGGTGCGACTCGCGGCGTTTAAACTTGATACTAACGACAGTGAAAAAACCACTTATTGTGCTATGGCTAAACGCTTTGCAACCGATGTAGGTTTTACTGTTTGTAATGACGCGCTGCAAATTCACGGTGGCTACGGATACATAAAAGAATACCCGCTTGAGCGCCATGTTAGAGATGTACGTGTTCATCAAATTCTTGAGGGCACTAACGAAATTATGCGTGTGATTATTGCGCGTCGTATCTTAGCCGAATCAGCCAGCGAAGTTTTATAAGGAGATTAGTATGTCAAATCCTAGCATTGAGTTAACTATTGAAGGCCATGTAGCTATTTTAACCATGTCGAATCCGCCAGCGAATACCTGGACGAAAGACACCTTAGTGGCGCTTAAAGACACGGTTAACCAATTAAATACCAATAAAAATATTTATGCGTTAGTACTGACTGGTGAAGGCGAGAAGTTTTTTAGCGCCGGTGCCGACCTCAATGTATTTGCCAGTGGCGATAAAGGTGTAGCTGCAGATATGTCACGTGTATTTGGTGACGCGTTTGAAGCGCTAACTAATTTTAGAGGTGTGTCGGTTGCAGCCATTAATGGCTATGCAATGGGTGGCGGCCTTGAAGTAGCGCTTGCTTGTGATATTCGTATTGCAGAAGAGCAAGCACAAATGGCGTTACCTGAAGCAAAAGTGGGTTTATTACCGTGTGCTGGTGGAACGCAAAACTTAGCATGGCTCGTAGGTGAAGGCTGGGCAAAACGCATGATTTTATGCGGTGAGCGCTTAAAAGCCGATAAAGCCCTGCAAATTGGTTTAGTAGAAGAAGTGGTTGCACAAGGTGAAAGTTTTGCCGCAGCATTAAAACTGGCAAACCAAGTAGCAGAGCAAAGTCCATCGTCGGTTGCTGCATGTAAAACCTTGATTCAAAAAGGGCGTCATCAACCAATGGCGAATACATTGCCACTGGAGCGTGAACTGTTTGTTGGTTTATTTGATACCGAAGATCAGCAAGAGGGCGTGAACGCCTTTTTAGAAAAACGTAAAGCTATTTGGGTGAATGGCTAATGACAGAACTTACTCGTTTAAATTCAGCTGATGCTGCCGTGGTATTTGAAACGGCAACCACAGACAATGGCCGACTCATTGGTTTTGCAACCTTAAATGCGCCTAAATCGTTAAATGCCCTTAATTTTGAAATGATCAGCTTACTCGAGCCGCAACTACAGCAATGGGACAAAGACGATAACATTGCATTAGTGGTTCTTAAAGGCGCTGGTGAAAAAGCATTTTGTGCCGGTGGCGATGTAGTGAGTTTGCACAAAGCCATGAGCGAAGGTAAACCAACGTCACTGGTTGAAGAATTTTTTACTCAAGAGTATCAGCTCGATTATCTAATTCACTGTTACAACAAACCCATTTTAGTGTGGGGTAACGGGATTGTAATGGGCGGCGGTTTAGGTTTAATGGCCGGTGCTAGCCACCGTGTGGTTACCGAAACATCACGCATTGCCATGCCAGAGCAAACTATTGGGCTTTACCCTGATGTAGGCGGCAGTTATTTTTTACATAAAATGCCCGCCCATGTTGGTTTGTTTTTAGGGCTGACCTCGGCATCTATAAATTGTGAAGACGCTAAGCTTGTATCGCTTGCCGATCACTTTGTAAATGCCGACAAGTACCCAGAGCTTGTTGAAGCATTACTCAATACTAAATGGGGTAAAACAGCAAGTTTAAATCACGACAAGCTAAGTACCTTGCTTATTGAGTTAGATAACAACTCTAGCCGTATGCCAAAAGGCAATTTAAAAGCAAACTTAAGCTTGATTCAAAAGCTTGGCGAGTTTGACACGTTACAGCAGCAGGTAGATTACATTTTAAATCTAAACACTGATGATAAATGGCTACAACGCGCACAAAAATCGTTGGCGCATGGTTGCCCATTAAGTTGTGCCTTAGTAAGTGAGCAGCTCAAACATAGCAAAGGTAAAAACTTAGCTGAGTGTTTTAAAATGGAATTGGGCATGTCGGTTCGTGCCGGTGAAGTGGGCGAGTTTCAAGAAGGTGTACGTGCCTTACTAATCGATAAAGATGGTGCGCCACAGTGGCAGTTTAAATCGTTAGCTGATGTACCAAAAGAAGTAGTAGAGAGCTTTTTTGCAAACCGCTTTGGCGAGCAACATCCGCTAGAGCCGTACTTTTCACAACTAAATTTACAAGGGTAAAGCGATGAGTAAACTTAATATAGGATTTATTGGTTTAGGAAACATGGGCGGCCCAATGGCAGCAAACTTAGTTAAAGCAGGCCACAGTGTGCGCGTGTTTGACTTAAGTGCAGAGGCCGTGAAAGAGCTTGTGAATCATGGGGCTAGTGCGGCGCAAAGCGCCAGTGACTGTGCTCACGAGGCTGATGTGCTAATTAGCATGCTACCGGCAAGCAAACATGTTAAATCACTTTATTTAGGCACAGACGAGCAATCGGGTTTAATTAAAGTACTGAGTAAAAGTACCTTAGTGATTGATTGTTCAACTATAGATGCACAATCAGCACGTGACGTTGGCCATGCCCTAAGTGAGCAAGGTATTGCGTTTGTTGATGCACCGGTATCGGGTGGTGTAGCAGGTGCAACAGCAGGAACGCTTACGTTTATCGTTGGTGGTGAGCAAGCTGCATTCGATAAAGCCAATATTGTATTAGTCGATATGGGTAAAAACATATTCCATGCTGGTGATATTGGTGCTGGGCAAGTTGCCAAAATATGTAACAATATGCTGTTGAGTATTTTAATGGCAGGCACCAGTGAAGCCATTCAAATGGGCATTAATAACGGCCTCGACGCAAAAGTACTCAGCGACATAATGAGCGCAAGTTCGGGTCGTAACTGGACGTTAGAACTTTATAACCCCTGCCCAGGTGTTATGGAAACCGCACCAGCTAGTAACGACTATAAACCCGGCTTTATGGTCGATTTAATGGCTAAAGACTTAGGCCTTGCTATGGAAGCAGCGCAACAAAGTAATTCACTGACGCCAATGGGCTCAATGGCTAAAAATTTATACACTATGATGCAGCACCAAGGTGCAGGCAGTGATGATTTTAGTGCCATTTTTAAATTGTTTTCGAAGTAGGAAAGTATTGTGGAAATAAAAAATAATACCGTAGTTATTACCGGTGGCGCACAAGGCTTAGGTTTTGCAATGGCGCAAAAGTTTGCCTTAATGGGCGCTAATATTGCCTTAATTGATATGGCGCAAGCCCAATTAAATGAAGCAACCGAGCAGCTATCTGCATTAGCAGGCGTAACAGGCACTATTAAAGGCTACAGCGCTAATGTAACCGTAGAGAGCGAAGTTGAAGACGTATTTAATACCATTAACAGTGACTTTGGTTACATTGGGGTATTAATTAATAACGCCGGCATTTTACGCGATGGCATGTTTATAAAAGCCAAAGACGGCAAAGTGGTAAAGAAGATGTCGCTTGATCAATTTCAATCAGTGATTGACGTTAACCTAACAGGTGTATTTTTAGCAGGGCGCGAAGCTGCAAGCCACATGATTGAATCAGGCAAAGGTGGCGTAATTGTAAATATGTCGAGCGTAGCGCGTGCGGGTAATATTGGCCAAACTAACTATGCTGCCTCAAAAGCCGGTGTTGTGGCACTAACCACTACATGGGCTAAAGAGCTTGGCCGTTTTGGTATTCGCGTTGGCGCCATTGCCCCAGGTGTTATTAGCACCGCAATGACCGATGTAATGAAGCCCGAAGCAAAACAACGCATGCTTGCTGTAACGCCCGTAGGGCGCTTAGGTGAAACCGCTGAAATAGCCCATACCGCACAGTATATTATCGAAAACGACTTTTTTACTGGCCGTGTAGTAGAGATAGACGGCGGTATTCGTTTGTAAACTAATGTTTATAAACGTATGAGTGTTAGTTGATTAAAAAGCACAGCCTTTTCGGTTGTGCTTTTTTTGTTTTAAGTCGGACATTTATAATTTTGAAAAAGGGCTGATGTATCCGTAAACGTAGTACCTCCATTAATCGCATACCACTGCCATAAAGTAATCCACAGGGTAAATAATGCTTCGCAGAGCACACTTTAAAAAATTGTTTATTTCTTGTTGCGTTAAAACTACCGGTAGTTTAGTTGCTCGTTTACCCTTAATAAAACCTAATGATAATGAGAGTGGCTTTTTAATCACTTCTTTAAATAAAAAGTTAAACGCATTTAAGGCTTGTGATTGAGTATTAGAAGCAACATTTTGTTGGTTGACTAAATGATTTAAAAAAGTTCGACCTCATTATCTCACATCGTTGTAGGGTGCCTCATAGAGTTAAAACGAATAAACGAAGCTATCCAGTATAAATAAGCTTTAACGGTACTTTTAGCATAACGCTTTAGATACATTTGTTCGGCTATCATAGTTAAAAAAGGTGATTTCATGACATGAATCTTTAGTAAAAAAAGCAACTGTATATATGGACAGTGTTTATCGTCTTGTCCAATATTACTGATCTCCACCATTTTGGTGTATTTCTAAATTAAAGAAAAAAACTTAAAGTTAACTAATTATTTACAGGTGTTTATTAGATGGTTAAGATAAATGCATTGTAATATATGGACATTTGTTGGTTTATAAAGCGACAAATGTCGTAGACAAAACTGTTAAGTTGCACACACATATGGAGTAGTAAAATTGGAAGTTTTGAAAGATGTAGTTTTAGAATGGGCACTTTGGATTGACGTAATTGCACTTGTACTAATAGCATTAACTAGATTTTTCTCAAATACGAAATCTAGTTGGGCGGGTGTTGGCTGTATTTTAATTGTAATAGCACTTGGTAATGCTATTTCGTTAGTTAGCGTTGGTATTAACCCTACAGAACATATTGCTTCGTTATTTGGTTTAGCAGTGTTGGGATCATTAGGAGTTAGATTATTTAGTAATTGGCTCACTGATGGAGCAACTTAACAAGGCAAATCACGCGGAGGGCTAAAGCTGTCGCATTTTTTGCTAAAAACCAAAGGCGCAAAAAATGCGCCAGCACGCCGCCAGTGTTTGCGGCGTTGAGTAAATAAATAAACTGACACCCACTCTAATTTTTGCAGTTTGGCGAACTAAGTACTAGGCTTTAATCAGTGTGAAAAAAGCTGGGTGTCTTATGGCAATCGCAAGAAAGCGTCAAGTAAGCTTGGTTGATACAAAGTATTATCACTGTATTTCACGTTGCGTTCGTCGTGCTTTCTTGTGCGGTGAAGACCATTTTATTGGTCAATCGTATGAGCATCGCAGAAGGGTGGGTTGAAGATAAGTTACTCGCACTAACCAAGGTATTTTGTATTGACGTATGTGCTTATGCTGTTATGAGTAACCAGCAAAATGTTGGAACATTTTACAACAGCGCAGCTGGCCCGGAGGGCGGAAGGCAGGATGCCTGAAGTACACGCATTTAGTGTTGTATGTAGATGATAAGAAAGCTAATAGGTTAAATGATAAAGCGATTGTTATTCGCTGGCACAAGCTGTGCAAAGGCACCGTACTTACGCAAAAGTACATACAAGGCGAAAAGCTAAGCAAAGCCGAACTTTTCTTTTTTAATCAAACAGTAAAGGAATACCGAGAGCGCTTATCAAGTATTAGCTGGTTTATGCGGTCGTTAAATGAAGACATTGCGCGCAGAGCAAATAAAGAAGATAACTGCACTGGCAGGTTTTATTCGCTGCCATCCATGGCGCTCACCCTTCGGGCTGCCTAACGGCATTCAAATTTATTCCCTATAAATTTATGGGAAGGTCGCTTTAAATCACAAGCACTCCTTGATAAGCGGCGCTTGCCGCGTGTATTGCATACGTCGATTTAAACCCTATTAGGGCTAAGATGGCTATCACTCCAGAAGAGTCTCACCATACCAGTTTACAAAAACGCTTAATATACGCAAAAGAAGGCAAGCAGCCAAAACAACTACTTCGCTTTGCAGGTATGCCGAGTCAAATTATGCCAAAAGGGCTGCCGTTTAAGCTTAAGTCGTATCTTGAATTAGTTGAATTAACAGGGAGAATAATGCGAAAGGATAAACGCGGCCATATTGATAACACTCAACTTCCTTTACTGGAAAGACTCAATATATCTCCTGAAAACTGGTTAAAACTCACTACACAATTTACACTCGTATTTCACGGCGCAGTTGGCAGGCCGACCTCACAAGCAAGTTATTGTGAAAATTTGAATCGAAAACGGCGAGCTAATACAAGTAATTGTGAAAGGCTATTAGCATAAACTATAAATTACTCAGTAGAAAAGTTGAAACTGCATCATGCAGTTATTTTTATGCGTGGAATTTAGATTCAAGTGTAATAATGGCTTATTTGCTAGATGAAACGAAAGTAACGTAGTCGTAAAGCATAAATTATTAACCTATAAAATAAATATAAGAACTTAGCTTTTGCTTGTTAAATTAAAGTGGGTGTCATGTTAGTTCATCATGTTAGTTAGAGCGCTGTCAGATGCTAATTTGTTGTTGATAATAAAGTACGTGTTCAATGTCAATTATCAAACCTATGGTAGCCCGCGCGTATTTCATTCGCTAAAAAAGAAGGTGTGAACATAAGCCAAAAGCGTGTTGCCTGCTTAATGCTAGAAAACGGTTTAAGAGCCAAAGCATTTAATAATTACAGTAAACCGGCGAAGGTGAAGTTCTTTTATAAAGAGGTGTCAAAATTAAAGGGTTATCTAGACTATTTTTATAATAGACAGCGATTGCATTCAAGTTTAGGATATAAATTGTCTGCTGAGTTTGAATCGGCAGTTAATTGAAACGTGGACGGTGTCAACTTTATCGGGTGAAGATCACTTGTGAAAGCTATCGTCTTTTTTGTTTCAAAAAAACGCTATCTCACCAAATCGGTGTTTAAGGCTTTAAATGGCTTCGTATTTGCCATCATTTTAGTTAAGGAATAATAAAGAATAGATAATAATAAGTGGTATAAAAACCCTGAGATGATAGTTGCTTTATCTGCTCTTCTTATAGGGTTAGTTACTGCTTTTACGTCAATTTATTCAGCCTATGTTGATCGTGAATATGCAAGAGCATCAGTTTGGCCAAGGTTGGAAATATTCAGAAGTTTTAGCAAAGATTCATTTGGTTACGGTGTAAGTAATAATGGAACTGGCCCTGCATTGATAAAATATGCAAAAGTGAAGGATGATTCTAAATACATAAAAAAATGGATTGAAATAGAGGCATTTCAGAATATCAGACAATCACACCTTAGCAATCGCACATTGTCACCTCAAAGCAACATTACCCCAGTTTCTTACAAAGGAGAGAATGCAAAAGCTCTTGTCAAAGCCGATGATTTAATAAGTATAGAACTTTGTTATTGCTCTATTTACAAAGAATGTTGGGTTATTGATAGAGAAAACCATCCAAAATCAGTGGAAGCTTGTATTGCCGACAATAAGCAAACATTTCTACAATAAACGCTAGTAAACAATAATTTAAAGCGGTACTGCTAACAGTTTACTCGGTTTCGTGCGCCGACACAGTTTTAGAAACAATTATCACCCCCTCGAAACAAAAGGGGGTAAATCTTGACTTCAGACATCAAAAGAGCCAATGCTGCAAGTGTTGGTTAGTCAAAACCACTCGCACTCAATACTCTGCGGTTTATTAATGTTTAAACGCGTGATAATTTAAAAAACGGTAACTTAAGGTTGCCGTTTTTTTATGCCTATTATTTAAGTTTATTTTAAGCTTGCTCAGTTATTATAACTAATACTTAAATTCCAGAATCATTAAACTATTGAACTGACTTATTAACTCATTCTATGTTTCAGATCATTAAACTGTGAGTGATTAAAGGTTAGCCTGTATACATGTACTCATATGCATAAGTGAGCTTTTAACTTTAATGCGTTTATTAGGAGGTATTATGAATTTTAAAAATACAGATACTCATTACAATACACTCTCTGTTGCTTTGCATTGGTTGATGTTTATTTTAATTGTGACTGTGTACGGTAGTATTGAACTTCGCGAATTATTTGATAAAGGCACTGAAACCCGTGATGCCTTTAAAATGTGGCACTTTATGTTGGGTTTATCGGTTTTAGTTTTAGTAAGCGTGAGGGTAGTTGCGCGTGTAGTGGGTGGTGCAGCACCTGCTATACAACCTGAGCCTGTAAAATGGCAAGATAAGTTAGCTAAATTTGTACACCTTGCGCTGTATGTGTTTATGTTTGCTATGCCAATTGCGGGTTGGTTAATATTAAGTATGGCAGGTAAACCTGTGCCATTTTTTGGTTTAGAGCTGCCTCCATTGGTAAGTGAAAACAAAGAGCTGGGTAAAACCATTAAAGAAATACACGAAACAGCGGGCGAAGTTGGTTATTACGTAATAGGCTTACATGCGGCGGCTGCATTATTTCATCATTACATTTTGGCTGATAACACCTTTAAACGTATGCTGTTTTCTAAAAAATAAACACATCACCTATAAAAAGGGAGACCATGTGTCTCCCTTTTTATATTAATTAATGATGTGTACTCTTAAACCCAATTCTAAACCCGCCCCAATGTTTACCGTTTACATAAATTGGCACCGAGAGGTCATGCAGTATTTCACCGGTATCACGTTTATAGGTTTGTAATAAAAAGCTTTCGGTGTGGCTACCACAGCGAATTCCTGTCGGGTCATTAAAAATACGTTTAGTACGGTTGTTTACTAAATCTTTTTCAAAGTTACCGGTTAGGGCTTGGCTATAGCGTTTGTTATGAGTAGGAAAGTAGCCCTTTGTATCAACGGCACCTGCAAAAATAATGTCTTTATTTTCCAGTATTGGTTCTTGAATAGCCGGCAGTGATTGATCTGTAAGTTTATCGTAATCGGTTGTGTACTTGGTTGGATTAGTATTCTCGATGGGTTTATAGTTTTGCGAAAAAAGTTGTTGCTGGGTTATTTTTCCGCTTTGGATCCAACCCTCAAAACATTCGCCAATTGCTTTACTGGCGTGTTTAGCCGACATCAGGATTGGTTTAAAGAATGCGTCATACTCTATGTTTTCAAGCTCTCTAAATATTGATTCTGATCCCAGCGATAAAGAAGACGCTTGCTGAGAAATTGTACTGCCTTTTTTAGTAACTTCGCCCAATAAACTACTGATGCTAGTGACTGAGCTATTTATTTGGGTGGTTGCATGCTGAAATGCCGAAACAGACTGATGCATACTATCAAGCGCGGTAGATGAGGCACCAATATCTTGGTTAATCGTTAAAAAGGATTGAGTCACGTTTTCTAGCTCTGATTTTACAGAAATACTTTGCTGTGAAACCTGCTTCATATCTTCATTGGTTTTTATACTGTTGGCGTTAATGTCTGTGAGCATGTCTGCAATTTGTTTGGTTGCTTCATTGGTTTTATTTGCAAGGTTACGCACTTCGTCGGCAACAACCGCAAAACCACGACCTTGCTCACCTGCACGAGCGGCCTCTATGGCTGCATTTAAAGCAAGTAGATTGGTTTGCTCTGCAATGTTTTGAATAACTTGGGTAATGCTTTGTATATCACTGGCACTTTTTAATAATAAATCTAATTGCTGGGCCACTTTATCTATAGAGCCTGATAACGAATCAATTTGGCTGGTGGCCGTTTGTAAGCGGCTATCGGCAGAGCTTGAGGCTTGCGCTGTTTGTACCATTGCTTGATTAATAGTGGTCATGCTGTCACTGAGTTCAGTACTATTTTGTGAAAGCTCGTGTGTGGCAAGCCCGACAGTTTCACTCTCGTTATAACAAGCGTCTATTTCTTTAGATAAGCTATCAACATAAAATGACACTTCAGCTGCGCCTATGGCATTTTTTGAGGTGGCTTTGGTAATGTTTTGTGCAATTTTGTTATTGAACGACTGCACGGCACCTAGTGACGAATTGTCATTTGCTGTTTCAGATTTTGCTGGTTTTATATAAAAAATTGCAGATAACAGCACTATAATTGCTGTAGCAGTGGTGGAGAGCTGTTCAAAATAGAAAAGAAAACAAATGCTTAAATAAAAAATGCTGTAGAACAGGTAGGTTATTTTCATTCCTTTGACCTCGTTACTAATTGTTCCTTCTATCTTTGACTATAAATCAAACAAAATCAAATAATAAACACACTTTTAAGGATTTATTAATAGTGATGTATTGAGCTCTATAAAACTGTTTTCGTACAAAAAGCGCCAAAGTAGTAAACCTACTTTGGCGCTTTTATTAGTATTAATAAACAATTAGTTAGCTAATAACCATTCGCTTAATAAGCGAACACCAAACCCCGTTCCCCCTGGTGAAAGCTCATCTTTACCTTTTTTCACTAAGGCATTACCTGCAATATCGATATGCACCCAACGGGTATCGCCAGCAAAATGCTCTAAGAAAGTGGCAGCAGTGGTTGCGCCTGGGCCACCTGACCCCACATTTGTTAAATCAGCTATGTCAGACTCCAACATATCTTTATACCCTAAAGGTAGGCGCCATAGGTTTTCGTTTACTTGTTTACCGGCTACCGTTAGTTGAGATACTAGCGTATCGTCATCTGAGAACACTGCCGCGTATTCATTGCCGACAGCACGGATTTTTGAACCGGTGAGTGTTGCAACATCAATCATAATTTCTGGTTTGTAGTGCTCACGTGCATACCACATAGCATCACTTAATACTAAGCGGCCTTCGGCGTCGGTATTTAAAATTTCAACACTTAAGCCCTCAGCGGTGCGAACAACATCACCAGGAGCTACAGCGAACTGCGATACCATATTCGCAGCCATACCCATAACGGCTACAACGTTTTTGTCAGCTTTAGCTAACGCCATTGCTTTAACTGTACCAAGCACTGCAGCAGCACCGGCCATGTCTGACTTCATACGTGCAATAGATGCACCGGTTTTAATACTGTAACCACCTGAGTCAAATGTAATGCCTTTACCAACAAGGGCAATAGGGGCATCGTCAGACCCTTTATAATGGGCAACCACTAAACGGGCACCTTGCTGGCTACCTCGGCCAACAGCTTCTAATGCACCCATACCCAGTTCTTTTATTTCTTTAGGCTCCAATACTTTGATGGTTACGCCCAAAGATGATAATTCTTTTGCCGCATTAGCAAAATCAACAGGTGTCATTTCGGTAGCGACTTCAGAGGTTAAATCGCGGGCTAAAAACACACCGGCTTGAATGCTTTCTAATTGGGTGTAAAGCTTGCGAGTTTGCTTGGTGTTATCAACATCAAATGTGTAGCTAACTGTTTCAGTGTTTGGTTCTTTTTTATAGTTTTCAAAACGATGATCGCGTAAGTTTGCACCATGGGCAAAGTTAGCAGCAAGTAATGCATTGTCACTTACACCGGTTACATCTTCAAATACAACGCTTGCAGTGCCTACTTTGGCTTTAACTAGTTGAGCGTGAATATTACCGCCTAACTTAGCTGCTTTTGCTTTATCAAACTCGCTTGTATTACCAGTACCTACGACTAAAACGCGGCTGTAGTTACTTTTACTTGGCGCAACAAGTTGTGCCACTTTAGCGTAATCGCCGGTAAAATTTTCTATATCAATAACGCGTTTCAATTGGCCATCGAACTGCTTGTCGAGCGCTTTAAATTGGCTGTTATTTCCATCTTGGCTATAAAATACAACCAGCGTATTTGCATCGCTGTTCACTTTTGAAGAAAAATTAAAGTCTGCGGCTTGGGCATTCATGCACATACTCAGAGCAAGCGCGATTGAAGAGGCTTTTATAATACGTTTCATTTTTTAACCTAAGAATAATATAAAGGTGTGTTTTACCCTATTTACGATGCTGTGGTTAAGTAGGATACGGCGAAATAGCAAATAACAGCGATATATGTCTAAATCATGACTAAATATCATGACATAACGGCTTGATAAACATATTGTGATGCTTAAAGGTTTAATTAACACAATGCTCGCGTTACTATCAAATATAAAGGTAACACTGCGCTTTTAACAACTAACCTAGAGAACCCGCATTGAAAGCTAAAGAAATTCGCAATTTTTATATCAACGAAGAACAGTCGGTTTATTTGCTGTCACACCGTGATGCAAAAAAACACCGCCAATGGCTTAATATTTGTATTAAACAGCTCACTTTGCTTGGGTATAAAAAGGTAGAAATGATTGGCTCAGGGGCATTTGGGTTTGTATTTGCAGGGGATGATGAACATGGCCTGCCTTGGGTGTTTAAGTTTTCTAGAATTACGCTCGCGCAAAGTGTACGTGATCGTCTTGAAGATGAAGCGTATATGCTTTCGCAAATCAAAAATCCCTTAGTGCCAACATTTTATGGCTTTGAGCGAATAAAAAAACAAGGTATTTTGATGATGGCGCGCGCCATTGGTGAAGACCTTGAAAAAGTATCACTAAAGCAAGGGCGCTTACCGGCCGCCAAAATAATGAGCTTAGCGGTTAAATTAAGAAATGTGTTGCTTGATTTACGTCGTCATAAAAATGGTTTAAGCCCGCAGCCTATTGTACATGGTGATATTAAACCCTCTAACTTGGTGTGGGATGAAAATGAAAAGCAGCTTTCATTGGTTGACTGGGGGAGTTCGGTATATGCCCAAGTAGATGAACAAGGGAACCCAATTGCCAGTAATTTTATGGATTTAATGTCCGGCGATTTAAGTACCACTAACGCACGAATGGGTGATGTTTATTTTATAGGTGATGCGCAAATGTCGGGTGAAAAGTCATCCCCTCGTTTTGATGAGCAGGGGGTTGCATCAACGCTATATGCACTTGCCTCAGCGCAGTCTTGCCGATTTGGTGCTCAGGCTATACCGGCCAGTAGTTTAATGTTACCTAAGGAGCTGGCAAACGTTATTGATGGCATGCTTTCAAAAGAGCGAAGTGTAAGGGACAAAGCGGGTGACTATTTTATGCGTAACATAGAAACCATGGCAAAAGCGTATTTACCACAACTACCAAAAACAGAAACTAAAGCGGCAATTCCGTTTTGGTTTAGCCAAGACCCCGAACCCGAAACCGTAGTTTATAGCTCTAGAAAACAGTTTTTACGCCAAGCTGATCATAAACAACAACTACTCGATGTAAACGATGCTCAGTTAGATAGGTATTATAAAGAATTTTTATTTGATACTGGGGATACTGAAAAAGCGTTTTTAGCTTCTATTAGCCGTCTAGCTAAATATCCTGTAGTAGGAGGGCTCAGCTTTCATTGGAAAGATGAATCTTTGTATGTTGAATCGTCACTCATCATGCATGACGAGACCCTCGCATCCGCATTCACCGATGCAGTAAACAACACAGTAATGTTAGCCCAGGCTATTAGCCAAAAAGGCTTATTTAAGTGCTGTTTATTTGATGCCCGCAAAACAATTCAGTTAGAACGTGATGGGACTGGCGCGTTTAAATTTAACCAGTTACCTGAGCTTGATTATGAAGTGGTTAATGTAAAAGCCAGCGATGTAACCCGTCCGCATTCATATTTTGAAGATGGTAAAGACCCCGATGAGCAACTGCAACTGCCTAAAAAAGTGATTAAATGTGTATTTGAGCTAAACCAGATACATCATACCGGCTGTATTATTTTTGAAGCGCTGCCAGATAGAATGAAAATTCATCATTACTACAGATTACTTGATGCCAGCAAAGAAGTAGAATTTAAACGTTTACTAAATAAGCTTATGCAATACGCGGTAAATATTACCGACGTGGGGGTGGCTGGCTTTATGAAGTTACCTTATAAAAACACTCGTGAGTTTGGTTTATGTGAACAACAACCAAGCAATTATTACCCTAAAAATCCAAAGCAACTACTTAATTAATAAACCGCTCGCTTAAGCTGGTGGTTTAAAAATTGAAAGTACAAAAATAGAAAGTTCAATGGCAAAATCTAAACCACAAATTACATTACAAAGTTTCGGCATATATAGTCACTGGGACAAAGACAGTAAATCACTACCGCAAATCACTCAATTCACTACGCAAGTCAAAGCAGAACTTGATGTAGAATTTGGTCTGATAGTTAATATTAAAAAAGCCAAAGGCGAAAAACTACATTTTTGTATTTACCACCCAGGTATTATAGATACCAATGGCGAAGTGATGCTGCCTTTTGAGGGTACTGTATATGTTAAAGACAACGACTGGTCGTTTTATTTAGGCGATACGGTATGGGTGCCTATTGAGGATAAAATAGGTGTCTGGCGTATGACCTTATCTTTAGCGGGGAAAGTCATTGCGGATAAAACATTTAATCTTATTAATGAAAAAACTAAAACTGAAGACGACTTTTGGAAATACCGCGGTTATTAATGACTACAGTTTGCAGTAACGCAAGAGCTAACGTTTATTGTTAACTCTTGCCTAAAATACGTATTAGTTACCCCACGGGTTACTTGAATTTGAACGCTGCTTACGGGTACGCGCACGTTGTTTTGCTGCTTTTTTTTCTTGAATACGTTTTGCATCAGAAAAGCTTAACTCGCAAGGCTCACCTGGTTTATCGCCTTCAGGAATAATGCGGTCGCGTGGAGGCAGTTCGTATTGTACGTCATCTGGGCGAGGTAAGTTTTTAAGGCGGTACAAATAGAAATTATCTACTTTTTGTTGTGCCCACTCGGTTTTACGCAAAAATTTAACTGCAGATTTAATGTCAGGGTTATTTTTAAAGCAGTTAAGTTGTAAGTAGGCATGCAGGAGTTCCCACCCATATTGCTCAACCAGTTCTTCAACCACTTGCTCTAATTTAACGCCTTGCAGTGGGTTATTACTGAAAAGTTCTTGGTTGCTCATAGGTGTTCTCTCGTTATTAAAAAATCAGCGAACATTATAAATTTAATAACGAGAGTTTAGTAGCAAAAATGCTTAACTTTGACAATTAACCACTACACGACCACGAATTTGGCCCTGCATTAGTTGCTCGGCGCTTTCAATGACTTGATCAAGATTTATTTCAGTTGAAATTTTATCCAAGTAATCGGCATTAACTAATGAAGCTAAACGATCCCATGCTTCAACACGATCCGCTTTAGGGCGCATAACGCTATCAATGCCCATTAATGAAACCCCACGTAAAATAAATGGTGCAACCGAGGCCGGTAAGTCCATACCTTGAGCAAGCCCGCAAGCAGTAACAACCCCCCCATATTTAAGTGATGCACAAATATTTGCAAGTGTGTGACTACCTACAGAATCAATAGCTGCAGCAAAGCGTTCTTTTTGCAAAGGTTTACCAGGGTTAGAAAACTCATTTCTATCAATTACATTAGTTGCTCCTAATGATTTTAAATAGTCTGCTTGCTCCATACGACCTGTTGCAGCGGTGACTTGATAACCTAGCTGGCTTAGTAAATAAATAGCAAAACTGCCTACGCCACCATTAGCACCGGTCACTAAAATTTCACCTGACTCGGGAGTAACGCCTTGCTTTTCTAGTGCAATAACACTGAGCATTGCCGTATAACCGGCAGTACCAATTTGCATAGCTTGTTTAGGTGATAAGTTAGCGGGTAGGGGAATTAACCAATCACTGCTCAGTGCCGCTTTTTGAGATAAGCCACCCCAGTGTTTTTCGCCAACACCAAAACCATTTAAAATAACGTTGCCGCCACTTTTAAATTCAGCACTGTCGCTGCTAGTCACTGTACCCACTAAATCAATCCCCGGCACCATAGGAAAGCTACGTACAACAGGGCCTTTACCCGTGATGGCTAAGCCATCTTTATAATTTAAGGTACTGTAAAGCACATCAATTAATACATTTTCGTTTGGCAGATCGTCACTGTTTATGGTGCTTAGGGCTGCAGTGTAGTTGTCGTCTTGCTTATCTATAACAATAGCTTTAATAGAATTGCTCATTAGATTTCCTTTTAGACCGATCGTCTTTAAATTAGTAATAAAAAATGCATTAACTGAGTAATGCGCGTAAAAACATTTCTGTGTATAAAGTAAGTGGCTTACTTGATTGGGTTAGTTTAGCTCGCATTACTGCGCCTTCCCAACCCACCCAAAAATATTCACTCATTTGTTCGGTATTAATGTGTGGATTAATAGTTTGTTGCTGCTGGGCTAAATCTAAACATCGTTTTAATTGTTGTTGCCAAGCGATGTAGCTTTGCATTAAACGGGTTTTAAAGTCGTCACTTAAATGATTAAGCTCTTGATTTAAGTTACCCACCAAGCACCCGCGTTTGTAATCATATTTTTGCATTCCAGCAATTGCGCTTTGTGTGAAATTAACAATGCGCTCAAGTGCGGGGACTTCAGATTGCTCTAGGTAAAATTTAAGTTTATTTATAAAAAAATCGTCGTAGGCATCAACAAGAGCCAAGCCATAGGCTTCTTTACTTTTAAAGTAATGATAAAAAGACCCTTTTGGTACTTTTGCTTTTTTTAATATGGTATCGAGCCCGGTGGCACTAAAGCCAAACTCAGTTAAGGTTTCTAAGCCCACACGAATGAGCAGCGCTTTTGTATCGGCACTGTCTCTGGCTATTTTGGGTGGGCGGCCACGCCTAGTTGCAACTGCTGGTGTTTTGTTCATGCTTCATATTAGACCGATCGGTTTTAATTAATCAAGCTTTTATTTGGAATGTTTTTAAAACAGCTCTGACGTTCATTTTTTGATTACAAATTAATTGGGAACTTAAGGGTATATTGTTAGTCACAAATATGACACTTATGTGTTTTGAACCGATGTACCGGAACATTTTAATAAAGTTAAATTGGTTAAAGTTGATCAATAAAATTATTTTTAAATTAATTTATCATTGCATCAGCAGCTTAGTTAAAGTCAAACAAATTAATTGTATTTTGTGTTTGAATTTAACATTTTTGTTGGCTATTTATTAAATGTAGATGAATTTAATGCTACAAAAATATAAATATAAAGGTGAGGATTTTACCGATGAAGAGACAGAAAAGAGATCGTTTAGAAAGAGCTCATTCTCAAGGTTTTAAAGCTGGTTTAGCTGGTCGCTCAAAAGAGCACTGCCCTTATCAACAAGTTGATCCTAAGTCTGAGTGGCTTGGTGGTTGGCGCGAGGCAATAGAAAATCGCAATATGTATAAAACATAAACTCACAACGAATTTAAGCAAAAAAGCCTCTAGTTAGAGGCTTTTTTGTTGCGTGCGTTAAAATTAAAATGCGCTAGTGTCTTGGAATAAGCCCACTTTTAAATCTTTTGCTTCGTATATAACGCGGCCGTCTACTTCTACGGTTCCATCAGCCATACCCATAAACAATTTACGCTTAATAACGCGTTTCATGTCTAGACGGTAGGTTACTTTTTTAGCTGTTGGCAATATTTGACCGGTAAATTTAACTTCACCTACACCGAGTGCACGACCAAGACCTGGACCACCAGACCAGCCTAAGAAAAACCCAACCAGTTGCCACATTGCATCTAAGCCTAAACAACCCGGCATTACAGGGTCGCCTTTAAAGTGGCAGTCAAAAAACCAAAGGCTAGGGTCAATATCTAGCTCAGCAATAATTTGGCCTTTACCGTGCTCACCACCATCATCGGTGATAGAGATGATACGATCCATCATTAACATGTTGTCACTTGGTAAACGACAATTTCCTTCACCAAACATTTCACCTTGACCACAAAGGATCAAATCTTCTTTTGTATAGCTATTTTTAGGTTCCATAACACTTTATCTTTGCTTAGAAATTGCCCCGTACTTTAGCGTACACTTGTACGCTAAACAACTCGGAGCAGTTAAAAAATGGTTTAAATATAGCCAATCAGACAATGCAACTGATTTTAGTATGATTAAACCGCGCAATTACTAACAGAAATCATTATAATTAGGGCTGACTTTTAATCAGTTTAAAGGAAATTTATGACCCTTTTTGTTAACTCACTCACTGTGATTGATTTTTCTTACTTATGCAATAAACGCGGTGCAGTTGGCGAAAGTTGGATTGTTGATTTGACTTTACATGGCAAACTAAATGAAGAGTCTATGGTTTTAGACTTTGGCTTAGTTAAAAAGCAAATAAAAGGCATTATTGATGAGTGTATTGATCACCGTTTAGCTGTTCCAAATAACATACACGGTAGCATTAATGAATTTGCTGATCATAAAACATTAGATTGTACATTTGGTGAGAATAAGCACCTTGCAATGAGTGCGCCTCATCAAGCTTTTTGCCTGATAGATACCGATAAGATAACCATTGAGTCGGTCACAGAGTATTTAATTGCCACAATACTGCCACAGCTTCCTGATAATATTGAAAAAATTGAACTGGTATTAAAGCCTGAGCACAACCAAAGTTTTTACTACCACTACAGCCATGGCCTTAAAAAGCATGATGGTAATTGCCAGCGCATTATTCATGGCCATCGTTCACAAATAGGGATCAGTTTAGGTGGTATCTCTATGCCTCGTTTACAAAAACAGTGGGCTGATAAATGGCAAGATATTTACTTAGCTACCAGCGAAGATCAAATCAGCGCCTCTGAATTAAAGCATATTATCGCCAAAGAGGATGACGTGTGTTTTGCATATGCAGCCGCGCAAGGTTATTTTGAAATGGCAATTAGCGAATCGCGTTGCGACATTTTACCCATAGATACCACAGTAGAATGTATTGCTGAGTATATTGCCGGCCAAGTAAAACTGCAGCATCCAGAAAAAGACGTAAAAATTACTGCTTATGAAGGCGTTGGTAAGGGGTCAATTAGTTATGCTTAAATCCTTATTAGTGTCAGCGTTAATTGCATCATTTAGTTTTAGTGCTTTGGCAGTTGAACTAAAAGGGCATTTAACTCAAGGCGGCTTGGTTACAGGGCAATTAAATAACGCAAAATCAGTTAGTTTAAATGGTAAGCCATTAAAGCTATCTGATACTGGCTTATTTGTATTTGGTTTTGGTCGTGATGCAAAACCAAACCACACTTTATCATGGGTTGATAAAAGTGGAAAAAACCACAGCCAAGATTTAGTTATAACTCTTCGTGACTACAACATCGATAAAATAACCGGTGTTGCAAAAAAATATGTATCGCCACCAAAAGCGGTCAGTGAACGTATTAGCCGTGAAGCGGTCGCGGTAAGAAAAGCGCGCGCTGTTGACTCTGACCTAGAGTACTTTTTACAGCCTGTGCTTAGGCCTGCCGAGGGCCGTATTTCAGGTGTTTATGGAAGCCAGCGTTACTTTAATGGTGAACCACGCAGACCACACTTTGGTTTAGACATAGCAAATAAAACAGGCTCTCCTGTGTATGCGCCGATCAGCGGTACCGTGGTATTTGCTGAACCAGATTTATATTACTCAGGTGGTACTTTAATTTTAGATCATGGCCACGGTGTTACCTCGACTTACATTCATCTAAGCAAGCTAGATGTAAAAGTGGGGGATAAAATTACACAAGGTATGAAAGTGGCTGAAATAGGTGCTACGGGACGTGTAACTGGCCCGCATTTAGATTGGCGATTTAATTGGCAAGGTGAACGCCTTGACCCTGCATTATTGATGCAAGACACATTAGCAAACAAAAAGTAGAGATTATGACTCAAGTAGAGCGCGAAGCAATTATTGCGCAACGTATAAAAGATTCGACCACATCGGTAACAAAAGCGGTATTTCCTGGGCGTACTAATCACCACAATACGCTATTTGGTGGTGATGCATTAGCGTGGATGGATGAGGTTGCTTTTATAGCAGCTACCCGTTTTTGCCGTAAGCCATTAGTGACTATTTCATCTGATAGGGTAGATTTTAAAGAGGCTATTCCGGCAGGTTCATTTGCCGAATTAATCTCAAAAGTGTCGCATGTAGGGAATACAAGCCTAAAGGTAGATGTTGAAATATTCCTAGAAACCATGCACAAAGATAATAAGCATTCTGCTATTACGGGTAGTTTTACTTTTGTTGCCGTGGATGATAACCACAGACCAACACCGGTAGTATGCGATAAAATGCTACATGGCTTTGAGTTATAACGCAAAATAGTAAATTAATATAAGCATCAAACTAGGTGCTTATATTAAAACCCATTAAGAACACATCATACTTTATTTTTTAATGTTTAAAACTTAGCATTAATGTTTGTTTGAGATAATAAGTAAAAAAGGAGGGTGTAAATTTCAAAATAAAAAGGCGTGCACAAAGCACACCTTTTAAAAAATTAAAGTACCATGGCGGCTATCCAGCCGAATACCAATAGCGGTATATTAAAGTGAATGAAGGTTGGTACCACTGAATCCCAAATATGGTCGTGCTGACCATCAGCATTAAGGCCGGAAGTTGGCCCTAATGTGGAGTCGGAGGCAGGGGAGCCAGCATCACCTAATGCGCCAGCAGTACCAACAAGTG
The DNA here is from genome assembly GCF_030407915.1 of Pseudoalteromonas sp. APC 3250. Lineage (NCBI taxonomy): Bacteria > Pseudomonadati > Pseudomonadota > Gammaproteobacteria > Alteromonadales > Pseudoalteromonadaceae > Pseudoalteromonas > Pseudoalteromonas sp. APC 3250. Next base: position 146,766 of record NZ_JASDCM010000001.1, read on the forward strand.
CAGCGGTTGCCATAACCGAAAAGTTTAGCTCTAAACATAAAGGAACAAATAAGGTGGCAATAATAGGCACCGTTGAAAACGAGCTGCCAATTCCCATCGTTATAAATAAGCCAACTAATAAAATTACAGCCGCAGCCATCGGCTTATTACCATCAAAAATTGCGGCGCTACTGTGAACTAAGCTGGCTACGTGTCCGGTTTCTTTCATGACCGCGGCAAAACCTTGTGCTGAGATCATAATAAAACCAATCATGGCCATCATTGCCACGCCTTTACTAAATACGTCGCCGTTTTCTTCCCACTTAACCACACCAAATACACTAAATATAACTACGCCAACTAGGCCGCCTAATATCATAGAGCCACTGGCATTTTGAGCAATTAACGACGCAACAACAGCAAATAAACCAACCATCATTACTTTTTTGGGGTTATCAATTTCTGTTTGTTTACTCTCAACGGTAAGGGCGGTATTTGTATATTCTCGGCGTTTTCTATAAGTAATAAACAGCGCAATTAACAACCCCACGAACATGCCAATAGCAGGAATAATCATTGCCAAAGGTACGCTGGTATTGACTATTTCAAGGCCATTATCCACTAGGTTTTTATGTAATATAGAGTATAAATAAATTCCACCAAACCCATAAGGGAGTACCATATACGAGGTGGCTAAACCAAAGGTTAAAATACAAGCAATAGCGCGTCTGTCTAATCGCAATTTGTTAAACACCACTAATAACGGCGGAATTAGAATAGGAATAAACGCAATATGAACAGGGACTAAATTTTGTGAAGAAATAGCACAAATCAAAATAATAAACAGAATAAAGTAGCTTAATATGGTTTCACTAGAGCCCGTTTGTGCATTTACTTTAGCGAGTAACTTAGCGGCCAAAATACGCGTTAAGCCTGACTTAGAGATAGCGACGGCAAATGCACCTAACATCGCATAGCTTAAAGCAATTTCGGCGCCTGATGATAAGCCAGAATTAAATGCATCAATACTTTCTTTTAAGCCCATGCCTGCGGTTAATCCGGCAACAAGCGCACTTATTGTCATTGCAACAATCACATTTACACGGACTAAAGTGAGTCCCAGCATTAAAATAACGCCGATAATAACTGCGTTCATAGATTTCTCTGTTTTGTAGATTTAATTAATTTTATCAGATCTTTAGCCTGATTTTTACGTTCTTTAGTAAATGGATGCCTTGCATAGCGCACTTGCTTAAATAACTCACAAAAAGCGGTTATTTGTTGCTCTGCATGGGGCGCTTGATTGCTAATGTGTTCTAAAGTTTGGGTTGGCGTGGCATTTTCAGGATAGCTAATCGCGTGTTTATTAGCCCAACGAATAATTTCATAAAATTCACTTACCAGTGGCGGTTGCTTTGTTGAGGCTTTAGGTCTGTTTAAATAAATAAAGTAAGCCGTAAAACTCAAAATTAAAATAATAATAGCCCCAAGTGGCACCAGCCAAATAAACTTATTACCAAATAAGGTAGCAAATAAATCTTGTTGCTTGTCTTTATCAAACCCAAGTACCCAACTAGACCATTGATAATCTAAGTTTTCTAATTCAAGTCTAAGCCAATTAATGGCGGCATAGTTACTTAAACTAACAAGTCCAAAGCTAATATTATTTTTAAATTCGTCATTAAGGGTGGTACTTTGTGACAAGGAGCCGTTTAACCGCTCGGGTGCGACAACCGCTGTGGTATCAAATACTTTCCAACCGGCACCGGTATATACTTCAACCCAGGCATGCGCATCGTATTGACGAATAGTCATATAATCACTGTTTTTATTTAGCTCGCCTCCTAAATAGCCACTGACAACACGCGCAGGAATACCTGCACTTCTAAAAATAAATGCGGCGGCACTGGCATAATGCCCGCAAAAACCGCGTTTATTATCAAACATAAACTGATCGAGCGTATTTTCGCTGCGCATGGGTGTGGGTGTAAGTGTATAGCTAAATTCATTTTTTGAAAAATAGCTTAAAAGTCGATTAAAAAATTCATCGGCATTGGCGCTATTATTTTTTAATTGTTGCGCTAACTGCTGAGATTTTTGATTATTACTAACAGTTAATTGGCTATAAAACCGCTGTTGGGACTTATTAAGCGATGTACTAGATAACGGTTCACTATTAACTGCATATTGTAAAACCTTGGATTTATATTGTTGTTTTCGTAATAAACCTAAAGTATTGGCAATAACATTGGGGCTTTCACTGCTTGAAAAACCAAGCCCATATAGCCAATCTGAAATAGCAGGCTCAGCTATAACCGTATACTGAGCCTCATTTTCACTCGTGCTTTTTTTAGCGGGTAATATCAACGCTTGCTTTAAAAAGGAGGATGTTTTCCACGCTGCACCATCAAATTCATCATGTACAATAGCGCGCCAATAATAGGGCGTAGGGGGTGGTGTACCATTAAATTTTGCTCTAAATACCAGTTCATCAGAATTTGATAACTTTGCTATATCAAACGGATCGACTTGTTCAGATAATCCTGTTTGTGCCATTTTTGGACCGGGTAGTTGCCAAAATGCCGGAAGTTTAGGTAAAAATAATAAAAGTATTACGGCTAAAGGAAAAGCCAGTAGCATAATTTTAGCACTTAGTTTTGAAGAGAGTTTTAAGCTATGACTAGACTCTAATAACCCTAGCACCGCAAAGTTTAAAATATAGAAGGTGCTTATAACTAAGGTAGTAAAAATGGTTTGGCTAAACAAATATACCGCTGAGAGTGAAAAGAACGTAAGGGTAATGATCAATTGGTAATGCTGTTTTGATTTTGCCTGCAATAATTTAAAAACACACGACAATAACAGCATGGCTACAAACAATACGACGGTATCTTTAAAGCCTATGCTGCTTAGCATAATAATTAATGCAATGGCGGCCAATCCATTAGCAAACCACGCGTTGGGTTTTTGCTTTTGCTTAACTGTTAAATAAACATTCCAGCCACATAACACGCTAAGCATTGCAATAAAGGGCAGGGGTAAGTGCTCTGTAAAAAAACTGACTAGCCCTAAGTAAATAAACGATAGAGCAAAGTTAATAACACGATGGTTTTTAATCTTATTCATTATCATTACCGACTAAGCTTAACGCTTGTAAACAGCGCTGATGATGCAGCTTGCCTGAATTGCTGGCGATTAAATTATTGGGAAGTTTTAAAGAATAATTAATGTCGCTTTCAAATGCTTGGCAAACTAAAAAACAGAGTTGCCCTAAACGCTGTTCGGTATCGCCCGTGACTAAGTTAAAATCGAATTGTGCATCGGCTGATTTAAAATCACTAAATTGTTTTACAAGTAATTGCTGTGTTTTTGCATAGTGCTTCCATGATATTCGCTGTAACCCCATTTCTGGCAAATGAGTAATTAAACTTTCAAATTCATCGTCACCTTTATGTTTTTCAGTGCCTTCATCGGTATTATTTGCAACTAGGTTTTGGTGTTTTTGATTTGTTGTTTTAATAATTGACGGATAAACATACACCACTTTATTAGGTTGTATATAACTCCACACACTGACTAAACCAAAGGGGTAATTACTGGCAATTTTTATTGGCTTTAACTGATAACAGCCTCGCTTGGTATAAGGTAATGATAATTGAGATTTTATTGCTTCATTTTTAACGCGCGTAATGTAACATGCATTTTTTAAATCATTGGGGTAACTTAATGTAATTGATTGACAAGGATCAGCTGCTTCTATTTGCCAAACTAGCTGTGGTGCCTGAGGCGCAAAACTGTCAATGGCGTATTTAAAGCTGACAGTTAAACCTCTGGCATTACTGTAGCCCAATAACAATGCAAAAATTATAATCACAAACATTAAATAAGCCATAAACAGAATTAAATTATTTTGATAATTAATCCCCATTACAAAATTTAATGATGCAACAACGCTAAAGTAAACGCCAAGCGTGGATGGTAAAACATAAATAGTATTATGTTTTAAGGTGATGCTATTTTTTTTGTGCTTATTTTTTAATAAGGCAGTTAAAATCGCGCTTTTTATATCGTGAATAAAAGTAGGGCGCTTAAATTTATAAATACGCATTTACCTAAACGGGCACTAAAACATGTTTTAAAATGGCCGCTATTTGTGTATCGCCCGCATCACTATGTAAACCTAATCGATGCTGACACACACTTGAAAAAACAGCCTGTACATCTTCGGGTAGTACATAATCACGGCCTTCAATATAAGCCCACGCTTTGGCCGATTTAGCCAGTGCCATACTGGCTCTTGGGGAAAGCGAAGTCGTTAATGTTTGAGACTCACGAGTATAAGTCACTAACTCAATTATATAATCAACCACTGGCGAACTTAGCGTGATATTTGATATAGCATCTTGAATTTGCATAAGTTGATGTTGTTCAATTCGCTGCGGTAACTGAGAATAGTCACGTTTTTGATTATTTAACAGTAACCGTTTTTCTGCATCTTTAGGTGGAAATCCTAAACTAATTCGCATTAAAAAACGATCTAGTTGTGATTCTGGTAACGGGTATGTACCTGCCTGATATAATGGATTTTGAGTCGCAATTACAAAAAATGGAGTAGGGAGCGGGTACTTGTCTCCATCTACTGTTACTTGATGTTCTTCCATCGCCTCCAATAAAGCACTTTGTGTTTTAGGACCCGCGCGATTTATTTCATCAGCGAGCACCACTTGGCTGAAAATTGGGCCTTTATGAAATGAAAAACTATGTTCATTATTATTAAATATATTGGTGCCAATAATATCAGCGGGCAATAAATCGCTGGTAAATTGTATACGCTGATACGATAACCCCAGTACTGCAGCTAATGCATGCGACAAAGTGGTTTTTCCCATGCCGGGTAAGTCTTCAATTAGTAAATGGCCTTCACTAAATAAACAGGCTAACGCTAATTTTATTTGTTGTTGTTTACCAAATATAACGGTAGATAGGTCATCAATTATTGTCGTAACAATGTGCTGCATAATTTCCTTTAATCTATGAGTTCTAAACGTTTCATTACCGCATCAACTTTTTGCGCGTTAAAGGGCTTAGCTATAAATTCTTTTGCGCCTAGCTCCCAGGTATTTTGCACTGTTTCAAAGCTATTGTGGCCTGAACACATAACAACATGTGCATGAGGGTGTTCGTTGTTAATCGACTCTAAAATTTCAATGCTTTCAGAATCAGGTAAATCAACATCTAAGAATATAACGTTGGGTGATTTTTCAATAAGCAGAGGTTTAGCACAATTAAAATTATCGCACTCAATAATGTCATCAAAACCTAAACCGGCTAATACTTGGCTTAAATCAGCGCGGATCTGTTTAACATCATCAATAATTAAAATTGGTTCGAGTGGGCGTACAAATTCCATATGAATACTTCAATATTTTTTACGGCTTGTGCTTTAATATTAAGCTAAGCATTAAGGAACCTCAAGGTGATAACTATGAATAACCATAATAGTTGTTTAAAGTCACACAATGTCCGATACCGTCTAGTATTGGACTTAGCGGACTTAAAGCTTTTAAAATAGAGCGCTGCTTATGTATAGATATATTACTACCTATAATTTATATTATGTTAAATAGCATATATATGTACTTAAGCAAACTAACTATCGGCAATTACGTCACTTATAAACATGGTATTTTAGCCCTTTTATTCGCACATTATTTTTATAGTAATATGCTCTACTTTATTAAATATAAAAACGCTGTAATGACATTTTAATTAATCAAACTATTTAGCTCATCAATTAATTGCTTAAGCTGTTTAGTTTCGTCGTTTAGCTTTTGCTGATACTTTTCAACTTTGTCATGCTTACCTTGGCGCTTAGCTTTTTTAAGATCGTTTTATATTCTTCAATTTCGCTATTGGTATCATGTATTTTTTGTTGTAACTCTGCTTTTAATCCATCCTGGGTGCAGTATTCGTTTATATTATTGAGTGCTTTATTAAGACCTGCAGCTTGGTGTGAATTACCTTGGCGTTTTGCAGTTAATAACTGGTGGTTAACTTCACAGGCTTTTTTCGCACACCCCGTTAAATCTGCACAATCATCTTTGGCCAATACGACTGTTGAACCGGCAAATAAAAAACTTATTGTAATACCTTTAATAATCGTTATTTTAGAGTTTTTATTATCTCGCATTAGTCATTATTCCTCTTTAATTCATTGTTAGCGGCAAAATACAGATAACAGCCCTTGCAGCTCTTCATTTATAACATGTTGTTTTACAACATCTTGCATAGGAGTATTTGATACTTTGTTATTTAAAATACCCACCATTTTAGCGCTTTCTCCAGCACATAAAGCCTTAACACTGTGTACGCCTAATCTTATTGCTAACATACGATCCGCTGCAGATGGATTACCGCCGCGTTGTAAGTGCCCTAGCTTTGTTACGCGCAAATCTATACTGGGATTAACGGCACTTATTTTCTCACATATATGTTCAACGCCAATTTCATCACCTTCAGATACCACCACAATAAAAGCATGCTCACTGTGATAATCGCTAATTTTATCCACTAAATAAGTTATGTCTTCATCACTTTCAGGTATTAATATCGAATCGGCGCCAGAGGTTAAACCGGCATAAGTGCCAATATAACCAGAATCACGTCCCATTACTTCAATAACAAACACCCTATTATGTGATTCTGCAGTATCTCTAATATTATCAATACATTGCATTGATGTGTTTACTGCCGTATCAAACCCTAAGGTGTAATCTGTACCCGCAATATCATTATCAATAGTGCCTGGAATGCCTATATACGGTATGTCAGTAATTTGTGATAACCATAAACACCCTCTAAATGAGCCATCTCCACCTATCACAATTAAAGCGTCAATATTATTATGTTCAATTGTGGCTAGTGCTTGATTTCTACCGGCATCACCTCTAAATCTTTCACTACGCGCTGTTTTTAACACAGTACCACCTAAGTGCATGGTTTGTTGTAGGTTTTTGCAATCAAGTGTCACTAAATCATTATCAATTAAACCCTCAAACCCTTTTCGAACGCCCGACACTTTTATTCCGTGTTGTTGAGCGGTTTTTACTATGGCAAATAATGCGGTGTTCATCCCAGGCGCATCGCCCCCTGAGGTTAATACGGCAATGTGTTTAATTGGCTGCATCTGTTCACATCCTTCGATAAGCTAAACTTTAATAATTCATAATAGCTGTTTATGAGTAGGCTGTGTAAAGTAAGCGCAGTAAAGTTGATCTACTTAGGGTTTATTTGATTGTTTAATTAGTATGAAGGGAGCAGTTATAAATTGAAAAGTGGTATGTTGCTTTTGCTTTTAAAACAACATACCGTAATTTTTAATGAAGAGCCGCTGTAAAAGGAATGTTTTTACAAATTTCGGCTTCTATTGTTAGTAACTCGTCTAAGCGTTCGTCAACTTCTTGCTTATCAAAGTATTCGTAGGCGAGTTCCACAAATAAATTTTTATGTTTTTCTTCTGATTTAGCAATTGCGACATAAAAATCTTTTTCTTTTCCTTCAGGTAGTGCCTCGGCAACTAAAGAAAAACGTTCATGTCCCCTCGCCTCAATTACCCCACCTACTAATAGTCTGTCCATTAAAAAACCGTCACGACCATGCCTAAAGTGTGCACGAATTTGTTTAATGTATGGATCTTTTTTATCATCACCCAAATTAGTATCGCGTTCAATTAATAGTTTAAGCACTTGTTTAAAATGAATTAACTCTTCAAGAGCTAAGTCAGTCATGGCTTTAACTAATTTACGCTTATCCGGATAATGTGAAAGCATTGACATAGCCATGCCAGATGCTTTTTTCTCAGCAGCAGCGTGGTCTTGTAAGAAGGTTTCGAAGTCAGCTAAAACAACTTCGGTCCATTCAAATGGCGTGTGGTATTTTAATTCAAACATAGGGATACAACTTATAAAATAATGCGTGGATTTTAGCGTATTTAAAAATAAAAATCTTTGATCGCGATTTAAATTTAACTTTCATAAGGCAAAAACTTATCAATTCGCCCTTTCGCCGTCGACTCAATTTTTAATGGGTGCTTTATATCATTCCATGCAGTGACTTTACCGCCCATGTTCATTTTTTCAAAGCCAGCTAAGCTGCTGGTAATATTTAAAAACTCACATAGCTTATTAAAACTCTCAGGGTTTGCTATATCAATGGCTAAAAAATCATTAGGCCGGTCAGCAAAATAAGCATTAGCACTATTAAAATGAGTGTTATAACAATTAGTTAAATATTCATCCTGATTAATGTTTTCGAGTGAAAAATCACTAAACGTATTTAAGTAACAACGCTTTAAATGAATGTTAAAGCCCCCATCAGCACGCGTTAAATTAGTATGCATACGCAGTAAAAGCTGTTTGATTGAAGGCAGCCACGCGCTAAGTTCTCGCTTTAAATATACAAATTTAGAACCTGGGTAATATTTATCTAATGTTTGATAATCGTTAAATACAGGTGTGTCTGCGATAGCCACAGCATTTTCAAAACAAGCGTTAGTGTAAGCAGTATGGGCAGTAGGTATACCAAAATCTAGAAATGCATTACATACGCTAGTCGTCCCAGTGCGTGGTAAACCAATAATAAATATTTTTTGTGTCATGGCGTTTTAAATGTCTTTTTCTGAAAACCAAAGTGATGCATCATTAAGGGGTGTTAATGCGGGTAACTGATTGTTTTTTAATTTAATGATAATTTTATTTTTTATATCTGCATGCTCAATCGCACTGCGATGATAAGCCTTAAACAAACGATCAAACTCACCGTTTTTACGCATAATAGCTAAGCCTTTCTCAACCGCTTGCGCTATTTCGGGCTTTTCTTTACTAAAAAAGAAGTAGATTGCACTTGGGTATTGCAACAATAAGTGTGGCACTATCGTGAGGTTAGCACCGGCTTCATCTTTAAAGGTATTGAGCTCAGTTTCAACCTCTAATACAGATCGAGGAAATACATCACCTCGGCCTTTTATCAACATATTAAATAACGAACTATATTCGATTGATGTCGATACAGTTAAGCCGTTATCCTGCAGTATTTGTGTGTCAGGCCAATCATGCCCTTGAATAAAGTGTATGCTTTTAAAGTCGCTAAGGGTATTGATGTTTAATAAGGTATTCACTTTATCCTGTGTAGTTACCAAAACACGCCACCCATATAACCCCTTAAATATAGGCACTCTAACGGGTAGTAATTGTTGCTCACGCTGTTTAGAGGTCATGGTCCAAGCTACGTTTATTTCATCATTATGAAGAATTTGCTTTAACGATCGGCTCTGTGGCATCGAAATACTTGAGGGTTGTAATGTAAAATTTTCTCCGCTGAATTGCAGAGCTGTTCTTAATAGTACTAACGGGTATAATATTTCATCTTCACCACTGCGCATTGTTTTGGGGTATACAACATGCAAACTAGAAACGGTGTTTTTGCTATTATTTTCTATTGCCCATGCAAATGATGTCAGCGAACTGAAAAAATAAACACATGTAAAAACAATAGCTAACCGCATAGTCGTTTATCTACTTAAAAGTAATAACACCGCGCTTACTATCACAATAGCAAAGGTGAACATCATGCTCAATCCACGTGCCTTTAAATTATTGTTAATAATGGCAGAACCATGAACAACACGGCTGATAAATAATAAACCGCATAGTGCATGCACATAATGACTAGCTAACCCTTGATACTCCAATAAAAAAACTAAAATTAAGCTAATGGGCACGTACTCAATAAAATTACCATGCGCTCGGGTTGCACGTTCAAGCGCGGTATTACTGCCATTACCTAACGAAATCCCTTCGGCTTTACGTATTTTTATAACATTAACACTCAAATAAATATAATAAAGGGCCAATAAGGCCGCATAGCTCGATATGATCACAGTATAGTCCATTTAATTTTTCAGCAATAATAACACATAAGTTAAGCGGTAAATCAGTAGTTTTATCATGAACTATGCTAGAGTAATTTATACATTGGAATAGTAATAAGTAAGGATAATATGTATTTAAGAACAAAAATCACCAATCACTATCGTGAAATAATAAACAGTATTGGCTTTTATCCCTCACTCCTGTCTGTTGCGTTTTTAATTTTTGCTGTACTCACTATGTCTGTTGAGTACTTAGCCCCTATTGAGCAATTTAAATCATTAATCTCATTTGTATTAGTAGACAGTGCAGAAAACGCACGAACCATATTAAGCACCTTAGCTGGTAGTATTATTTCGTTAACCGTATTTAGTTTTTCTATGGTGATGGTGGTTTTAAATGCGGCCAGCGCTAGCTTGTCACCCAGAGTCGTTCCTGGGCTTATTACCCGTAAATCGCATCAAATGGTATTAGGGTTTTATTTAGGCAGTATTATTTATTCTATTATAATGCTCATTAATATTAATAAGTTAGATAACGGAAATACGGCAATACCCTCATTAGGGGTGCTCTTTGCATTAATTTTTGGTTTGATTTCTTTGGGCTTATTCGTTTTCTTTATTCACTCTATTTCAAAAGCAATTCAGGTTGATAACGTATTAAATGGTTTATTTAGACAAACCAAACAAGAGATCCAAGACATCATCAACAAACAAGGCGATAACCCCGTTGATAACTTTCCTGAATTTTCAAATTGGCATTCAATAAAAAGTACTACTGAGGGTTACTACAAAGGGGTTCACACAAATAAGCTGTGTGCTATTTTGGCTGAAGAAAAAATAGAACTTTTTATTACCGTTAAGCAAGGTTACTTTACCGTTAAAGGCTACCCGTTCTTAAAGTGTAATAAAGACATTTGTGAAAACGAAGAGTTAATAGAGAAAATCTTAGACTGCTTTATTTTTTATATAGAAGAATACATTAGCGATCATTACCGTTATGGATTAACCCAAATTTCTGAAATTGCTGTAAAAGCAATGAGCCCTGGGATTAACGATCCGGGCACAGCGGTTAAAGCTATTGATATGCTGAGTATTTTATTGATTGCTCGCCTAAAGATTAATGCGATTAACTACGCGTGTTATCAACCAGAAGAAGCCCCTTTGCTCTATTTTCATGAAACCAGTTTTGATGAATTACTGCACGATAACTTCACTCCTTTGCGTAATTATGCCAAAGCAGATGCCTATGTAATGACCAATGTTATTGAAGCATTTAAAAATATTTTGTTTATTGCCAACGAGGATGTTGAAGCTCGAAACAGTGTGTTTAATTATTTAGGTGCCATTGTTGATGATATTAATCAGCACATTTGTAATGAGTATGACCGGCGAGAAATTAGAAATATGCTACAAGCAATAGTGCGAATTAGTGAGTTACAAGGTAAGCAGTTGGTGGCACGTTTTGAGCAGCACCGACCTATTAGCGAGTAAGCTTTGTAGAGCTATTTATTCTGCCGAGGGGCAAAGAGTTATCGCCCTCGGCAGCGCCTATTTGGTATTGAAAGATCATCAAACCCTAATCTATATAATAAATTGCATAGCTTGACGCACTAATAGTAATTTCACCCGCATGATAGGCATCTGGGACATAATTACCAGGTGCACTGTCTGCCATCATTACTTTTTCACTGCGCATGTACGGTGTAGATGGCATATCAAGCGGGGTTAAAGACGCGCTATATAAGCCTTTTAACTCTACATCAAAGTCGTCACTTAGCTCTTTTGCCGCGACTTTGGCTTGTTTAATTGCCATTTTTTGTGCTTTTTTATGCAGCTCATCGTAGTTGCTAGCTAAAAATTGCGTTTGTCTAATTTCATTAATGCCATTATTAACTAAGCTCTGTAATAATTCAGGGTATTTATTAATTGCAGAGAGTTTAATAGTGAGCGTTCTTGATACTTTAAAGCCAGTAAACTCTTGTTTACCCGTTTCACGGTTATATTGATTATCGCGATAGATTGAGATTTGACCAGCATTAATATCGGCATCAGCAACGCCTATTTTTTTTACTAAACTAATTGCGTTGGCCATAGTGGTATCGGTTTGTTTTTTTGCGGCAATTAAGTCTTTATCTATTTCAGTAATGCCCACCGTTAATAAAACATGATCCGGCATCGTCGTTAGTGAAGCTTCACCTTTAACATAAATATGCGGCTCTTCTGGGGCGTTGCTTGCATAAGCTGATGTACTGAGTAATGCGGCGGTTAAAATCGAAAGCGTTTTCATAAGTCTATCCTTTTAAATTTGATTGCCTCAGTTAACACCTTATGCGGTTAATTAAAGATGAACAAGCATAAAAAAACAGGCAAAAGCCTGTTTTTTTTAATCTCTACTGTAATTAAATGCTGCAACGCTTGTAGTTACGGTATTTTGGTAACCAGTAGTTTTTGTCGATGGCTGCCCACAGCGCATCGTCTGAAATTTCAAGGGCTACGCCCTCCTCAATTGCTTTTTTAGCCACTGCAAACGCAATACGTTTACTAAGCGTTTCAATTTCAGTCAGTGCCGGTAGTAAGCTGCCTTTACCTGTATTAGCTAAAGGTGACGACTCAGCCAACATTTCGCTCGACATTATTAGCATCGCATCGGTAATACGCGTCGCTTTAGCGGCAATAACACCTAAGCCAATACCTGGGAATATGTAACTATTATTACATTGTGGAATTGGGTAAGTCACACCGTTATAAACAACTGGGTCGAATGGGCTGCCAGTTGCAACAATTGCTTTGCCATCGGTCCATTTAATTACATCTTCTGGATACGCTTCAACTTGTTTAGATGGATTACTTAACGGGAAAATAATTGGCGATTCACATTTAGCATGCATAGCGCGAATGACTTGTTCGGTAAATAAGCCAGGTTGGCCTGATACACCAATTAAAATATCTGGTTCAGCACAATGCATTACATCTAATAACGACGCGTATTCACCGCTGTAGGTCCAATCAGCTAAGCAGCTAGTTGGTTGTGCAAGCATTTGTTGAAAGTCACGTAAGCCTTGCATACCATCTGTTAATAAGCCAAAACGGTCAACCATAAAGACTTGGCTACGTGCCTGTGCTTCACTAATACCCTCAGCAACCATAGTGCTAACAATTTGTTCAGCAATACCACAGCCTGCAGAGCCTGCGCCTACAAAAACAACTTTTTGAGTTGATAATTTAGCACCTTTAACACGACATGCTGCTAATAAAGAACCCACAGTGACCGATGCAGTGCCTTGAATATCATCATTAAAGCTACAAATTTCGTTGCGGTAACGCTTTAATAATGGCATTGCATTAGGCTGAGCAAAATCTTCAAACTGCAGTAACACATTTGGCCAGCGACGTTTAACTGCTTTAATGAATAAATCTAAAAACTCATCGTATTCATCTTGTGCAATACGTTTATGGCGGGCACCCATGTACATTGGGTCGTTTAATAATTTTTCGTTATTGGTTCCCACATCGAGCATAACCGGTAACGTATAGGCTGGGCTAATACCGCCACACGCGGTATACAAAGAAAGTTTACCAATTGGAATGCCCATACCGCCAATACCTTGGTCGCCAAGGCCTAAAATACGCTCACCGTCGGTAACAACAATCACTTTTACTTTGCCTTTTGTGGCATTACGTAAAATATCGTCAATGTGAAAGCGATCTTCATAGGAAATAAATAAACCACGGGCACTGCGATAAATATCAGAAAACTTTTCACACGCATCACCCACCGTTGGGGTGTAGATAATAGGCATCATTTCTTCGATATGATCGCGCACTAAGCGGTAATAAAGCGTTTCGTTGTTATCTTGAATGGCGCGTAAATAAATGTGCTTATTTAAGTTGTCGTTAAAACTTGAGTACTGCTGGTAACAACGCTCAACTTGCTCTTCTATTGTTTCGTAACGAGGAGGAAGTAAACCAGCAAGATTAAAGTTTTCACGTTCTTTTTGGCTAAAAGCACTTCCTTTATTCAATAGCGGGGTTTCAATTAGGCCTGGGCCAGAATAAGGAATATAAAGATAATTTGGATCGGTATTTGTAGTCATATTTCCAAGCTTTACTGAATCTTAAGTAATGATCTGCCATTATCATTGTTAAAGGCTAAATTGCAATGACATTTAAGCTTGTCAGACCATTGAAAATTTACAAATACAAGCGCTACTTTAGTATAAAGCCACTCATATTTGGTGAATATGTTAGCTGGCTGTTGTGAGTTTATAAAAATTAAACGGGCATTAGACCAGCGTTTGCTGTGTATAATGATTACAACAGTGTCAGTTATTTTTAGATTTGCTAATTTTTTTACGTTAGTTAACATACTATTTTCAATCAAATAATCATTAACTATTAAGCTGTTACATAAATAACAGCAGGTAATACATTAGCTGCAAACCTGCTGTTGATTATACATGTTTTAGAATTTAAATGAGGCTTTATTATTACTTAAATCCGATAATGCCATCCCTTCCCTGCGAGGATCGGCGGCGCCATACAAACGGTTGTTTTTAACTTCTACCGCATGCAGCCCAGAGTTTAAGTCAATCACGCGCACATCATGGCCGCGCTTTTTAAGCTTTGGTACCACCGCTTCAAGTGCAGTGCCTTTTTCAATGCTGGTGTAGTCGTTGCGATTAGTGGTTCGCGGTAAATTAATGGCTTGTTGCGCATTCAAATCCCAATCTAAAACGCCAATAACAACTTGTGCAACATAATCAATAATACGACTACCACCAGGAGAGCCGACCACTAAACGTAAGCTCCCATCTTGATTAAATACCATCACGGGTGACATTGAGCTGCGCGGACGTTTATGGGCTTCTACTCTGTTAGCTACTAACTTGCCATTTTTACGCGGCGAGAGTGAAAAATCAGTCAGCTGATTGTTTAAAATGAAGCCATTAACCATGACCGTCGAACCAAACGCCATTTCTATAGAGCTGGTCATCGAAACAGCATTGCCTTTGCTATCAACAATCGAGACATGTGACGTAGACGGAAGTTCAAAAGAGTCATCATTTGCGTAGCTTAAGTAATCAACTGGATCACCAGGAAATGCTTTTTGATCTTTTTCAGTGATCAATTTTGCGCGGGTGGCGATATAGTCTTTGTTTAATAACTCCTCGGTAGGGACTTGGGTAAAATCAGGATCGCCAATGTATTTATTTCGATCGGCAAACGCAATGCGCGATGCTTGGCTAAAGTAATGAATAGCCTCTGCGCTATTAGCTTTAATATTGGCCATGTCTTTGTGTTCAAGCAAGCCTAAAATTTGTAGCACTGCAACACCGCCACTACTAGGTGGTGCCATTGAGCACACTTTGTAAACGCGGTATTTAATACATACAGGGGCGCGCTCTTTGCTGGTGTAGTCAGCAAGATCTTGCTCAGATAATTTACCCGGTGCAATTTTTGATTTCTGCACTGCACTTACCATGGCTTTTGCATTATCACCTTTATAAAAAGCGTCAATCCCTTGTGAGGCAATGTCTTTGTATAAATTAGCAAGCGGCTGATTTTTTTTAATACTGCCTACTTTGATCACTTCACCATTGGGAAAAAAATACTCATTTATGACCGGCATACTCATAACACCAGGGTTTAACTGCCTAACGAGTAAACCATGTAATCGTGGAGATACTTCAAACCCTTGTTCAGCAAGCGCAATAGCTGGCTTAAATAACGTTGCCCATGGCAAGTTACCATATTGTTTATGGGCACTGGCAAACGCATGTAAAATGCCTGGTACACCTACAGAGCGACCACCTACAACTGCTTCAATCCATTTAACAGCTTTGCCATGTTCATTTAAAAACAGGTTTTCATCGGCATTACTGGGGGCTGTTTCGCGACCATCAAAACTGGTGAGTTTATTGTTAGCTTTGTTGTAATACATCATAAACGTACCACCACCAATGCCTGATGATTGCGGCTCAACTAATGTAAGCACTAATTGGGTGGCAATAGCCGCATCAACGGCGCTTCCGCCTTGGGCTAAAATGGCCTTACCCGCTTGTGAGGCATAAGGGTTTGCAGCTGCAACCATGTATTTATCGCCAGGTACTAACTGCTTTTGTACTACCCCTGTGGCGGCTTCTGGTTCACGGGTTTCAATTTGGCTTGCTTGCTGTGCAAATAAAGGTAAAGACAGTGCACTTAAAGAGAGAGCAAATAAAGAGTTGAGCTTAAAATTCATAATTACTGATTAAACTTAAATTGCATGGAAGATAATTTGCATCTTAAAGTTAAACAGGCACAATATGCAAAAATAAATATAAAAAAATGATCATTAAATGCTTAATTTACCCCTTCAGCCGCGTTATGTTTTACCCCCCTTGTGTTTAATTGTATTAAGTACGCTCTTAGCATGGCTTGGTATGAACAATGAGCTTGAGTTTAATCGCCCATTAATTGAACAAGGCCAACTATGGCGTTTATTTACCAGCCAATTTGTACATGCCAACTGGATACACTTAGGTTTAAATTGTGCTGGTATCTCGCTTATTTGGTTATTGCATGGTGAATACACTACATCTAAGCAATACAGCTTTAATATTGCACTCCTTGCGCTTTGGTGTGGCTTGGGGGTTTATTGGTTTTGTCCAACAATCATTATTTATACAGGGCTGAGTGCGCTATTGCATGGCGTGATCGTGTGGGGGGCGATAAAAGATGTCACTGTTGGGCTAAAATCAGGTTATATCTTGTTTATTGGCGTATGGATAAAACTTATTCTTGAGCAAGTTAATGGTCCAAGCGCAGAAATTGGTCAACTTATTCAATCAACGGTGGCCGTTGATGCGCATTTAATTGGCGCAATTGGTGGGGTTTTATTAGCTGTGCCGCTGGTTGTAAAACACATCAAAAACGATAATAAACACAGTTAAAAAAACGCCACATAAGTGGCGTTTTTAGTTTAGTCGATTAAAGCGTTTCTTTAAACAGTTTATAAATTCGACGGTATTCATCTAACCAGCTCGAAGGCTGAACAAAACCATGCGGTTCTACTGGGAAGATTGCTGTTTCAAAGTTTTCTTTTTCAAGTTCTATTAAACGCTGTACTAAACGTACTGAATCTTGAAAGAACACATTATCATCAACCATAGGCGCATTTATTAATAAATGCTTTTTAAGCCCTTCTGCATAATAAATAGGTGAACTACGCTCATAGGCAATCGGGTCAACATCAGGGTGATTCAAAATGTTAGCCGTATAACCTGTGTTGTAATGAGCCCAATCAGTCACTGGACGAAGCGCTGCGCCTGATTGAAACAAGTCTGGTGCGGTAAATAACGCCATGAAGGTCATAAACCCACCATAAGAGCCACCGTAAGTCCCTACCGCTTGGGTATTAACATTGGCATTATCCGCCATCCATTTTACGCCATCGGCTAGATCTTGTGTTTCAGGTGTTCCCATTTGGCGATAAATAGCCGTTCGCCAATCACGACCATAGCCTTTAGATGCGCGGTAATCCATATCCATTACTACATAACCTTCATCTGCTAGTAATGAATGGAACATAAATTCACGGAAGTAGCCAGACCACCCCATGTGTGAATTTTGCAAGTACCCTGCACCGTGGTTAAAAATAACTGCTTTGCGGGTTTTGCCTGTTTCACCCTCTTGGTAATCAGCGGGGTAATAGACTTTGGCGTATATGGGCTGATCTGTATGACTTGATGGCACAGCAACAATTTTAGGCGCTGTGAGTTTTTTAGCTAAAAACGCATCAGATACCGTATTGGTTAAACGAGTCGCGGTTGTGTTTGCTTTAGCCTCTGCCACATAAAGTTCAGTCGGCATAGTGATTTTAGAATGTCTAAGTAATAACTTAGATTGATCAGGGCTTAAGGTGTAATCCGTCATACCGTTTAAGTCGGTTACTTGCTCACTAACACCTGTTTGTGGATTAACGCGGTATATTTCGTAAAGACCCGGATGCTCAATATTCGCTTTATAATAAATAGCACTATTGTCATCAGTAAGCGTTAAGTCAGACACTTCAAACTGACCTTGTGTTAAAGCCATGGCCTTGCCATTTAAAGGTTTTTTATAAAGCTGACTGTACCCCGACTCTTCCGATAAATAATACAGCGTGGTTGAATCATTTAACCAACCAAAGTCGTTAAACGCATACGCAATCCACGCATCGTCATGTAAACGGTGTTGAGATACGAGTTTGTTATTTTCAAAATCAACGGTGGCCAACCAACGATCTTTGTTATCCCACGCTTCAAGCATAATCGCCACTTGGCTGCCATCATCGTTCCAGCTGATAGGCGATTGATCCCATCCCCAGTCTGAAATTACATTAATGCCACGCGGTTGTTTCTTAGACTTATACGTTTTGCCTTCGCGGGCATAGTTTTCTTTTTTAACCTCAGCGAGTACATCTTCATCAAAACCAGGCAAGGTATTAAACCCTAAAGTAGTTTGGCTTTGATCTGTAAGGTTAATATAAACAATTTCAGAAGTTTGCTCTTTAGCGTCAGCCACACGACGGCGAACTTTTTTAGGCTCTATAGTCGCATCATCAGTGATGTAGTTAGGCATAATGTCGCCTTCACCACGCCATGAACTTTTTTCTTGAACAACCACAATTAACGCGTCGCCATTTGGAGAAAGCTGGGCTTCATCAACCGTGTTGCCATCGCCTAAATAGTAATGCGTGTTGGCAATTGAGCTATTTTGGGTTTTAACTTGCTCATTTCGCGCATACTTGTCTTGTTTGTTTTTATGCTGCAGTGCAATGTAATCAATCAGCTTATGTTGTTCTTTGGCAATATAAGTTGTTGGCTCTTTTACGCCTTGTGGTTTGTCAGCCAGTTTTAAATTAGCAATTTCACGGGTTAAACCTGTGATTAAATCTACTTTAAAAAAGATATTACCTTGGCGATACGCTAAATTACCATCGTTTAAAAATTGTGGTTTTGACTCGGTGGCTGAGCTTTGCGTAATTTGCTTAATTACGCCTGACTGTACGTTTTTAATAAATATGTTGCCTTCAAACACATAAGCTTGAAGTGATTTATCGTTAGAAAAAACAGCTTTACTTGAGCCTACGCTGTGAAGCTGATTTAAAGCCACTTGCTCTGCTGTTTTAGCGTTTACAGCTTGAGTGAATAAATCTCTTAGCTCACTACCTTGTTGTTTACGCGCGTAAATAACGGTACTTGAGTCAGCACTCCAAAATGCACTTTGCGGTTGGCGTCCAATCCAATCAGGGTGAGCCATCGCTTGTTCAAGCGTAATTTTTGAGACACCCATGTCTGCAGGTGTGTTAACAACACTTGCAACCTTGGTATTTGTTTGAATAGCTGAGTCATTAGAAGTTGTGGCGGTTGCTGTACAGCCCGCTAACATAACACTTGACGCAACAGCCATTGCAACAAGTGTTTTAGAAGATGAAAATTTAAATATCATAGTGCTTCTTGACGGTTATTATAATTAACCGTATTTAAGCAGAAGCACCTTTATAATTGCAATTATTTAAGATAAACAACGCTGATATCGGGGTGAGTAACCCGTTTATTCAACCGTTAAATCAAGCCATACCATACGGTGGTCACTTGATGCGTTTCTATCTTTGATTAAACGGTACAATTCGCTTTGTTTTTTCGGCCAAAATACGCCACCATCTTTAATGGTTAGTCCATAATTTGAAGGCAGAACGTAATCAACGCGTGCCTGCCAATTAGCAGTATAATTTTTAGCATAAGCTTGTGGGTATTGCTCTTTAGCGCCCTCACTGGTTGGAATAAAACCGGCATTAATCATCGGGCTTTTAAGTAACTGATCTGTTGTATTTGTGCGCTTTTTATCGCCCTCAGGGGCGGCATTTAGGTCACCTAAAATCACAAAGCGTGATTTTGCTGCAAGGCCGCCCTTTTTACCGTTATCGTCATACAGGTAACTTTCGTTATTAACGTAATCAGCAATTAATCTAATTTCATCATGATTACGAATGCCGTTTCTGTCTTCATCACCATCAAACACAGGCGGCGTAGGATGCGAGGCTAACATGTGAACTACTTTATCATTTACTTTTACCGGTATATCCCAAAACGATTTAGAGCTTAAACGTAAAGCATTCCATTCTTCTTCGTTGTACCAATTTGTATTGGTTTTTGGATCTACCGGCATTTTCACATTCGGTAAATCTTTGTGCTTAAACGTTTGCAGGGTTCTGATGTTGTCAAAATCAATGGGGTAACGAGACAAAAACGCCATTGCGTAGTGGCCTTCAAAAAATCCAAAACCTTGCGCATCACCCATCACACCATTTTTTTTGCCATCGTTGTCTAAATCAAACTCTGTGGCTAAGCCTGTGTTAACTGGTGCAATGTAAACATAAGGATAATCGATAGCCGCTTGATCATTTTGCCCTACATTTAAGTAATGGGTTTTAAAGTATTCTATCCCTTGTGATTTAGGGACGTAGTCAAATTCATTTAAAAGCACCACATCTGGACGAACGCGTTGAATTATTTCAGCAATATTTTTAATTTGCTGGTGGTCAGAGCGCAGCGCGTTAACTAAGGCATCGCTTTTTACTTTTTCATTTTTAGCGGTGTAATTGGTTGCATCCATACTGACATTAAACGTTGCGACCCGTAATGACTCTGCGTGAACATAGCTTGCTGAAACCAGTGACAATAAAAAGCCACCAATAATTTTAATACCGAGATCATGTCTCATTATATGAATCCATCTATAATTAATAATAAAATAACACTGCTAACCACGATCCAAAGAATCACAGCCATTAAAAACGGTTTAATTCCCGCTTGCTTTAGTACCGATAACGACAAACCACTGCCAATTAAAAACAATGTCATCACTAGTATTTGCTTCGCTGCAATGTTTATCAGCTCCCAATAAGATGAAAGCGACGGCACATAGGTATTAATTAATGCGGCTAATAAAAAGCCTACAATAAATAATGGAATACTTGCCTTTTCATCTGAGCGCATAAACACACCCGCAAGCGTAGTGTATGGAATAATCCACATAGCACGAGTAAGCTTCACTGTTGTTGCTATGCTCAGTGCCACTGCACCATAAGTAGCCGATGCACCTACCACGCTGCTGGTATCATGAATTGCAAGTGCAGCCCATAATCCAAACTGCTCTTGGGTCAATTCAAAATAGTGCCCAATTGCAGGGAACAATAATAACCCTACACCATTGAGTAAAAATACGATACCCAGCGCCACAGCAACTTCATGATCTTTGGCTTTTATAACCGGTGCCATGGCCGCAATAGCGCTACCACCACAAATAGCGGTTCCAAAGGAAATTAACACGCCTGTGTTACGATTAAGTTTAAACACTTGAGTTAAAATTTCGCCAAGCCCAATTATGGCAGTAATACTGACAATTGTTAACACTAAAGAGCTGCGACCAACCTCAATTACCTGATTAAAATCAACAGCAAACCCCAGCCCCACAACCGCCAACTTTAGCATCCATTTGCTGGCCTTTTGTGATAACTCAGCAAACGGGTTACCCAAGGTAATCGCAAATAACGCCCCCATAACCAAGGCACTACCAGCGCCAATAAATGAAGTGATGCACAAAGCCAGTAATATTATAAATACAGGTTTATGTAATTTAGCGATAATCATAACGTTAAGCGCGAATGAGTTTATTAGTCAGTTTATGGACAACGGGGGCAACAAATATAACCGTTGGAAAGGCAATACAAAAGGCAAATAACCACGCTTTAAGCCAGATAGATACGATGTTATCGACCATACCAACATTAAATAGAGAAATAACTAACGACATAAAACCTGACATGAAAAGTGCCATAAAAAAGGCAAACACAATAGTACGAAACTTTGGATGGATCATTGAAAAGAACCTTTAGAAGGTAAAGCGATATATTGAAGTTAAGTTCAATTTATCGCTTTGTTTTTTAACTTATAATAGCGATTTGCTGGTAGCTAATACACCGGGGTAATCTTGCTCTGGTAAACACATTGCGAGTTCACCAAGGCGTTCACCTAATTGCTGTAAATTATCAGCAGATACATTAATGTGGCCCATTTTGCGACCAGGTTTTACACTTTTACCGTACCAATGGCTGGTTGCATCCGCAGTTTTTAACACATCAGTAGGGATTTGTGCTTGGCCTAATACATTTATCATAGCAGTCGGTTGCTTAAGTTGCGTACTACCTAAAGGTAGGCCGGCAACAGCGCGCATATGGTTTTCAAATTGCGAGCAATGAGCACCTTGTTGCGTCCAATGGCCTGAGTTATGAACTCGCGGCGCAATTTCATTAACCAGTAATGTACCTTGCACATCAAAAAACTCAATGGCGAGTACACCCACATAATTAAGCTCATTCGCAATTCGGGTAAATGCCGTGATTGCTTGTTGCTCTAGTTGGCTATTATTGTTTTTACCTGCAACCGAAAGCGTTAACACACCCTCGGTGTGCTCGTTTTCAGTTAATGGATAAATAGCAACATGGCCGTGTTTATCGCGCGCACCAATAATAGAGACTTCACGATCAAACGGGATCATTTTTTCTGCAATTATGGTGTGCGGAGCGTGCTCAGTGCCTGATGCAATAAAATCAGCCATTTCAGCCCAAATTTGCTCAATTTGATCGTCTGATTTTAAACGCCATTGGCCTTTACCATCGTAACCCGCTTGGCATGTTTTAATGACTAATGGCTTACCAAGTGTTTGAACCGCGAGTTCAAGATGCGCTTTTTCTGTAATTAATTGATATGGCGCGCATGCAACAGCGGTTTTATCTAGGAGCGCTTTTTCAAGCGCACGGTCGCCACCGGTTTTAATGGCTTGTTTGCCCGGATAAAACTTATTGCTATTACAACACTGTGTAAGTACATCATCTGGAATATGTTCAAACTCGGCCGTAATAGCATCAGCGTTTTCTATCGCCTGTTCGAGCGTTGTTGGGTACACTTCGTTTGTAAGCGGATGTACAATCTTTTTGCTGCCTACATCATAAGCAACCACATTTAAATTAAGCGGTGCACCGGCTAAGCTCATCATTCGTGCTAGCTGCCCTGCCCCTAAAATTAAAATATTCATGATCACTCTGCAGGATTTGGGTTAGCTAAAACAGTCTCAGTTTGTTCTTTACGGAACGCTTCGATTTTTGCGAAGATTTCTGGGTTTTGACATCCTAAAATTTGTGCCGCTAATAAACCTGCGTTTGCAGCACCGGGCTCACCAATAGCAAGGGTACCTACCGCAACACCTTTTGGCATTTGGCAAATAGATAACAGAGAGTCTACACCGTTTAGCGCTTTAGATTTAACGGGTACGCCTAAAACTGGCAGAGATGTAAACGCTGCCGCCATTCCCGGTAAGTGCGCCGCGCCACCTGCGCCTGCAATAATAACTTTAATACCGCGTTCTGCGGCTGAACTTGCGTAATCGGCAAGTAATTGAGGAGTGCGGTGGGCAGAAACCACTTTAGTTTCATACTCAATGCCAAATTTTTCTAGCATAAGGGCGGCGTGTTCCATGGTTGGCCAATCTGATTTAGAACCCATAATAATGCCAACAGTCATAAATACTCCTCAGTAATGTATTTTAAAAATAGCGGACTTATGTCCGGTTTTATGGCGGGTATTATATACTTAAATGCTGCACTAATGCGACCAGCAGGCAATAAAAAAGCCATGTTAAACATGGCTTTTTTTAAACAGCGAAACAATCAGCAATTAAGCTTCTTTACTCGCTAAATATTCTGAGTAGTTACCTCTAAAGTCGATAACTTTACCGTCTTTAATTTCCCAAATACGGGTGGCAACTGATGATACAAACTGACGGTCGTGTGACACAAACATCAAGGTACCTTCATACGCTTCAAGTGCTAAGTTAAGCGCTTCAATTGATTCCATATCCATGTGGTTGGTTGGCTCATCCATTAATAAGATATTTGGTTTATGCATCATGATTTTACCAAACAGCATACGACCTTGCTCACCACCAGATATTACTTTTACTGATTTTTTTATATCGTTTTGTGAAAACAACATACGACCCAAGAAGCTACGCACTACTTGCTCATCGTCGCCCTCTTGTTGCCATTGCTCCATCCACTCAAACAAATTCATGTCTTTTTCAAACTCATCGGCATGATCTTGTGCATAGTAGCCAATGTTTGCATTTTCAGACCATTTAAACTCACCGCTTTTAGGCGCTAAACGTCCTGCTAAAGTGTTTAATAATGTTGTTTTACCCACACCATTTTCACCAATAATAGCAATGCGTTCACCTACTTCAACCAACCCCTCAAGGCCTGAGAATAAAGTTTCTTCAAAACCTTGAGATAAGCTAGTCATTTCTAGTGCGTTACGAAATAACTGCTTTTCTTGTTCAAAACGAATAAAAGGTGTTTGACGTGACGACGCTTTTACTTCGTCTAATTGAATTTTATCAATTCGTTTTGCACGTGAAGTGGCTTGCTTTGCCTTTGATGCGTTGGCAGAAAAGCGCGATACAAATTGTTGAAGCTCTGCTATTTGGCTTTTCTTTTTGGCGTTTTCACTTAGTAAACGTTCGCGTGCTTGAGTAGCTGCAAACATGTATTCATCGTAGTTACCCGGGTAAATACGTAGTTCACCGTAGTCAATATCGGCCATGTGCGTACATACCGAATTTAAAAAGTGACGATCATGCGAGATGATGATCATGGTACAGTCACGTTGATTCAATACATCTTCAAGCCACTTAATTGTATAAATGTCCAAGTTATTGGTAGGCTCATCAAGCAGCATGATATCAGGGTCTGAAAACAACACTTGAGCTAGAAGCACACGAAGTTTAAAACCTGGTGCAATTTCTGACATAGGTCCGTAATGCTGCTCTGTAGTAATACCCACGCCTAATAGTAACTCACCCGCTTTAGATTCAGCCGAGTAACCGTCCATTTCAGCAAATTCAGTTTCAAGATCGGCTACTTTCATGCCGTCTTCTTCACTCATTTCAGGTAGGCTATATATACGGTCACGTTCTTGTTTGATATCCCACAATTCTTTATGACCCATAATCACGGTATCAATAACAGAATATTCTTCGTAGGCGAATTGATCTTGGTTTAGTTTAGCAACGCGCTCATTTGGATCAGTACTTACGTTACCCGAAGATGGTTCTAATTCACCACTAAGGATTTTCATAAAGGTCGACTTACCACAACCATTAGCACCAATTAAACCATAACGGTTTGATTCGCCAAATTTAGCTGAGATATTTTCAAATAACGGTTTAGCACCAAATTGCATGGTGATGTTAGCTGTACTAATAATAGCGCTACCCTCCAAGGGAGACTGAAGTATTTAAATTTCGCGCAGTTTAAACCAAATCACCGTTTTTTTCTATGAAAGTTTATAGCACCAAACTCAAAGTAAACGGTGGCTGTTTATTAACTATAAAAGCAATTAAATAGCCAAAGTACTAGGCGAGTAAATGTGCTAAAAAGGTGAGTAAAACTCATTATTGTACTGTTGATGCAGTAAAAAAATGTTTAACAAAAAACAACTAGCATAAAACCCTTTATAAATTATTTAATCGCGTTTACAGGCGACTTGGTCGCATTTTACTTTTATTAACAATTAATACGGCTATATTAACGTTTTTTATAGTATTAGAGTTTTAGCTCTACCCATGCCGACAGGTGCAACTATGAAAAAAATTCAACACACCCTCTCCTACATTTAAGCCTAATGTCTTATTCCAAAATTAAATGGCAGTTTATACGGCTACAAAATAAAAACAGCATTAACTTAAAATGAACAAGCTGCGTGTTTTATGCTAATTGTCATTGATAATTTTTCACTTTTGAGCCTTTTATTGCTTTGCTAGTCTGCACGACTTCGAATTTAGTAACTATAAAAACGTCTTTAATTTAGGCAAGGCACACACAATGAAAAGAAAATTAGTATCGCTAGCAATTGCGGGTATTTTAGCTGCTCCAAGTGTTTCAGCAGTAGAAGTGTTTAAGGATGAAAAAAATACAGTCGCAGTAGGCGGATATATTGATGCGCGAGTGATAAATACTCAAGGTCAAAACGAAATCGTCAATGGTGCCTCACGAATTAATTTTGATTTTAAACGCCAACTAAAAAACGGCTGGGAAGCAATGGCTTTAGTTGAATGGGGTGTCAACCCTGTTGGCAGTAGCGATATTGTATACAACAACCGTTTTGAATCTATTCAGGATGAGTTTTTATATAATCGTTTAGGTTATGCAGGACTTAAACACGATAAATACGGCCAAATTACGATTGGTAAACAATGGGGTGCGTGGTTTGATGTTGTGTATGCAACAAACTACAGCTATGTTTGGGATGGTAACGCTGCCGGTGTTTACACTTACAACAAAGACGATGGTGCAGTAAATGGTACTGGTCGTGGTGATAAAACACTGCAATACCGTAATAGCTACAACGACTTTGACTTTAGTGTTCAAACTCAGTTAAAAAATAGCGCTTTTTATACTTGCGATGTAAGTAATATTACAGAATCACAATGCCAAGCAAATTTTGAGTCTGGAGATGCTGCTGCACAACAAGTTGAATTTAACTATACGTTTGGCGGTGCAGTAACCTATAACGTGACTGATAAGCTAAAACTGACCGCGGGTATTAACCGCGGCGAGTTTGAATTAACGTATGGCGACGGAACAACCCGCTCTGTTGACGATTTAATTTATGGTGCAGGTGTTATTTGGGGCAATATTGATGCGCCAGGCTTGTATGTAGCCGCTAATATCAACAAAAACGAAAACCACGATACAGATAACATAGGTCGTTTAATTAAAGATGCG
This sequence comes from Pseudoalteromonas sp. APC 3250, assembly GCF_030407915.1. Classification (NCBI taxonomy): domain Bacteria; kingdom Pseudomonadati; phylum Pseudomonadota; class Gammaproteobacteria; order Alteromonadales; family Pseudoalteromonadaceae; genus Pseudoalteromonas; species Pseudoalteromonas sp. APC 3250. Next base: position 173,537 of record NZ_JASDCM010000001.1, read on the forward strand.
ATCGGTATTGAAACATTTGTGTCGTATCGCTTTGATAACGATTTTAGACCATTTATTGCCTATAACTTATTTGATGCAGGTGATGACTACGTAATTCAACCAAACTTTAATGCCGATCCTAACGATGTATTTAAGCGTCAGTTTGCAGTTATTGGTGTGCATTACTTAATTGACCAAGACACACAACTTTATGTAGAAGCACGTAAAGACTTTGGTGATTTTGAAAGTAATAATAAACAGCAGCAAGCGCTAATGGAGCAATCTGAAGATGACGGTATTGCTTTTGGTTTTAGATACGTTCTTTAATATCAGTTGAGCTTTCAAGCTTAAAATCACAAAGCTAAACTTAAAGCCCTGCAAAATAGCAGGGCTTTTTTTCGATTTGTTTAGTTGAAGCTTGAGCTATTTTTTCTTAAATGCTTTTTTTAACGCACGCGTCCCCTCTGTTGGCCCTAGAATAAGCCATAAAAAAGCAACCCCTCCTGGGACTAAAACTGCTTTTAATATTGGCCCTAGCAAATAAGAATAAAAATAAATTAGTGGAATAAAAAGTACATAACCAATAACACGTTTGATAAACTTCATGTAACATCCTTATAAAAATGAGCATGCTCACAATATTAATTGAGCGCGCTCAACTAATCAAATAATGGTTTAGCCCTTTTATTTAACAAACAAGTAAAGCATTGAAATATAATGAGTAAAAGAGAAAAGACACGCGATAAAATTTTAGCTTCAGCATGGGAATTATTTTTGCTGCAAGGTTACGATCACACATCAACAAGAGAAATAGCGGTTGCAGCCAATGTTGCTGTAGGTACAGTGTTTAGTCATTTTGAAAATAAAATTGATTTATTGATGGCCGGTATGCAACAACAAATAGCCGTTATTATTAACCAAGCAAAGCAGTTAGATACGCAGCACTCCCCTCGCTTAAAGTTACGTCATTACGCTCATCCGCTTTATTCTTTTTATTGTGAAAATAGTGAATTTAGTAAGCTATTAATTAGCGACATCATTTGGAGAACGTCTTTTTTTAAAGCGCAGATGGATGAATTTAAACAACTGCTTTTTAGTGAACAACCGAAGTTTGATGAAACAAAAGCAAGCGTAATGATGGACTGTTATTTTATGACCTTAATCGATGGGTTAAACGATCCCTTACCAAATGCTGAAAATATGCTTAGACAGTTAAGTAATAAAATAGCGCTTTTGTAATTAAGTCCTAAACGTATAGATCGGTGCTGATATAAATAAAGCACCGCCCACCTTTTTTGTTATTTAAATTCTTTATTTAACGATCCAGATAGCCAAACTCAATAAGCGTTATAAACCCACCACTCCACTTATGAGTAAATCCATAATTTATATTACGCCATTGCTAAGATTACATTTAAACACAATTTAGTATGATGTGTTCTTACATGTATTACCTTACATCCTCCAGCCATTTACACCATAAAATAATTTATAGCAAAACGGCTTAACTGTACATATATACAGTTAAGCCGTTTTGCTAGTACTACTCTTAATCAAAGTTCAACAATATTATTAATTAATAAATTCATCATAGGCCATTAAAGCCCCCGTAATACTCAATGCTGGATTATCATTATGCTTTGCATCAGGGTTTACTTTACTGCCCCACACTAACCAGTTACTAGTATGGCTGACTAAACTTTGCTCCAAGTTATTATACGCCTCAAGCATTAATTTATGCTCAGCCCCGCCAACAGTAAAATATAATAAGGCGGGTCTATAGTAGCTCTGTGTTTTAACTTGTAAAAAGGTATTAAGATGATTTACTACGGTCATATCGTCATACCAAGCCGCAGGGCTAAATGCAAAGTAACCATTAAATAGCGATGGTTTGGTATGCAGCGTATATAAAGTAAAACTGCCCCCTGCCGAAAATCCCGTTAATATACGGTTTTCAGTTAACCTGTAGTTAGCCTCTAAATAAGTAAGTAGCTCTTGCTCTATAAAAGCTAAAAAACAAATCAGCTTTACCAAAAATTTCTGGCGAAGTTTCATGTTTAGGTCGAGGATTTGTATTTACGTCCTTCCTGGCATAAGGTGGTACAAGATCACGATTTCGGGTATCAGTAAAAAACTGATTAGGTATAGCAACTAAAATAGCCTCATTTAATATACTTTCAGGATTTAATGCTTTTAGCGCTTTATCCCAATTAGCTAAATTAAAATTACCATCTGTTTTTATAATAAGTGGATACGCTTTATTTTTATCAAAATCATCGGGGAACCTTATAAATACCTTACGAGACTCATTAAGCACTTTCGAATCTAAGGTTACATCAACAAAGTCTGAAACATTATTTTGATAATAACTAAACCCAGTTATTGCAAACCCAAATACACTAACAGCAAACAATACATTTAAAATAATCGCTTTTTTAATTCTCATGCGCCATCCATTTTAGTTAATTGCTTATGCCATACACCGTTATTAAGTTGCTGCTTTAATACAAAGCCAAGTTTAGTAAGCAAGTTATAACAGCGTACGTTTTTACCATGAATTTCTGCATATAAGTGCTCAATGTTTATAGAGCTATGCACTTCACTGACAAAGCCTTTAAGTACTTCTTGCATTAAGCCTTGCTGCCAATAAAAAGGATCGAGTTCGAAGCCCAAATAAGCACTTTGGGTTTGGCTATTTATGTTATATAAACCACAGGTACCAATTAGGTCACCAGATATATTATGTTCAATCGCAAGCCGAACACCTTCACCTTGGTAATAACTCGAGATATCATCTTGAATTAACTGCTTAATATGCTGTTTATTTAGCGGGGTTTTATAATCGTTAAACTCATAAACGAGTGGATTATTTAAAATTGTTAATAGCGCTGCGCCGTGTTTGTGGGTAATTAAACGTAAGGTAACGCGGGGTAATTTTATAGTTTTAAACATGCCTACGCCAAATAAAGTAAACGCGCTTTAAATAGCACTTTATAGAGCGTCATTATTAACTTACCATACCGTATTCACAAGCATTAATTGAGATAAACTATGAGTGACAATTTTAAAGTAATACAACCAACTACTACTGTTTACTGCCCAAAACGTGGTGAAGGTTGGACCCTTACCGGCATTACTAATATTAACGAGTTTACGTCGGTTATGTTTGATGGTGTGCGTTACACCTTACCAGCGAGAGAAATTGTAGAGCAGTTGCTGCCTAACCAATTAGCGCGTGAACAGCAAAATAGCTAAATTAAACAAAATTTATCACTTAACCATATGTACACAGTTTTCTGGTAATGGGCTTAAGTCATGATTTTCTGGGGTATTAGCAGCAACTTTAAAGCCTAGCTTTTTATAAGCCGATACTGCTGCTCGGTTGTATTTATAAATAAACAATGAGCAATCATTAACATTTAAGTTTAATTGCCCATGTTTACATAATGCTTTAATTAGGGAGGCTGCAATTCCCTCCCCCCTTCGTATAGGGTTTACTATTAAACGCGCCAAATGACATTTGTTTTTTTGTTGATAATATTGCCCAAAAGCGAGTAATACGTTTTGTTGTCCAACCAATACAAAAGAAGTCGAGACATCAAGGTTTAAGTCTTCAATAAAAGTCTGCGCCGTAAATGGGTACCTAAAGTAAGGGCCAGCCCATTGAGTTATGTCATGTTGATCATTAAACCAACTCATTAGCTCGATAATATGCGTATTATTAAGTGGTTGTAATGTCATTCGCCTTGTTGATTCCTTCAAAACGCATCATCTTCACTGTATACATTTACATTAAGTTCGTCGTTATCTTCAAATACAACAAACGAAATCGGCTTACAACACACTTGGCAGTCTTCTATGTATTGCTCATCAATATCAGCCACATCAATTAATACTTCTATGGTTTCGCCGCAGTAAGGACAACTAATTGACTTTTCGGTTAACTGGTTCATGATTTCCCCTTTCAAATTTACATAAGGTTATAATTTCACTTTAGTAAACAACCTTATATATGACAATGCTCGTAAAGTGACTTAATATTCAAATTTAAACAGCGTTAGCTAAAATATTGTTTAACTTAATTAAATCAACTAAGCCATGTTGGTTCTGATTTAAAAAATAATCGCATTGCCAACGCTGAGTGACTTTAGCAGAATTACTAAATGCGCCAGTCCCTTTTAATGCCCTACTTTCGCTCCAAGGCGGAAATACTCTAAAAGCCGTTTTGCCTTTTTGGTTTCTACCTGTGACGATGCCTTTTTTAACTAACAACTCAACCGGAAATAAAAAGAAACCGCTTTGTGTATTTGCTACTTGGTTGTTACTAGTGGTTAATCCATCACTTGAAACCGCTACTAATAAATAGTCAAACTCATTGGCCAATGGAATTGGTTTAGAATTACTCAAATCCGCTGGGCGTTTCCATAGTGCTAAAAAAGCGCCAGGTCTGTCGGGTGTAATTTTAGCTTTTCTGTAAATTATACGTTTTTGGTTTAAAGTAAATGCATAGCCATGGTATTGGGCATTTTGATTATGAGGTATCAACTCATCAGCGTTTGGTAGTTTATACCCTGAGGGAGCAAAGTTGTTTTGTAAAATGATTAATAATTCATCATGCAAATGATCATTCGTCATTAAACTTTTCATATCTCGCATCCGTTTTATATAAAGTGAGTTCAAACCCTTAAGCAACTTTGTAATGAAAGAGTTTTTAAAGTTAGCGGGTCTTACTATACAAGTATTTATACATAACTAAAGGTGAACATTTTTATGAAACACACATTAGCGCTAGTATTGACCTCTATGGGGATTTTGTTTAGCTCATTAACATACGCTAAAACCGAACAAGCTATTTTAGCCGGTGGCTGTTTTTGGTGTATGGAAAGTGACTTTGAAAAACTCGAAGGTGTAACCGATGTGATCTCAGGGTTTACTGGTGGTGAACTTAAAAATCCAACCTACAATGGTAATCACCAAGGCCACTACGAAGCTGTGCTGGTTACCTACAACACTAATGTATTAAGCTATCAAGATATTTTAAACCATTACTGGGTGAATATTGATCCTTTTGACGCAAAAGGTCAGTTTTGTGATAAAGGCCTAAGCTACCGTAGTGCGATTTTTGTTGCTAATGAGCAACAGCGACAATTAGCTAAGCAATCTAAACAGGCGGTAGTTAACGAATTTCCTGAGCAAACGGTAGTAACCCCTATTCTCGATGCTAAAACCTTTTACCCGATAAAAGGCGATGAAAGTTATCACTAAGATTATTACAAAAATAATCCTATTCGTTATAACACCTATCGCTGGCGTTGTGGCCGTGATAGTCGCCTAGAAGACATTTGGGGCGATAGAGTTACCCACTGAGTTTAAAAAACCAAAAGGCTGCAAAAAATGCAGCCTTTCTAATATTTAAGCAAAGTAATAGCAGACTAATTATTTATTCTATGCTCAAAGCTGCAAGCCCACTTAAACAATTCATTTTTTAAGACGGTTAAATAGGCTTCCTATCATGACGATTTCTTTTTTATAGGAAACACCTTAAACCAAAATGCCATTTCAAAAACAAAGCCCGCAATAATAAAAATAAATAAGCCAGTAGTGCTACCATAAGAATAACAGGCAATAGCAGCAATAATTAATGCAGCTAAAATCAACCATTTTATAAACACATTCATCTTTAATACCTTCGGTTCTGTTGATTTATCGTGGCAAATTCCATTTAGGTAATCAGATCCTATGCATCATGATTATTCACCAAAAAAGTGTGTCTAGCGTAATTACTCGTTTATTGTTTGTCTATTAAAACGTATCGTAAAATGTTACGCATTGTTTCTACTAAGTTTTTATTTTAAAAAACGCGTTATTTGCAGAATCTTTAATTACTAATACCTCAAGTAAGTACACCTTCGCTCACAATAATTTATTAAATATTCTAATACAAAGGTAAATTTCTTGTTGCCACAAAAGGGACTAATGAGTACTTTAATTAAATAATTAGTTTTATAACTTTAACTAATTATTAAGTACTAAATACAATTTCATGTCTTAAATTAATACAGGAGATTTACCTTGCTTGATATCATAGCGCTTTTTATAAAAGTAAATCATTACAAAACATTTAATGAAGCGTCAGTAAAGTTAAATATTCCTTTACCCACTTTACAAAGAAAAATAAAAAAACTTGAAGAAGACTTATCGTTAGCGTTGTTTTATCGTGAAAAAGGAAGTTTGCGATTAACAGAACCTGGAAAGAGTTTTTATAGCCACTGCCTAGCCCATGTAGAAGGTTTACAAACTACGCTGTGCAATTTTAAGAATTTCAGTGAAAATAAAGTGAGTAAAATTAAACTAATAGCGCCGCAAAACTTTATAAAGAGTGTGTACTTCTCAGGCGTTATAAATCAATTCACATTACTTTATCCAAATATTAAAATTCATATGATGCTATCGGATGAACGCCTTGATTTAAAAGCTACCGAGTTTGATTTAGCCATTAGAATTGGAAAACTAGATAGCTCTCAAAATATATGTAAAGTTATTAACCAAATGAGTTTTGTTTTAGCTTGTTCATCGAGTTTAATTGAGCAATATGGCATACCAAGTAATTTTGACGATTTAGCTAAACTACCCCACATATCGTGCTCGCCATTCGAAAACTGGTCCTTTAAAACAAATAAAAATGAACAGGTAATTTTTAAACCTCAACCTAACTTTATTTCTAACGATATAGAAATGTGTGCCTTAGCTGCTATTGAAGGAAGAGGTGTATATTATGGCCCTAAATATTGTTTATTACCGCATATAAAAGACGAAAGCTTGGTTGAAGTATTAACGCAATTCAAACCCATAAAGCGAGATGTAAACCTGATATGGCCTGATAAATTAATTCCAAAAAGCACACGCTATTTAATTGATTTTTTAGAGCACTCTCTCAAAGGAATCAAAATGTAGCTACCGCAGCATTAATAATTTAATTAATTTTTGTAATGTTTAAGCAACTAATATTTTTGAAAAATCAACTTTCATATAACACTCTATAAAAATAAAGCGAGTTCTTTAGAATCAAAATCGGTCCAAAATTAGATTATTTAATTAGGACCTCATTTAAATATAATTTTAAAGGATGTAACTTAATGAAAAAAATATTACCCCTATTGCTGTTGTCGCATACAAGTTTTGTAAGTGCTAATACAACTGCAATTTATCCAGATCAACTTAAAAATGAAAGCTTAGGTGCTGGAGTTTGCTCAACTGATAATAGACTAATTACAAAGGCTGAAGCGCAAACCTACAGAAATGAACTTACTAACAAAATGGGTAAGTGGCAAATAACGGGATTAGCTAATGGCTGGGTTATTATGGGTTCTGGCTACGCAGGTGAAATAAAACAAGGGACTGCTGCAAATTCTTGGTGCTACCCTAACGATCCTATTAATGAGTTCCCTACATTAAGTCCCGTAAAAGTATCGCCAGGCAGTCAAAGCCAAATTGAATGGGACTTAGTGAATCAAAAAGAGGGGTTTATAAAACCCCTTTCATACCTTGCCCATACAATGGGATTTGCGTGGGTTGGTGGAAATCGCTCTAGCTATGTGGGTGATGACATGGAGGTAACCAAAACGGGCTCAGGGTGGAAAATACAAGGTTACAATGGTGGCAGTTGTGATGGTTATCGATGTGATGAAAAGTCAGCTATTACCGTATCTAACTTTGAATATGTGATGGATAACGAGTCATATAAAATAACAGGTGATATTGTTGCTGCCGACAAAGAACTAATAAAAACGTTAACAGTCCCTGCAGTGAATGACACGTCAGCAGCTCAAATGTCAGTGGTTACAATTGAATACGATGCGGCAACCAACTGGTCTAAAACCAATGATTACAGTATTTCTGAGTCTGTTACATTATCTAATACATGGAAGTCTCCCTCTGTTACTGGCGGATCAGACACTTCGCTATCAGTCACAATCGCAGCGGAGCAAGCATGGGGAACAAGTAATGGCGGCTCAGAAGCTGAGCGAGTAGTTGTACAGGCAAGAACCAATGTACCAGCATACACACAGCTTAATGCAAAGGTCGATTTGTTTAAATCATCAATATCGTATCCTTATGCATTCGATGCTGATATTACCTATGATCTATCTATAAATGGCTTTATGCGATGGGGAGGCAATGCTTTATTAACCCACCCAGAAAACAGACCTAACGACACTGCTAATTTTGTAATTGGCCGTTGGTCAGGTCAAGATAAAAGCATTGAGTATCAATGGGAACACCGCTATATACCAGGTGAGAATAAAAAATGGGATTGGCCTTGGATGATACAACAAACAAGCTTATCAACAATGCAATACTATTTAAGCCATGTTTTAAGACCTAAAAAAACAACCCTAACAGGCCACTTTTATGCACAAAGCCAATTTGCGGGCAGTGTTTACTTTGGTGACGAAACCCCAATTGTCACTAACCAAAGAAGTAAGCGAAGTGTTTCATCTAATGAGTACTCTAGTGCAGAAAAGTTAAAAAAAGAGTTTGAAGATGCGGGTTTTAAAAATGTCGTTGTTAATATTGAAATGATTGATTTATAAACACCTGTGGGCTCTCATAATGAGAGCCCTACTTCATAAATTTAAACAAAAATATTATTACTACTCACCTACTTTACTATTCCCTTTATTAAAATACATATACAGCTGAACCAACGTCGCCTTTAGTTTATTGAGAAATTATGCTTTGATGCATTAATAAAACTATTAATCACATTAGTCTATTAAACATACACCAGCACAAAATGATTATAAAAATAATAAGAGAACAACAATGGCACAAAATACAAACAACAGCGTAGTAATACTCAGTGCGGTTCGTACCGCTATCGGCAGCTTTGGTGGCAGCCTAAAAAATTTTAGCCCGGCTGAGCTTGGCACTTTGTGCGCAAAAGAAGCCCTAAATCGGTCTAAAGTTTCTCCTAACCAAGTAGGTTCATGTGTTGTGGGCAAAGTTATTCATAACGGCCCTAAAGACGCCTACCTATCAAGAGTCATTGGTCTCGATGCTGGGTTGCCTATAAGCAGCCACGCTGTAACGCTTAATCGCTTATGTGGCTCTGGCCTTGAAGCCATTATTCAAGCGGCACAACAAATTCAATTAGGTGATGTAGATGCAGCCCTTGCTGGCGGAGCAGAAAGCATGAGTAGCTCTGCCTATACCCTCGAAAGTAACCGCTGGGGGCAAAAAATGGGTAATAGCACTATGGTCGATGAGCTCACCACGACCTTACAAGACCCATGGGATAATAACCCGATGGGAATAACTGCTGAAAACATCGCAGAAAAATATTCAATTAGCCGTCAGCAGCAAGACGAGTACGCAGCAAAAAGCCATCATAAAGCCGCAAAAGCGATTGCTGCAGGTCATTTTAAACAGCAGATTGTGCCTATCGAGATTAAATCACGTAAAGGCACGAACGTTTTTGACACCGACGAACACGTTCGCGCCGATACCACAGCCGATAAACTTGCAACTTTAAAGCCCTACTTTAAAAAAGATGGCACCGTTACCGCAGCAAGCTCATCCGGTATAAACGATGGTGCAGCCATGTTGGTACTTATGTCAGAGCAAAAAGCCAATGAGCAAGGCTTAAAACCGCTCGCTCGTTTAGTGGGTTATGCCAGAGCAGGCGTTGATCCTACTTTAATGGGTATCGGCCCTATTCCTGCAGTACAAGGGGTATTTGAAAAAACGGGTTTAACTATTGACGATATAGATGTGATTGAGTCTAACGAGGCCTTTGCAGTACAAGCACTGTGCGTTGCCAACGAGTTAAACTTCCCTGCGCATAAGGTAAACCCGAATGGCGGCGCCATTGCATTAGGCCACCCTGTTGGCGCAACGGGCGCTATACTAACCACCAAATGCTTGTACGAACTTAAACGAATTCAAGGCAAATATGGGCTAGTCACAATGTGTATTGGTGGCGGGCAAGGCATTGCAGCCATTTTTGAAGCGCTTTGATTCTAAGTTTATAACAACTATTTAATATCACATTAGGTTTAAACATAAAGGCTTTATACACAAGGAGTATTAAGAGACGCTTTGCTTTTAGAGGAAATAAAAACGTGGAAGTTATATTCTTTCGTACTCCCCCTCTTGAGTTTCTCTTTGTGAAAATCGATTTTAAGGCTTTTTTCACTTAGGGAGATAAAAGTTGCGTCAACTTATAGGTTAACTATCAAACATAAAAAAACTCTCGTCTACAAAACGTGTTTTATAGTTAACTTTCTTACGCCTACTAAAACACCACCAAATGAGATTAAAAATAATATTGGCAAAAACAGTAATGTTTCTGTGTTTTCTATATTTATAGCTGGGCTGCCAATAACTGCCAGCGTATTAATTAACAGCAGTATTAAGCTTGATTGCAGATAGCCCTTGTATCCAATAGCTCCTGCAAATAACAGCATAATAAATGATCCTGATATCGCAGGCGTAAAAGGTGCGGCGGCGAGTAACATGCAAACAAACGAAAATATAACAGCACAACCAATCATTACTTTAAACATAACAACCTCTATGATAAATGGCTTTAATCCACCATCTATTTATAACTGTATTACTAAAAATCGTATTCCACTTAACAGGTATCAACTAATTTTTAGTTTATTAATAACCCCAATATAAAAACTACCTATTTCCAAACTGCCGTTCACAAGGCTCGCCATCTTTATCCCCGTCCATTTTGGTATTTGGGCAATGTTGAATAAAAAATAATGCCTCTGCATAGGACGTCATTTGGCTACAATGTTGGCGGCCATCACAACGAAATGTTGGTGGTGTTTTATTAAGTGAGTTTGAACTAGCGGGCATAAATGACTCTAAATTAGCATTAGTCACTACAGGTGTTTGCTTGGTATTTAAATAACCGGTTTTATACACACTAAAACCAATACTAAAAATAATACCAAGCGTTATAAGTTTCATTAATGGTGAGTTTTTACGTGACGTTTTACTTATTTTAACCGGCCTTGTAGAGGCTTTTATTTGTGGTTGTGCTAATACGCCCTCAATACGGCAATTTACAGCTTTGGTTTTACCGTTAGGCTCAGTCGCAACCTCAAAGTAGATAATGTCGCCCACTTTAGGTTTACGGCTCATGTGTTTGAGCGATGATATGTGTATAAAGGTATCGTGTTGCAGTGTAGTTGATTTGATAAAGCCAAAACCTTTCTCGTCATTCCACGATTTTAATAATCCTTTGTTCATCCTTAAATCGTCCATTTAATAACTGTTAATTTTACACCCGTTTTAAAAGAGGCTTAAAACCAAGCAAACCTAGCGAGCCCACCAACAAACGTACTTTTCCTTATTAACTAACTCATTTTACAAAAAAGCGTATTTTTGCTTCTTTTAATGTGTTTAAAAATACAGAAAACGCACAAATTCCGCCCCCCATAAACGCAATTTGAAAGCTTGATAGTGACGAGAAACTAAATTGCTGAGAATACATGTACTGCCCAAATAACTGTGCAAAGGTAGCCACACCTAAAATAATTAATAATGGGCACACAACAAGCGTAAACCAAAACCAAATACGTTTAATACCTTTCATAAAAAATCCTTTTATTTTAAATTTAACTTAGAGATTAATTAGCTTATAAGCTACCAGCATTTTAAAAGCCGCTTATAAGGTTGCCACATGAGTTTGATGTTTGAAGTCAAGATTTGACCCCATTTGGTTTTTACGCGGCAACTCCAAAATTAACGCAAACCAAAATCGCCGAGCGTTGAGGGTCTGCTTCAATTGTTTGTTAATGCTCTTTACCCAGGGCCATAATCTGATAATCAGACAAAGAAAAACCCGACTTTTCGTAAGCTCGCTTGGCAACAGCATTGTCTTTATGTACGTATAGCCTCAGCTCTAAACCGCCTTCGCGATACATTTCTGACTCTACACATGTGATCAACTCGCTCATTAAACCTTTGCCTCTATACTCGGGTCTTAGGTACATGCTTTGAATCCACCAATAATAGCCAGCATTCCAATCACTCCATTCTCTTATCGAGGAAACACTACCTATCGGAATATCATTTTCATCAGTCATAACCCAATAACTTGCAACATCTCGGTCACAAAGTGCGACTTCTATACCACGCTTTAGAGTTTCGGGTATCTTGACAGCATTCTCAGCTTCACGAGCTTCTTCGGAAGTGAACTCGACTAAAAATGACAAATCTCGTAACTCTGCTTTTCGTATATTCAAACTATTTCCTCTCATAGAGCACTAACGCCACAAATAAACGGTAAAAATTAGTTGGCTAAAATTTGTGAGGTACGAACAAAGCCAACTAGTTTTGGTCCGCACTTTTTAATTTGCTTTGTTATATGCCGATTACCAATTCGCCTGCTTAGTTTTTTTTATAACCTAGCCACATAGTAATTGCTAGCGTTAAACATCCCAACAAAATGAAAATAGCTGTTACATTTGGGGACTCTTGCACAATGCCAAGATTTCCATTTAACCATGCAGGGAAGAATATACTAAATGGGATGTAGGTAACGATAAACAACAGAAACCAAATATATTGGCTAAACACGTTTAACAAACTACGACGATTAACCAGTTTAAGTTTATCTGCTAAATGTTTATGGAACTTTACGATACTCAAGCAGAGCCAAACATAGACCACAAATGAAACTACAAAAATAGCAATATTCACATAACTCTCTTAGGCATATAACGCCCCATTAATGGGCTAAATATTGTTGGCTAAAATAAGCGACGAAGGAGCAAAAGCCAACTGTTTTAAGTCCTTGTTTATTTTCTTGTTATGTTTACTCATCACCGTAGCACTTTATGTCAGATGGATTTGATTTAACGTAGAAACATGGGATAAATGATTCTTTATTTAAATCCGCACCATCTTTAGGTACTTCGAATTGGCGCTTAGCTAATTTAGCTTCCACTTTTTTAACATAGTTAGAAGGTGGCTGAAAATTAATATCGATATTTTTTATTGGGTTAGTTGCTTTTAAAAAGCGTAGATTTGATAATTTACCGTCTTTATCTACTTTAACTGCAAATATAACTCCGTAAATATTTACATTATCTCCACTCGAATTATTGGTACTTTGACAAACGAATAATGACACCAATATCGATAATATAAATAGCTTTTTAAACATACGCCGAATTTCCTTGTAAACATAACGCCGTAATGTGCGGCTAATGGTGCGAAGCAACATTAGTCCGACACCATTACCTTGTTATGCATTTACCAATTTATGTTGTATGGCGTATTTTTTACCTTCGGGCTGCAGACGGATGTCTCCGTCACGATCTAAAGCTATATATCCTTTTTGGACAGCTTCGTTAATTATTATGTCAAGCATGATGCGAGACATATCGACAGCTTGGACCAAATTTTTGTAAATTGTGTAATCATCACCATTTTCAAAATCACCAACGATGTGTTTCATTATTTCCCTTATCGGATCGCCTGTTTTTTCAGGTGGCGTTTCACTTACAGGTGTAAATGGATTATTGCCAATTTCGGGTTTCTCAAAGAGAGGAGCTCCGTGAAATGTTCTAACGAGCTCATCAAAGCTGAATTCGTAATCATCGTCTTTTGAAAAATTCACAAACAATTTTGTTTTTAGAAATGTTGGTACATTGTGCGTACCATGACTACATAATCAGAATCTGCTAGGTGTGTTTCCATGAAATATGGCAGGTCGTCACCTGGGCGCAACTCCCATTGATCAAGAATCTGCTAGGTGTGTTTCCATGAAATACGGCAGGTCGTCACCTGGGCGCAACTCCCATTGATCAATAATTGCATCTACGCCGCTATTCCTCAGCCGTGTCGCCAAATCTAGAACCCACTTTTTGTGCTCTTGCGAGTCGTGCGAGTATGATATAAACACCTTAGGAGTTGACATAACTTTCCTTAACCTTTCTATTCATTGCATAACGCCCTGTTAACAGGCAAAAAATAGTTGGTTAAAATTAGCGACGAAGGAGCAAAAACCAACTGTTTTTTGTCCTTGTTTAACAGCTTGTTAGCTATTTATTGACCACCAAACTTTCTCTAGCTATGGGATCTCCATGCAGGATAATCGTTTCTATACGGTTCCACGATTCTATAGAGTCTAAAGGATTAGTTTTAAGTAGCAGAAGGTTAGCAATTTTGCCAACTTCTACTGTACCGTAATCATTATCAATTCTGAATTGTTTAGCATTATTAATGGTTGCCGCCGCTAGTACTTCTTCCAGCGATAGCCCTGCAGTAACCATAGCTTTCATTTCTTGGTAGGTTGTCAGTCCAGGTTGATTGGCAAAACTAGGGCTTCCAGGGAAGTCCGAAGCCAATAAAATAGGATGGTTAGAACTTCTTAGATATTGAATGACTTTATTACCTTTTACTATTCGCCCATATAAAAATGCATCTGAGATTGATTGATCAGGCATACCATCAAAGCCAATTCGAAGTTCTTCCTTGAACCATTGCGCTTCAGTGGTTTTATACCAATCAATAAGTGACTTAGGTGTAATGGATGAAAATTCAGGAGAATTAACAATTGTAGGGTTCATTACTTCACCTAAGCCAGCAATCACTCTTTGTGTTGGCATATAACCTACTCTGTCATTAATCATTTTATCCAGAGTGTTAGATATTTCTTTAGGTATATTTTGTTCTCGATTATATTGCCCCCAATTCCACATACCATGAGCGATAACATCAACACCTGCGGCAAGTGCTAATTGCTGCATATCTAAGGCATTAGCATGAGCGACTATAAGCAAATTAGACTTTTTAGCAGATAATTTAATTCGTTTTAGTGTGTTAGTTGAAAGTGTTGCCCATTGGTTAGCATTACCATAACCGTCTTCAAAATAAAGCTTTATACACGAAGCACCTGAATGGGCAATTTTTCCAATTAACCTTTCTACTGAATTTTCTGCAGTTGCTTCTGCACTTTCATCAATTAAATAAGTAAACATTGATCTTGATAGGTCGTCTGTTTTCTCTACATATGGAAAGGTGTTTTTTGATGTTAATACTTCACAACGAAAATAATCAGGGTGATGAGGCGCCGAAGTAAAATAATTGAAACTCACTCCCGGATTCGGATCAAGTATTTGAGTTACCCCATGAAATAAAAAGCTTCTTGGTTGTTGTTCAAAATAAGCTTGTGTGAGTTTAGGATTTTTAATCGCCACTGGCTCAACACCAAAACCCATACCGGGGATTGACGATACGTGTGCATGGCTATCCATAAGACCTGGCGTTAAAAACTTACCTAAACCATTTATTTTAAGATCGTAGGATGTAATCTTTTTACTAGTTATTTCGGTAATTCGTCCATCACTTATTAATACATTCATTTGAATTTTTGGAGCTTGCAAATGAGATGAAACGATAGTGACATTTTCTATTAGAATTTTGTTTTCCGCTAATGAAGCAAAAGAAAACAAATAAATTGAGAGTAATAATACTTTAATCATGATACCCCCCTATGTCAGGATTGTTGTCGCCTCAATTAATTTAGTAAATAAACAGGGAGCGGTAAGTTAACAACAGTGCATTACCAAAGGCATTCAAGCCAATTTAAAGAAGCAATATTAAATAAACTAAGTCAGAGTGGCTTATCGGTCAGAAAGTTTGCAGAGCAAGAAGGTATTAATCTTTCAACCCTGTATAGTTGGCAAAAGCAATTTAATACCTCAGGTTTAAAAGTGTCGAAAGTTAGTTCAACAGATAAGTGGTCAAGCGAAGAAAAGTTTGCTGCTGTACTGGAAACCTCAGCCTTATCGGAAGTTGAGTTAAGTGAGTATTGTCGAGTTAAAGGTTTATATCCAGAGCAGATTAAAGCCTGGAAACAAGCTTGTATCGCAGGCAACACAACAAAGCCGAGTAAAAGAATAAAGCAAACACCTGAGCAAAAGGCTGACAAGAAACGCATTAAAGAATTAGAGCGAGAGCTGCGTAGAAAGGAGAAGGCCTTAGCCGAAACCGCTGCGTTGCTGGTATTAGGAAAAAAGTACGATGCCTATTGGAAGGAAAAAGAGGACAGCTAATACCGCTGACCGATAGGCAAAAACATGCACGGCTGATTAGTAAAGCTGTAGCGGCTGGTGCGAGGCAAGATAAAGCCTGTGAAGTTATTGGCTTATCTACTCGAACGTTACAGCGTTGGCGTATTGAGGGTGTTATTAGTGAAGATAAAAGACCAACAGCCATTAGGCCAGAGCCACTGAATAAGCTAAGTGCTAAAGAGCGACAAGCAGTTATTGATGTTTGTAATGTCGCAGAATTTGCTTCATTACCACCAAGCCAGATAGTACCGATATTAGCTGATAGAGGTGAGTACATTGCATCTGAGTCGAGTTTTTATCGCATATTAAACGCTGAAAACATGCTCCATCATCGAGGTAAAGCGAAGCCAAGAAATGCTCATAAAAAACCAACCAGTTATACAGCTGAAAAAGCGAATGAGGTTTGGAGTTGGGACATATCATATTTACCGACAACCGTGATAGGTCAACATTATTACCTGTATATGATAGAAGATATCTACAGCCGTAAAGTGGTTGGTTGGGAAGTTCACCACAACGAAACAGGTGAACAAGCGGCAGAATTACTTGAGCGCAGTGTGTGGAGTGAAAAATGCTTAAAAACAGATTTGGTATTGCACTCAGATAATGGCGCACCGATGAAGAGCTTAACAATGCGAGCTAAAATGTATGATTTAGGTGTTGTTACCTCGCGAAGTCGCCCAAGAGTAAGTAATGATAATCCGTACTCAGAATCACTATTTAGAACGGTAAAATATCACCCTCGCTGGCCTTCTGAGGGTTTTAAATCATTAGATGAAGCACGACAATGGGTGAAAGAGTTTGTTTACTGGTACAACAATGAACATCGCCATAGCAGGATCAAGTTTGTCACGCCAAACCAAAGACATGATGGCCTTGATATTGAAATACTAGCAAAACGAAAAGTGCTGTATCAACAAAAAAGAAATGAGCATCCTGAACGATGGTCAAAAAGTGAAAGAAACTGGCAGCCAATAGGCGCTGTGGAGTTAAATCCAGAGCAATATAAAGAAGCTGCTTAACAATTTAGGCGACAACTGCCTTGAAAAACGCCGATACTTCCATGTGAGATTAATTAAATAGCTAACAACTTTGTCTACGACATTTGTCGTTTTATAAACCGACAAATGTCCATACATTACATAGAATTTATCTTAGCCCTCAAATAAACACCTGTAAACAACTAGTTAACTTCGGCTCATACTTCATAAATGCACAAATATACCAAAATGGTAGAGATCAGTAATATTGTACAAAATGCCACAAACTGTATAAATATACAGCACCCATAAATATGCCATTTTCTGCTTACAAAGCACCCAACAATTTAGCAAGGTGGTTTTAATTTTTGCTGCTGTTTATTATGATGAGCGTATGCCCTGCCTTTTTAAATCCATTAAGGTTTTTTCAGTCATTTTATTAAGGATTATCTCATGTCTAGCTATAACGAATCTCCAGAGCAAATTGCACAGGCCACTGAGGGCTATGTGATGCAGCAAACCATGTTGCGTATTAAAGATCCAAAACTGTCGCTGGCATTTTATGAAAATGTATTGGGTATGAAGCTGTTAGGAAAGTACGACTTTCCTGGTATGGAGTTTACTTTGTACTTTTTAGGCTATGAGCAAGATATGCCTAAAGGCGATGATAAAGAAAAAACTCAATGGGTGTTTCGCCGCCCTGCGCTGATTGAACTTACCCATAACTGGGGTACTGGAAACGACGAAAGCTTTAACGGTTATCATAGTGGTAATGAAGAACCAAAAGGCTTTGGCCATATTGGTATTAGTGTGCCCGATGTATACGCTGCCTGCGAGCGCTTTGCTAAGTACGATGTGGAGTTTGTAAAACAGCCAGATGGCGGCTCAATGAAAGGCCTTGCCTTTATTAAAGACCCAGACGGTTACTGGATTGAAATACTCTCGCCAGAGGGCATTACTGACATAATTCAATCGCAATAAAAACCATTAAACATAAAAAAGCCTGCAAATGCAGGCTTTTTGTTTACAAGTACTGTGAAAAACTTGAATTTTTTAACGACGTAGTGCGTCTATACGTGCATCAAGCGGTGGGTGAGATGAAAACAACTCAGCCATGCCTTTACCACTGGCGATACCAAAGGCCATCATTGAGCCTTCTAATTGCGATGGGTGGTTTTGCTTTAATCGCTCAAGGGCTGAACGCATTTTGTCTGCGCCTACCAACTGAGCTGCGCCGTTATCGGCTGCAAATTCACGCTTACGGCTGTAATGGGCAACCACAATGCTTGCCAATACGCCAAATAATACTTGGAATAACATATCGAATAAGAAGTAAGTCCAGCTGCTGCCGCCCTCTTCCTCATCGCTATTGATAAAGTTATCTACAATGTCAGCCAGTACTTTAGCGGCAAAAATAACAAAGGTATTAACCACACCTTGAATAAGCGTTAGCGTTACCATGTCGCCATTAGCCACATGCGATACTTCGTGCGCCAGTACGGCTTCGGCTTGATCTTGGCTCATGTTATGTAATAAACCCGTACTTACCGCCACCAGCGAATTATTTTTACTCGGGCCCGTTGCAAACGCGTTCATTTCTGGGCTGTCGTAAATAGCCACTTCTGGCATGTTAATACCGGCTTTTTTAGCTTGAGCAGCCACAGTGCTTACCAGCCATTGTTCGGTTTCGGTACGAGGTTGGGTGATCACTTGCGCACCGGTTGATTTTTTGGCGATCCATTTCGACATAAATAACGAAATAAACGATCCACCAAAACCAAATACAGTCGCAATTAGTAAAATTCCGCCAAGGCTACGATGGCTTAAGCCCAGCGCACTCATTATTATTGAAAGCACCACACCTAATACCAACATAACCGCGAGGTTAGTTAATAAAAACAAAAATACACGTTTCATACGAGTTCTCCAAAAATAACATTTATTGCTGAGCGATTTACTATGTTTGATCGACTTTGAGCAATCACTGCGTTATGACACACTATGTCATAACGTCAGCGCTATTCTGTGACAAACTATGTCACAACACAAGGGTTATTTATGGATTTATCGATAATTTTTCAAGCAGGGTTTTATAAATTTGTAATTTAGGGGTTTGCTCTGTGTATGGGCTAATGGCAAGCAGTGGAAATGGTAAACGTGTTTTCAGTGAATCTAGGTTTGCTTGGTATTCATCCATAGTGGCATCAACTTGGTTTGCAATCCACCCTACACAATTAATCCCTAAGCTTTGCATGTGTGCAGCAGTGAGTAAAGCATGATTAATACAGCCTAGTTTCATCCCCACCACTAATATTACGGGTAGTTGCTCTGCTTTTACCCAGTCGTATAAATATTCGTTGTTATTAATTGGTAATGCCCAGCCGCCAGCGCCTTCGGTTAACAGGTAATCGGCACCTTGCTGCTTAACATGTTGATAAGCCGTGCTGAGCTTCTCTACTGTTATGTTTAGTCCCGCTTGCTCTGCAGCAATGTGCGGAGCTATTGGCGGCGCAAATGCAAATGGGTTAATTATGTCGTATTTAGCGCTGACTGTGGCACTTTCCATTAGCATTAGCGCATCGGCGTTTACGAGCTGCTCAAACGCCATTTCACACCCAGAGGCAATCGGCTTAAAACCTATTGCGCGCTTTTTATGTTGCGCGAGTAACTTTAACAGCAAACTGGTTACATGAGTTTTACCGGCGTCGGTATCGGTACCGGTAATAAAAAACTGGTGCATGGCATGGCCTTATTATTTTTACTGGGCTTTTTCTAATGATAACAATACCACATGGTAAGATACATGGGCTTTATTGTTTATAATCGGATAGGCATCACATACTTTTTGCAGCGCTGATTTGGTTAATAAACCACGACGACTTGTTGCATGATTTTGTGTGGTGGCACCAATGGCTTTAATCGATTTTATAGCCGCTAATGCACTGCTGTGCTGATCGGTATAAATGACTTTTTTTGATGCGTTGATCTTAAACCCGGCCTTTTCGACCGATTGGTTTATACTATTATGGCTTGCAAACTGATTAATATGATTATGTGAATCAAGCACTGCAAAGGCGGTTTTGATCTCGTTTAATGACCCTGCAACAACCGTACTAATATAGGCTTGCCCGCCTGGTTTTAATGCTTGGTAAAGCGAGTGCATTAAGGCTTCTAAATTAGCAGACCACTGCAGCGCAAAATTACTAAATAGCACGTCAATACTGCTAGCTTGCAGCGGTAAATTATCCATGTCGGCGCACAGTTTTGGGGTGTTTAAATCACTACTTTTTAGCATGTTAAAACTTAAATCTATGGCAACAACTTGGCCAAATAATGTCCTTAAAGCCTGAGTATTAACAAGCGGCCCTGCGCCTAGGTCAACACAGAGCTTATTAGGGTTTGCACTAATGAGTTTAAATAAATCATTTGCCGCTTGTTTTTGCACATTGGCATGCTGGCTGTAACTGTTTGCTGCCTTTGAAAAGTTATGCGCTGTTGTTTTTTTTAAAACCTGAGCAGCTAAACACACAGTTGTAGGGCTAAGTGGCTTAGTTTTAATTGCCTGCGGGCTTATCATGAAATGACCTTTTGTAAGCTACCAACGAGTTGTTTTATATCGTCATGGGTGTGGGCTGCACTTAAGGTAATACGCAAACGCGAGGTATTGTGTAAAACAGTTGGCGGGCGAATAGCCGTTAGCCAAATGCCCTGCTGCTTTAGTTGCTCACTGGCTTTTAACGTTTGCTCGGCGCAGCCTAAAACAATTGGCTGAATCGCGGTGTTAGAGTCCATTAGCGCAATGTGCTGCTCTTTTGCTAAGCATTTAAACAGCGCAATATTAGCGTTTAATTTAGCTCGCCTGTCGTTGGCGTCTCTTATGCTTTTAATACGCGCCAAAGTATGAGAGGCAATAAACGGCGACATAGCGGTTGAGTAGGTATAATCACGATTAAACTGCAGCATGTAATCTATAAAATGCTGCGAACCTAATACGCACGCCCCACTACTAGCAACCGCTTTACCAAAGGTGATCACTAAAATATCGGGCAAGGTGTCGGCTGCAATTAAGGCTTCACAACTGCCAAGCCCCGATTTTCCTAAAACACCAAAACCATGGGCATCGTCTATCATTAACCACGCGTTATGCTGCTTTGCTAAGGCAAATAGCGCTTTAATTGGCGCGGTATCACCATCCATGGAGAACACACCTTCAGACACAATGAGCTTATTGCGCGCTTTTGATTTTTCTAGCCGTGAACGTAAATGGTTTATATCGTTATGGTTAAAGCGTATTAACGCGGCGTTGGCGTGTAATGCGCCATCAATTAAACTGGCGTGATTGAGTTTATCTTGAAAAATCGCACTGTGTTGCGCTGTCGCTTTATCTTGAAACAAGGCTTTAATCACACTGCTATTTGCGCTAAAGCCCGAATTAAACAACATGCCTGCTTCATAACCCAAAGCACTACATAAAGCTTGCTCAAGCGCTTGCTGTGGTTGTTGATAACCCGTCACTAATGCTGAACTGTGGCTACCGAGTAATGGCGCACTGGTTAACTCCACCGGCGAATCGCCAAACCCTAAATAATCGTTACTCGCAAAGTTAAGGTAGGTTTTATCTTTAACCGTAATAGTACGCGCCGTTGCGCTTTGTACTACATAGCGTTTACGCAAGAGCTGCTGTGCTTTGCGTTCATCTAAATGGGTGTTTATAAATTCAAATGACATAAATGCTTTAACCTTCAACGCAATACTTTAAACCATTACCATAGTACTGAGCCCTTTATGCTTCGTAAAACAATTCTGAGGTTGCTTTATCGGCCACTTGCGATGACAAAGACGCAGCAACGGCTTCATCTGAATAATCGTGGCGTGTTTCTGGGTTCATCCCGAGCTTTTTAATTAATTGCATGTCGGCATCGGCTTCTGGGTTTTCGGTAGTAAGAAGTTTATCACCATAAAATATAGAGTTAGCACCGGCAAAAAAGCACATTGACTGCATTTGTTCGTTCATTGCTGTGCGCCCTGCTGATAAACGTACGTAGCTATGGGGCATCATAATACGTGCTGTGGCAATGGTACGAATAAACTCAAACTGGTCTAAGTCATCAACGTTTTCAAGCGGTGTCCCTTTTACCTTTACTAGCATATTAATTGGCACGCTTTCGGGCTGCTGGGGTAAATTAGCCAACTGCATTAATAAGCCATAGCGGTCGCTTGCTTGCTCACCCATACCGACAATACCGCCGGAGCATACTTTCATACCAGCGTCTCGCACATTGCCTATAGTATCAAGGCGGTCTTGAAAGGTACGAGTTGATATAATTTGCTCATAGTATTCAGGTGAAGTGTCGAGGTTGTGGTTATAGTAATCAAGCCCTGCACTGCGCAGTTCATGGGCTTTTTCGTTATTTAACATGCCTAAAGTCATACAGGTTTCAAGGCCAAGGGCTTTTACTTCTTTTACCATTTGCGAAATGTATGGCATGTCTCTGTCTTTTGGATCTGACCATGCAGCCCCCATACAAAAACGGGTAGCGCCTTTTTGTTTTGCTAACCGCGCTTGCTCTACCACCTTTTCAACTTCTATTAGGCGTTCGCGTTCTAAATCAGTTTTGTAATGACCCGATTGCGGGCAATATTTACAGTCTTCTGGGCAGGCACCGGTTTTAATAGATAACAACGTAGAAATTTGTACTTCGTTTGGATTAAAATTAGCGCGATGCACAGAGGCGGCTTTAAACAATAAATCGTTAAATGGCATTTCAAATAAGGCTTTTACCTCACTGTGGGTCCAATCGTGTCGAACAGGTGCTTGCTCCATAATACTCTCTTTTATTTTTTGCTCTTGGTGTTATTGGCTTAGAATACGTATTGCCGTACCATTGTCAACGAAGCTCACCTAGTTAAAGTTTACATATGATTAATAAACAAACAATAGACCTTAGTTTTGATCGTCAGCACATTTGGCACCCCTACACCTCAATGACTCAACCTATTCCGGTTTACCCCGTAACGCATGCAAGTCACAACCTTATTCACTTAGAAACGGGCGAACAACTTATTGACGGTATGGCCTCATGGTGGAGTGCTATTCACGGCTATAACCATCCGGTTTTAAATGAAGCGATGCACGCCCAGATAGATAAAATGAGCCATGTAATGTTTGGTGGCATAACCCACCAGCCGGCAGTAGAGCTCTGTAAAAAGCTGGTAGCGATAACGCCAGAGGGATTAACAAAGGTGTTTTTAGCCGACAGTGGCTCAGTAAGTGTGGAAGTAGCTATAAAAATGGCGCTGCAATATTGGTTAAGCCAAGGGGTTACAACAAAACAAAAATTAATGACCCCGTTTAAAGGCTACCATGGCGATACGTTTGCAGCGATGAGTGTGTGCGATCCTATTAATTCTATGCATAGTTTGTACGCAGGTTTTTTGCCTGAGCATATTTTTGTGCCTGCCCCTATTAGCCAATTTAATAGTGCGTTTAATCAAGCTGAGGCCGATGAACTCGAAAGCTATTTTTTAAAGCACCACCAGCAAGTCGCCGCCTTTATTATTGAACCTATAGTGCAAAACGCCGGGGGGATGAATTTTTATCATCCTGAGTATTTAGCCTGTGTGCGTAAGCTCTGCACTCAATACGATGTGCTGCTTATTTGCGATGAAATTGCCACCGGATTTGGCCGCACCGGCAAATTGTTTGCTGTAGAGCATGCCAATATAGAGCCCGATATACTGTGTATAGGTAAAGCGCTGACTGGTGGCGCAATGACCCTTGCAGCAACCATAACTAGCGACAAAATAGCCACAGGAATCAGCGAAGGAGAAGCTGGGGTTTTGATGCACGGGCCTACATTTATGGGAAATCCGCTGGCCTGCGCTGTTGCTTGCGCCAGTATTGATTTATTACTAAGCCAAAACTGGCAACACTGTATCAGCGAAATAAATACTCAATTACAGCAGCTGCATAAATGCCAAGCGCTCAGCGCCGTAGCGAATGTACGTACTTTAGGAGCTATTGGCGTAGTAGAGCTTACAGAAGAGGCTGGTAGCATTGATGTCGCTAAAATTCAGGCTTATTTTGTATCTCAAGGAGTATGGATACGCCCCTTTGGTAAGCTAATTTATCTAATGCCACCGTATATAAGTGACAAAAACAGTATTCGCGCTTTATGTGATGCTATTTATAACGCCATAAAAGGTAAACATTACGTATAGATAGGTTAACTATTATTAAGGGTTACGTTAAAATTTATGCAAATAATTAGTTTGCTGCCTATTCGTCCCAAAACATTGGTATTTTTAGCCCTGACCTGTCATTTAGTGTGTTGATCTGAGTGATCTTTAGGGATATGATAATGCCTATCATTTACAATAACATTTATGGACTCACTTGCTATGAAAATATTACTTAAGCCTGCCAAGACATTAAGTGCAAGTTTTTTACTCGCCTCTGCGATTTTTGCACAACCGGCACTTGCTAATGGCCCTATTGGTGAGCATGTTAATCACCTTCAAGCTAATTTAAAAACTTACAATGAAGACGTTGAATGGATGATCTCTAAAGTCGATACCATGGTAAGCGATTACGAGAAAAAAGGCGCAAAAGCAGTCAATAGTGATGATTTGGTTGAGTACTGGGAATCAGTTAAATTCCACAGCGCAATAGAAACTAATTACGTGCCTGTCTATGCCTCTATTTGGCAAGGTTTGTATGGCATAAAAATGGCTATCGATAATAAAAAACCAGCGCTAGAAGTACGCAAACAACAACAAGCAATGAACAATGCCCTATGGCAAGGATTAGGCGCAGTTAAATTGGCGGCTAAGTTTCAACAAAAAGGGTTATTAGATAGCGTTAAAGCAACAGCAACCAAAGAAATGACGCAAAGTGCGACCATTGACGAAATTAAACACAAATTAGACCGAGTGGTCGCTAAATACGCAGAACGTTTAAGCGATGAAGCCACCAACATAGTGCACGATACTTACCTACATTTATTTGAAGGTGTTGAAGGTACACTAATTGAACAAGACGCTAAGTTAG
The DNA here is from genome assembly GCF_030407915.1 of Pseudoalteromonas sp. APC 3250. Classification (NCBI taxonomy): domain Bacteria; kingdom Pseudomonadati; phylum Pseudomonadota; class Gammaproteobacteria; order Alteromonadales; family Pseudoalteromonadaceae; genus Pseudoalteromonas; species Pseudoalteromonas sp. APC 3250. The sequence continues at coordinate 198,649 of NZ_JASDCM010000001.1, forward strand.
TAGAAGTTCTAGAAAAAGACTTTAACGTAACACTTCCACAAGCAATTTCTAATAATAAAAGTGTTGATGAAGTTCGTGATGTGGTTGTTGATATGCAAACCAAACTAAGCCGCGCTCAAACGCTGATTGAAAAAGCAGAAAAAGCACGTAAGGATGTATTTTAAGTGAAACGCAGAACCTTTATTCAAGGCTTAGCTGCGTTAGGGGTAGCGGGTGCTTTACCGCTATCGCTTTCACGCGCTTTTGCCGCTGATATTGCTATTGCAAACCCCGTGTCTGTTGATACATTACCTAAATTAAAAGGTGCATTGACGCTTTATTTAGGCCGTGGTGAAGGTGGCTTATACGAAAACGTATTACAAGCCATTCAAAAAAAGAACCCTGATCTTGACCTTGCCATTCGTCGCGGCCCTACCGCAGCGCTTGCCAACACCATTGTTGCCGAAGCAAATGCAGGGGTTAAACGTGCCGACTTATTTTGGGCAGTCGACTCTGGGGCAATTGGTTTAGTTACCGATGCCGGCCTTGCCAAGCCCATGCCCAGTGATTTATCAGCGCAATTACAGCCACAATTTAGATACGATGAATGGGCACCTGTTACTGGTCGTATACGTACTTTGCCTTTTAATACTGAGCGTTTAACCAAAGAGCAAATTCCAACAAGCATTATGGACATTGCCGACAGTGATTTAAGTATTGGTTGGGCGCCTGCTTATGCTTCTTTTCAATCGTTTATTACCGCTATGCGACTTTTAGAAGGTGATGATAAAACGGCTAAGTGGCTCAAAAAAGTTAAAAAACGTTCTAAAACCTACGCAGGTGAACTCGGTGTGGTAATGGGCGTTGAACGTGGTGAAGTAGACATTGGTTTTGCTAATCATTACTACACGCTGCGCTTAAAATCAGGTAAGCCAGATGCAAAACTTGATTTAGCCTTTACGCAAAATGATGCTGGCTGTTTAGTTAACGCTTCAGGTATTTTATCGTTATCTGAAGACCCACTGGCAATCAACTTTATGCGCTATTTACTTAGCATTGAAGTGCAAAATTATTTAGCAAGCGAAGCCTATGAAATCCCACTGGTTAATGGCATTACTCAACCCGATGGATTGCCTAAGTTAACCAGTATTTCGCCACCTAAAATTGATTTAACCCAGTTGGCTGATTTACGCCCAACTATAGATTTAATGCGCAGCAGCGGCGTTTTATAATGCGAATACCTACATCTTACCCAATGGCGCTGCTTGCAGCGCTAGTGACCCTGACTCCTATTTTTGTTTTAATTACGCTTGCCTCTGACGCAAGCTCTTTTTTTGATAGCCATAATTTAACTATTTTAGGCAATACCCTGTCGTTAATGGGATTAACTGTATTAGGTTCAATTTTAATTGGTGTGCCCTTGGCATTCATTAGCGCCTATGTGCAGTTACCGTTTAAAAAGTTTTGGCTGGTGGTGTTTGCAGCCCCGCTTGCTATTCCCAGTTACATTGGCGCTTTTACGCTTTATGCTGCATTTGGTCCCGGCGGTGAAATAAATAACTTACTTGGTTTTGAAACCCCTTCTATGTATGGCTTAACGGGAGCCGCCATTGTCATGACCTTGTATACTTTTCCGTTTGTTATGATGACTACCCGTTCGTCTTTACTTAGTTTAGATGCCAGTATGGTCAACGCTGCTCGCACACTGGGTATGTCGATGACGCAAAGCGTATTTAAAGTTATTTTACCCCGCGTAATAAATGGCATTGCTGCAGGGTCATTATTGGTTGCGCTGTATACCTTATCTGACTTTGGTACCCCCGCAATGATGCGCTTAGATACGTTTACCCGTGTTATTTATGTGGAATACAATGCCTTTGCCTTAAGCCGTGCGGCTATGTTGTCACTGCAACTGATGGTGATTGTTGGCTTTTTATTAATGATTGAATCACAAATAAAAACCGCCTCAGAGCGTCAAGGTCGTTCGCTTATTTTATTCCCTAAAAAATGGCAACTAGGCGCTATGTTTGCCACCTTTGCGCCTATTTTATTACTCGCTATTGGCCTACCTTTGGCAGTATTTACTTTGTGGTTAGTGCGTGATGGCTTTAGCTCGTTTGATTTTAGTATTGCCTGGCATTCAACTTACGCTTCAGCCATTGCCGCTATTGTTACAGTTATTGTTGCCATTCCAGTTGCCCATGCGGCTTTAAGTGGTAAGGTTGGTAAAGTAATGGAACGTGTTACTTACTTTGGTTTTGGTATTCCGGGTATTGTTATGGGCACAGCGCTTGTGTATGGCGGCTTACAACTACCCTTTTTATATCAAACGCTGGGCTTATTGATTATTGCTTATATGCTACGTTTTTTACCACTTGCGGTAGGTTCTGTGCGTACCAGCACCGAGCATCTTGACCCAAGTTTGGTAAAATCAGCACGGGTATTAGGGGCAAGCCCGCGCGAAGCTTTTACGCGAATTACTTTACCCCTAACTATGCGTGGTATTATTGCAGGTGGCGCCTTGGTCTTTTTAGAGTCAATGCGCGAATTAGAAGCCACACTTTTATTAGGCCCCACCGGCTTTGAAACGCTATCTACCTACTTATGGCGTGTTTACGAAGCCGGTTATTTTGGCCGTGCCGCTATTCCTGGCTTATTGTTGGTGGTGATTTCTGCGGGTGCTTTAGCTATTATGATGTCTGGCGAAAAACGCAACCAGTTTGAACATTAAGGATTTATAAAAAATGCTATCTGTAAGTCAGTTGTCTATAGATTATGGCAGTAATCGTGTTGTTAGCGATTTAAATTTCACCTTAGGTGAAAGCGAAATATTAATGCTTGTTGGTCCAACAGGTTGCGGAAAAAGTACTATTTTACAAGCGTTAGCGGGGCTTTTACCGATTAGCGAGGGTGAAATTAAAGTGGCTAAATGGACAGCGACACCAAAGCATACTGTGGCGCCTGAAAAACGCAGCGTAGGTATGGTGTTTCAAGACTTTGCGTTGTTCCCTCATTTAACAGTTGAACAAAACGTATGTTTTAAACTTAAAGACAGCAGCCCTGCCGATCACTGGTTAAAACTTCTTGGTTTAGATGCATTTAGGCATAAAAAACCAGCCACACTGTCAGGCGGGCAAAAGCAACGCGTAGCATTAGCGCGTACCCTTGCCCACCAACCTGACTTTGTATTACTTGATGAGCCGTTATCTAACCTTGATGCTGCCTTAAAAGATATGTTGCGTTGGGATATCCGCAACGCATTAAAAGAAGCTGGTGTACCGGCAATTTGGGTAACGCACGATCAAGAAGAAGCGCTTTCGGTGGGCGATCGTGTGGGTGTTTTAAAAGGCGGTAAAATACAACAAATTGACACCCCAGAGCAGTGTTTTAGTACCCCAAACAACCGCTTTGTGGCCCGCTTTTTAGGTGAAGCCAGCTTTATAAAAGGAACCCTAAATAACGGCCAAGCGCTTACCGATATTGGTAATGTACCTGCAAACGGCGTTGATTGTGACACTGGTGAGGTAGAAGTTTTGCTTCGTCCAGATGATGTATTATTAGTACAAAGCAGTATTGGTAATAATGGTGAAGTAATTTGGGTACGCTTTGAAGGCGGTAGCCGTTTATGCGCGGTTAAACTTGCATGCGAAACCGTGGTAACTAGCCGAGTAAGCCATGAGGTGGTTGTACACCCAGGTGACAAGGTACATGTTTCGCTCAGTACATCTCATCCCCTAGCGGCATTTAAAAGCTAGTAGCCTATTTATCTTACTTGAGAGGAAACCATGAACGGACCAAATCCAAACAATCCATCACCTATGGACGGTTTTCCTCAAGTAGGTTATTTAAAAAACTTTATTAAGTCACCTAATATAGAAGTAGGTGATTACACGTATTACGACGACCCTGATGGGCCTGAACATTTTGAAAAAAATGTGCTCTACCATTTCGATTTTATCGGAGACCGTCTCATTATTGGTAAGTTTTGCGCCATAGCTAAAGACGTTACTTTTATAATGAATGGGGCTAACCATCAAACCTCCGGCTTTTCTACTTATCCATTTTTTATATTTGGCAACGGTTGGGAACAGTCTGCTCCTCAACAAGGTGACTTACCTTTCAAGGGCAATACTGAAATAGGTAATGATGTATGGATTGGTTACAACGCCACTATTATGCCGGGGGTAAAAATTGGCAGCGGCGCCATCATAGCGAGTAAATCTGTGGTAACCAATGATGTACCTGCCTATAGCATTGTAGGCGGTAATCCTGCAAAAGTAATAAAAAAGCGTTTTAATGAAACAACTATCAATCAACTTTTAGCGATTGCATGGTGGGATTGGAGCAGTGAAAAAATCACCGCACATTTAGATGCCATTACCCACGCTGATATAGACGTATTAGCTAACATTTAATAATTACCACTCAAACATGTAGGCCATTTTACTAATGGTTTTAAGCGGTATGTTATGGCTGTTGCGCTTGGCATATAAGTGCTGCATTGATTTGTCTTTTACTTCACCAACAATCACTTCTTTTACTTGATACCCTAAAGCTATCGCTGCTTGCGAATAGGCAATGAATTCCCATTTTTTAATGTTAGTGTTATCAACAATAACCAGTTCAATACCTTGTGCTAACGCGTTAATAAAACGTGCTAGGTTTAGGTTATGATATTGCGATAATTTAAACTTATCGAAATGATATTCACCCTGCTCGTTTACAAAGTAATCATCTGTTGAGCAAATAAAATAATTGCTTTCATCTGCGCCCGATAATTCGTCAGCGAGATTTTGCGCATAATATGACTTACCACTGCCTGGCAGTCCTCGTAAAATAAAAACTTGTTTCATAGCATCCATTTTTTATTAATGGTAAACGTAAATTTGGTTTGTTTACTAATAATGCCACAAATTGATGAATTTTCAGAGTAACAAATGGTAATAGTGGCCATTTAACACTAAAAACTGGTTAAAAAAACCGCGCATGACTAAAAACTTTTAAAGAGTTGCCCACAACAGTTTTTTTATTTTACTTTACTAGGTATTATACAAGGTTCAAGTGCAGTGACCTTACATACATAAATGCATGAGTAACGCACAATTAATTTATATAGTTAGGCAACTTATATCATTGGAGTGAAGATGAGCCATTTAGCGATTTCAGAGCTATTAAAAGGCAATGTTGCGGTAGACAGCCAAGTAACCATTAAAGGCTGGATCCGTACACGCCGCGATTCAAAAGCAGGAATATCATTTTTAGCCGTTCATGACGGTTCGTGTTTTGATCCTATTCAAGCGGTAGTTCCTAATTCACTGAATAATTATGATGAAGTTACAAGCTTAACAGCAGGCTGTTCTGTGTCGGTTACCGGTGTATTAGTACAATCAGCAGGACAAGGGCAATCTTTCGAAATTCAAGCTAACTCAGTGACTGTGTTAGGTTGGGTTGAAAATCCAGATACTTACCCAATGTCGGCTAAGCGCCACAGCATTGAGTATTTACGTGAGCACGCTCACCTTCGCCCGCGCACCAACATGATTGGCGCAGTAACGCGTGTACGTAACTGCTTAGCACAAGCGATTCATCGTTTTTATCATGAGCAAGGCTTTTACTGGATCAGTACACCAATCATCACAGCCAGTGACTGTGAAGGTGCGGGTGAAATGTTCCGCGTATCAACCCTTGATATGCAAAACCTACCAATGACAGATAAAGGCGAAATTGACTACAGCGAAGACTTTTTTGGTAAAGAAGCATTCCTAACGGTATCTGGCCAGCTAAACGGTGAAACATATGCATCTGCTATGTCAAAAATTTACACCTTTGGTCCTACGTTCCGTGCAGAGAATTCAAATACATCTCGCCACTTAGCTGAATTTTGGATGGTAGAGCCAGAAGTTGCGTTTGCTGATTTAGAAGATATCGCAAAATTGGCTGAAAACATGCTTAAGTACGTGTTTAAAGCTGTACTTGAAGAACGCCGTGACGACATGGAGTTTTTTGCTCAACGTATCGAAAAAACAGCCATTAGCCGTTTAGAAGAATTTGTTGAAAAAGACTTCGCACAAGTTGATTACACAGACGCTGTAGAGATTCTAAAAGCGTGTGGCAAGAAATTTGAGTACGCTGTTGAATGGGGTGTAGATTTACAGTCTGAGCACGAGCGTTACCTAGCAGAAGAACACTTTAAAGCACCGGTTGTTATTAAAAACTACCCGCGCGATATTAAAGCATTTTACATGCGTCAAAACGAAGACGGCAAAACTGTTGCGGCTATGGACGTAGTAGCACCTGGCATTGGTGAGATCATTGGTGGTTCACAACGTGAAGAGCGTCTTGATGTATTAGATGCACGCCTTGACGAAATGGGCTTAAATAAAGAAGACTACAGCTGGTACCGCGACCTACGTAAATACGGTAGCGTGCCACACTCTGGCTTTGGTTTAGGGTTTGAGCGCTTAGTTGCTTATGTTACCGGTATGGGTAACGTACGTGATGTAATTGCATTCCCTCGTACTAAAGGCAGCGCAACGTACTAAGCCACGCTTTGTAACGTTAAATAAAAAAACCAACCTAAGGGTTGGTTTTTTATTGTCCTAAATCTTTATAAATATCTTTCGCTTATAAAGCATATTTGAAATTAACCAAAAGCCAATAACATGTAATAAAGCAAAGGTGAACGATGCCAATTTAGCACTCATAACTAAAGCGAGTTGCTCATACATCCAATCCCCCAAGTTTAGCTCGCCAATATTAACCAGTGAATAGCTCAGTACCCACACACCCGATAACACATAAATAAACAACGGATTCGAGCCATATACAATTAATGGATTAACAAGACGTTCGGGTTTTACTATGTCGCAAAGCCACACAAAAAAGGCCAGTACAATACAGGCAATCCCTGAGGTGTAAATAACAAAGGTGCTGGTCCAAAGCGATTTATTAATTGGCATAATCAGCGAGCCTAATTGCCCTAAAGCGATACCAACAACCCCAATGACCAACAAACGCTTAATACTTGTCCATTGACTGCTAGAGCTGGTAAGTAAACGGGTAACCTCAAAGCCAAATAAAACACTTACTACACTTGGTAAGGTGCTCAAAAGCCCTTCTGGATCAAACGCTAATCCTTTACCTTGCCACAAATGCGATTCACCTAATACCGCTATATCAACCGTTCTAACTAAGTTATTCTCTAGTGTATACGCATTATTAGGACCAACACTTAAAAGCAGTAACCAATATGCAATTAAAATAACAACCGATAAGCTGATCACCCCTCGCCTGTTGAGTAACAATACACAGATAGACGCTAAAATATAGGCAATGCCTATTCGCTGTAATACGCCCAGTATTCTTAAGTTTTCAATGCTCGTGGTAAAGGGATACATATTTAACGCTAAGCCAATAGCAAAAATAATTGCTCCTCGTTTTATCAGCCGTAACACTTGGCTTGCATTAGCTGTGCTGTTGGTTTTTTTAAATGAAAAAAACATCGCAGAGCCAATAATAAACATGAAAAACGGAAAAATTACATCCGTTGGTGTACACCCATGCCAATCGGCATGAAGTAAAGGGGCATACACGTGGGACCACGAACCCGGTGTATTTACCAGTATCATTAATGCGATGGTTAACCCTCGCATAGCATCAAGCGCTTTATACCTTGTCATTTTGGCTCCTATTTAATAATTTGCATGACTACAAATGACAACGCTGTCACTTTGTTATAAAAAAAAGCCAAGCGCAAGTAATTTAGATAAGTGGCGTTATTGAATTAAAAAAGCCGCAGAATCAAGAATGAAACGGCGGCTTTAAATCAGAATATTTAACTTTATATAATGCTGTGGTTATTAAACTTTATAAAGCTTGTTCAAGTTCAGGTAATACATCAAATAAATCAGCAACTAAACCGTAATCAGCCACTTGGAAAATAGGCGCATCTGGGTCTTTATTAATGGCCACAATAATTTTTGAGTCTTTCATGCCTGCTAAATGCTGAATGGCACCACTTATACCTACGGCAATATATAAATTAGGCGCTACAATTTTACCTGTTTGACCTACCTGCATGTCGTTAGGAACAAAGCCTGCGTCAACCGCTGCACGTGAAGCGCCAATTGCAGCTCCCAGTTTATCGGCAATACCATTAAGTAGCGCAAAGTTTTCACCATTTTGCATGCCTCGACCACCTGAAATAACCACATCAGCTGCGGTGAGCTCTGGGCGTTCAGATTCAGTTTGCTCAACACTTACAAAGCTACTTAACTGTGAATCAGAGACCGTATCTAAGGTTGTGACATTAGCTGGTGCTTGTTCGCCTTGTAAATCAAAGCTACTTGCACGCACGGTGATCACTTTTTTATTATCGAGTGATTTAACCGTTGCTATGGCATTTCCCGCATAGATTGGGCGTTTAAACGTGTCTGCGTCAATAACATCAATAATTTCTGAAATTTGTGCAACATCTAATAATGCGGCAACACGCGGCATAAAGTTTTTACCTGTCGTTGTGGCACTTGCCACAATATGGCTGTAGTTATCTGCAAGTGATAACACTAAATCTGTCATGCTCTCAGCGAGTTGATGTTCGTACACCGCGTTATCTGCAAGTAATACACTTGCAACACCCTCAATGCTCGCAAGTGACTCACTCATCGCACCTAAATTTATGCCAGCTAACAATACATCGACATCAAGACCTAATTTTTTAGCGGCATTAATGGTTTTTGAGGTTTCTGGTTTTAAGGCACCGTTATCGTGCTCTGCAATTACAAGAGTTTTCATTTAAATCACCTTTGCCTCTGTTTTAAGTTTTTCTACAAGCTGTGCAACGTCTTCAACAATAATGCCGCCGCTGCGTTTTGCTGGTTCTTCTACACGAACGACTTCAATACGCGGTGTTAAATCGACACCTAACGAATCAACCGCAATAACTTCTAGCGGTTTACGTTTAGCTTTCATAATATTAGGTAGCGACGCATAACGAGGCTCGTTTAAACGTAAATCGGTGGTTACAATCGCGGGTAAATTAAGTGCAACAGTTTGCAAACCGCCATCAACTTCGCGGGTTACATTCACTTTGCCATTTTCAATAACAACTTTTGAAGCAAATGTACCTTGGCCGCGATTAGTTAATGCTGCTAGCATTTGGCCCGTTTGATTATTATCAGAATCGATAGATTGCTTGCCTAAAATAACCAGCTCAGGAGATTCTTGCTCAACCACTTTAGCAAGTAACTTTGCAATATGGAGAGATTCTAGGTTTTGCTCGGTTTCAACATGAATCGCTTTATCAGCGCCAAGGGCAAGTGCTGTGCGTAATTGCTCTTGTGATGCTTTAGCGCCAATAGTCACAACAACCACTTCGCTTGCAGTACCCGCTTCTTTTAAACGAATCGCTTCTTCTACCGCAATTTCACAAAATGGGTTCATTGCCATTTTTACGTTTGTTAAATCAACACCGCTGTTATCAGGTTTAACGCGAGCTTTTACGTTGTAATCAATCACTCTTTTTATTGGTACGAGAACTTTCATAGGGACTCCATAATTATTTAAACCTATAAGCTAACGTATACGTCAACCTATTTATTTTATGAAATCAGACTACTTCCTGTTGACGTAAACGTCAACCTAAAATAACCTTAAACTATTCACAACCTGTAACGTTTAATTTGCATCACAAAATAACAGGTTGCTTAGCTTACTTATTGCCTATAGGGCAAGAGTGAGTCCGTCATAGATAAAGAGGTTATTATGATTGAACGCGAAACCATGGAATTTGATGTTGTTGTTGTAGGGGCAGGCCCTGCTGGGCTTTCAACAGCAATTAAACTCGCGCAGCAAGCACAAGAAAAACAACAAGAGTGTATGATTTGTGTGGTTGAAAAAGGCTCTGAAGTGGGCGCGCATGTATTATCGGGTGCTGTTTTTGAAACCAAAGCATTGGATGAGCTACTGCCAAACTGGCAAGAATTGGGCGCGCCTGTTACGACTAAAGTCCAAAGCGATGAAATTTATTGGTTTAATAACGAACAAAAAGCAACCTCTATCCCTCATTTTGCAACCCCTAACACATTTCATAATAACGGTAACTACATTGTTTCTATGGGGAATGTATGTCGTTGGCTTGCTGAGCAAGCAGAAAACTTGGGCGTTGAAATATTTCCAGGCTTTAGTGCTCATTCACTTATTATTGAAGATGATGTTGTTAAAGGCATTATTACCGGTGATATGGGGCTGGATAAAAACGGCGATGAAAAAGACGGTTACATGCCGGGTATGGAGTTACGTGCTAAATACACGGTATTTGCTGAGGGCTGTCGCGGCCATTTAGGTAAGCAACTGATCAATCAGTTTGCTTTAGACGATGAAAGCTCGCCACAGCATTACGGTTTAGGCTTTAAAGAAATTTGGCAAGTGAATGAATCTAAACACCAGCTTGGTAAAGTAGTTCACGGAACCGGTTGGCCATTGAGTGGCGATACTGGCGGTGGTGCTTTTATGTATCATAGCGAAAACAACCAAGTGGTGGTTGGTTTAATTGTTGATTTAAATTATTCAAATCCACATTTAAGCCCATTTGATGAGTTTCAGCGCTTAAAACACCACCCGGTATTTAAAAACACCCTTGAAGGGGGTGAGCGTATTGCTTATGGTGCGCGCGCCATTGCCAAAGGCGGTTTACACTCTTTGCCTAAAATGCATTTCCCGGGTGGCTTGTTAGTGGGCTGTGATGCAGGCACGCTTAATTTTGCAAAAATTAAAGGTAATCATACGGCTATGAAGTCAGGCATGATAGCCGCTGAGGTCATTTTTAATGCGCTACAAAACGATTTAGCTAACACGGATTTAACCCAGTACACCGCTGAGTTTAAAAAGTCATGGGCGTATAAAGAGCTGTATCAATCTCGTAACTTTGGCCCTGCAATGCATACATTAGGTAAATTTGCAGGCGGTGCATACAACACCCTTGATCAAAACATATTTAAGGGTGCCCTACCGTTTAGTTTTAAAGATAACGTACCCGATCACGCCACTTTAAAAGACGCTGATCAAGCTGAAAAAATTGCCTATCCAAAGCCTGATGGCAAACTCAGCTTTGATAAGCTTTCTTCGGTATTTTTATCAAATACTAATCATGAAGAATCGCAGCCGTGTCATTTAAAACTCAAAGATGCATCAATTCCGATTAAGGTAAATTTAGTTAAATTTGATGAACCTGCACAGCGATACTGCCCTGCCGGCGTTTATGAAGTACAAGAAGTCGAAGGCGAGCAAGCCTTTGTGATCAATGCACAAAACTGTGTGCATTGTAAAACCTGTGATATTAAAGATCCGAGCCAAAATATCACCTGGGTCACCCCTGAAGGTGCTGGCGGTCCTAACTACCCCAATATGTAACAACCTTTCTAAAGAAATTATAAACTTATCCTAAATTGCAGGGGCTTCGGCCCCTTTTTTGCGCTATGCTGTTAAGTAATATGAATAAATGAGAGTGTGTTATGGCGTCGTCGAGTGTAATTTTTCGTTTTTTAGCAGAGCCTACCGATGTAAATTTTGGTGGTAAGGTGCATGGTGGTGTGGTCATGAAGTGGATTGACCAAGCAGGCTATGCCTGTGCTGCAGGTTGGAGCGGTCATTACTGCGTAACCGTATCGGTTGCGGGCGTTAAGTTTAGCCGTCCTATTTTGGTTGGCCAAATTGTTGAAGTGGAAGCCAAAATTGCACACACCGGTAAAACCAGTATGCAAATTTTCATACAAGTACGCTGTGGCGACCCTAAAACCCAAAACTTAGTTGAAACTAATCATTGTGTAATAAGTTTTGTTGCTATGGATGAGACGGGTTACCCTGTTGCCGTTCCTGAATTCACATCTGTTACTGACGAAGATAAAAAGCTAGAAAATTACGCCATTAAAATGAAACAAATAGCGATAGAAACAGAAAACTTACTTTATCAAGTCTAATTCGGTACCTTTTGCAGGTATGTATAAACTACAACAAGCTGTAAATTCTACAATTTTTATTTTTTACAAATTAACAGTACGCTTAACAGTTGAATGTTTTGCGTACTAAAACCACCAAAAAAGTTCAATAAACATACTTCAAGGGCAAATATTAAACAAAAAAATTATTGGCATGTTCACTGCAATAAGTAAATCGACGTTTGATGAATCTATCGAACATTAGATATTATTTTTTAAAGGAGCTATACAATGATTAAAACACTTTCTCTTTCTGCACTTGCTTTAGCAACACTGGGTTTTAATTCAGCAGCACAGGCTGATGTTACCGACATGGACTCTCCACGTATTTATACGGGTATCGGTTACGGCCAATATTCATTTCAATTTGAAGATAGCGAAAACGACACCGATTTCGATGACGACGCGCAAATGTTAAAAGGTTATATCGGTACTCAATTTAATGAACATTTAAGTCTTGAGCTTGCCTATCAAAATTTTGATGAAGTGAGTGACATAGACAGTAAAGCAGAAATTGATGGGGTATCACTGGCAGCGCGTTTTGCAGCGCCAATCACTGAAGATTTTTCTGTTTATGCAAAAGGCGGTTGGTTTGAATGGGATGCTGATTTAACTCAAGAACTACCAGTAGGCAGCGTTAGCGTATCACAAGACGGTGGTGACGTATTTTATGGTGCAGGTATTGAATATGCTTTCACAACCAATATGCAAGTGCGTTTAGAGTATGAGCGTTACGAATTAGATGATGATATTGATCCAGAAATGGACGTTGCGTCAGTATCATTCCAATACATGTTTTAATAATAGCTTGATTATTAAAACGTTAGGTAAGGCTATTTGTAGCCTTGCCTTTTTTATTTCACATTTAAACCTGTTAGTCTAAAAATAAAATACTCTCCAAATTAAGCTAATGCCAGCAACGTTAATAAAAGGTAGAATAACGCTCTATTTTTTCTATAACCGAGCATTATGAGCGATTATCAAATTTCGGCTATTGGCCATATCCAATCACCGTATAAACAAAAATTTGCCATTCCTAGACAACCTCGATTAGTGCCAGAAGCAAAAGCTAAACTAATTTTTGCTCCAGATTTTAATCGTGAAGAATTTGTTCGTGGTTTAGATGAATTTAGTCACATTTGGCTGTTATTTCGTTTTCATGAAACCGCGGATAAAGGCTATTCAGCAATGGTGCGCCCGCCGCGCCTTGGTGGTAATGAACGTAAAGGCGTTTTTGCTACCCGCGCCACATTCAGACCTAACGCTATAGGGATGAGTGCTGTTAAGTTAGAGGGAATTGAATACAAAAATGGTCAGTTAGCGTTATTGCTCGCCGGTATTGATTTACTTGATGGTACACCTATTATTGATATTAAGCCTTATTTGCCCTATTCAGACGCTTTACCTGATGCCAGTGCAGGCTTTGCCGACACGCGCCCAGAAACTCACATGAGTGTCGAATTTAGTGAGCAAGCTTTGGAATTTATAAATAAACAAAGCCACTATCCTGAGCTACAAGCGTTTATCAGCAATGTGCTAAAACAAGATCCTCGCCCAGCGTATAAAAAGCAAAAACAAGGCATGCAAAGTTATGGTATGAATTTGTATGAATACAACATTACCTGGCAAGTGACTGACTCTCATCATCTGGTTACTCATATAGAGCCCAGTTAAACTAACTTTAAAACCCTGCTATGGCTATAAAATGCGATAAAAAATCACTTAGCGCTTTAGTGTCAATGCATCCGCTGGTAAACTGAGCGCCTTAATTAAAAGAACATATTACTCTATTTCGGAAAAAACATGCGTACTAGTCAATATATACTCGCTACACTTAAAGAAACGCCATCAGATGCGGAAATTGTATCGCATCAATTAATGCTTAGAGCCGGAATGATCCGTCGCGTCGCTTCGGGTTTATACACTTGGCTACCCTCTGGTTTACGTGTGCTTAGAAAAGTAGAAAACATTGTACGCGAAGAAATGGATAAAGCAGGCGCAATTGAAATGCTAATGCCAGTAATTCAACCGGCTGACTTATGGGAAGAATCGGGCCGCTGGAGTGAGTTTGGTCCTGAGCTTATGCGCTTTACCGATCGTCACAATCGTGAATTTGCTATGGGTCCTACCCATGAAGAAGTGATCACCGATTTTGTCCGCAAAGAAATTAACAGCTACAAGCAACTGCCTATTACTTTGTACCAAGTACAAACTAAAGTACGTGACGAACGTCGTCCGCGCTTTGGTGTTATGCGTGCTCGTGAATTTACTATGAAAGATGCCTACTCATTCCATTTAACCGATGAATGTTTAGATGCAACTTATCAAGTTATGCACAAAGCCTACTGTAATATTTTTGAACGTTTAGGCCTTGATTTCCGCCCTGTTATTGCTGATACCGGCTCTATAGGCGGTAGTGTATCGCATGAGTTTCACGTACTTGCTGAATCTGGCGAAGACGCTATTGCCTTTAGTGATGCCAGTGACTACGCCGCTAATATTGAAAAAGCTGAAGCGCTAGCGCCAACTGAATCCCGCCCTGAAGCAAGCAAAGAGCTAAAAGCATTCCCAACGCCTGATGCTAAAACAATTAATGAGCTGAAAAAACACTATGGTGTAAAACCACATCGCGGTGTTAAAACACTGATTGTTTATGGCGCCCCTGATGAAGACGGAAAACGTGGCTTAGTTGCACTAGTACTGCGTGGCGATCACGAGCTTAATGAACTTAAAGCTGAAAAACACCCACTGGTTGCTGCACCATTAGAAATGGCAACCGAGGCAGATATTGTGGCTGCCATTGGCGCAAAACCGGGTTCATTAGGCCCTGTTGGCTTAAACATGCCAATTATTGTTGATAGAACAGCGAATGTAATGGCTGATTTTGTAGCTGGTGCCAACAAAGACGATGAGCACTTTAGTGGTATTAACTGGGATCGCGACGTAACAGACTATGAAGTTGCTGATATCCGTAATATTGTTGAGGGCGATCCTAGCCCGTGTGGTCAAGGCACGTTGCAAATTAAGCGCGGTATTGAAGTTGGTCATATTTTCCAACTAGGTACTAAGTACTCAGAAGCAATGAAAGCAGGTGTATTAAGCGAATCGGGTAAAAACCAAACAATGACTATGGGTTGTTATGGTATTGGTGTATCGCGCGTAGTTGCCGCTGCCATTGAACAAAATAATGACCAATACGGTATTACCTGGCCTAAAGCCATCGCCCCTTTCGATTTAGCAATTGTGCCAATGAATATGCATAAATCGCATCGTATCCCTGATATTGCTAATAATCTATATCAAGGTTTGAAAGATGCAGGTTTAGATGTGCTATTTGATGACCGTAAAGAGCGCCCTGGTGTTATGTTTAACGACATGGAATTACTCGGTGTACCTTACACGCTTGTAATTGGTGAGCGTAACCTTGATGAAAACAAGGTAGAACTTAAAAACCGCCGCACTGGTGAAAAGCTAATGATAGATATTGATAGCGCGATTGAAGCAATCAAAAATCAATTTAATGCATAAGCTTAAAATTAATTAAAAAACCGCTGTATGATTTTTTCATACAGCGGTTTTTTATTAATTCCTGTAAGCCAAGCTCGATTTTTAAGTACTCATTTCAGCACTAAAACCTAATAATAATTAATAAAAAAGGTCGCTCTGCGACCTTTTTATACTTATGAATTATCTAAACAACACATCTTCACGGTTAAACCATTTCACACAAAATGCCAGTAGTGCCCCAGCGATGAGTGCTGTTGCTAGGAATATCAATCCCACCAGCGTGTAATCAACAGTGCCTTTAACAATTTCTTTAATCGCTAAGGCGACGTTAGTTACCGGAATAAACGCCGTTTTAGAAGTCAGTTCCATGTTAGGCATTATTGAAATAATAATCGGGAAAAACACGACCATGCTTAATGGCGTCATGTAATTTTGCGCTTCTTTAAACGAGCGTGCATAGATTGATATTGCCAGAGCTAATGCAGAAAAGGTTGCTGCTATAGGCAATAATAATACAAAAATCATTAGTAAGTCTGTGATAGCCAATGTACTAAAAGCGGCTTTGATAAATTCAAGATCAGCAAAAGCCAGCGCTAAGGCTATCCAACACCCCATACTAATAACGGTTATCGTGGTTGATGCAATTGACGTAGTGAGTAGAGTAATGAATTTACCCAATACTAGCTCGGTACGAGTAATAGGTGTAAGTAATAAAGTTTCTAAGGTACCTCGTTCTTTTTCACCGGCCCCTAAATCAATAGCCGGATACGTTGCGCCTACCAGTACTAACGGAATAAGTAGATAAGGTAAAAACCCACCCACTTTTTCACCTAGGTTTTCGCGCTTATCGGCAGTGTCTACTTTAACTACATTAACTGGCTTTAAAATAGATTCTTGTGCGCTTTTATCTATACCAAAGCTCAATAATTTACTTTCTTGTAAAATATCGCTGTACTCTTTAGCAAGCTCTTTGACACGCTCAAATAAGAAGTTAATTGATTTTGAATCATTAAATACAACTTGCCATTCGCTTTGCTTTTGCTCATTTAATGTTTGCACTGCATCACTTGGCAGGTATATTCCCATGTCGATATCGCCGGCGTTTACACCAGCTTTTAGCTCCTCAATACTGTTGAAGGTTTTATCACCTTTATATAACTCAAAGCTTTTGTGATAAAACACTTTATCAGTAAATTCTGGTGCATAGTCGCCATTGATAATCACATAGGTATTTACTTTTTGTTCAGCATCAAGCGCAGCTTGCGAGGATATAAACGCAACCACAGCAAATAACAACGGGAAAACTACAATAGGAAATACCACCACGAACAATAAGGTTTTTTTATCGCGTAGTAGCTCGGTTAATTCCTTTTTAAATACTTCAAACATCATGTTTCTCCGTTAATATGTTCATAAACGCTTGATTTAATTCTTCACTGTTGCCTGCCTGTTTAAATTCAGCAAGCGTGCCATCAAAACAACTAACGCCTTCATTAATCACCGCAACGCGGTCACATAAAAGCGCAACTTCATCCAAATGATGCGTAGAAAAAATAACAGGAGTACCTTGTGCTTTTAAGCCTTTAATAAAGTTGATCACCGTTTGGGTGGTCATAATATCGAGGCCGGTAGTTGGCTCATCGAGAATAACAACGTCTGGATGATGTACCACAGCACGCGCAATGTTGGCTTTTTGCTTCATGCCGGTTGATAGGTTCTCAGCGCGTTTATCAATAAATTTATGCATATCAAGTAAGGTAAATAATTCTTCACAGCGTGCCTTAATAGCCTGCTTGCTCATGCCGTGCAGTTTTGCAAAGTACTCTATGTTTTCTTTTACCGTTAAACGACCATATAAACCAGTCGAGCCGGATAAAAAACCAATACACTTGCGCCCAATGAGTGGCTTTTTAATTATGTCATTTCCTGCAATAGTAATACTGCCATCATCAGGTTTTAAAGCGGTAGAGATCATTCTTAATGTTGTGGTTTTGCCCGCACCATTAGGCCCTAACAGCCCTAATACTTCGCCTTTTGCACAGCTAAAGCTGACATTTTTGACCGAGTGAAAATAATCTTTATCTTCACGGGGGTCTATATCATCTATTTTATTTTTTTTATGATCTTTAGTGAGCTTAAACTTCTTTTTAAGCGCGGTAACTTCTATCATTTTCGTGTCCTTCGTTTCGGTCTAAAATAGTCCGTGTTATCGTAAAATGATGGATTGTTATTCTCATCAAACCAACCAGGAACACCTAATAAAGGTAAAGGTGAAAGCTGTTTGTTATCGGCTAAACAATCATCAGTTTTAATCATCTCATAAAGGCGCTGATCTAGGTACTGGTATTGCGTTACTAAATCTTTACAAAATATTTCATCCGGTACATTTACAAATAAGGCTTTGCCAGTCAGTCCAATATAAGGTTTGGTTAACATTTCATAATTGGCATGGCCAAACATGAAAGGTGCAATGGTTTTACCCCACTGCTCTCTATGTTCGATGAAGGCTGTTTTCCATTGATGATCTCTTAACCACTCTTTCCACTGTGATTCGCTAATAGCTAAAACCACACCGCATTCGTCAAACAAGGTCAGTGCGTTACGGTGTTTACTTCGTTGTTTTAACCCATGCAACGCTATTTCATCAACATGACGCTGATTAATAAGGGCTTTTGTTTTTGGAAATAAGCACCAAATAAAACCACCAAACAGATCATGCCAGTTTTGTTGTCGGGTGGGCACGTCCCCTGTTTCAAAAATGACTTGTTCATAATAGCGCTCAGCAAAATCAACCTTGGCATCATCGACAAAACGAATGGGCAGATTATTAGCATTGATGGCGTTTAAATACGGGGTAAAGTACGCAGGCTCAGGCCAGTCTGTTTGCTGATCTATTTTAAACAGCTGACGAAGGTGCTCAAATGCACCTCCATTTATACTCGTTACTTGAAATTGTTCTGGGGGAGTAAAACGCTTCATTGTTACCTTTACTGTACATTTTTATCAGCAACAGTTTACCGCAAAAACTGGTTCTAATTAACAGAAGTTCATATACTAACGCCACTTAGAACAAAAAAAGAGCTAATATGAAACGTTATTTTTCTTTGACCCTAATAACAACGGCAATTTTAGCCGGCTGTGCAACAACAAGTATTACATCTGATGATGTCGCTAAAGGCTACAACAGCATTCAAGCGGATGAAATTGCTAAGCATGTAAAAGTGTTAGCTTCTGATGAATTTGGTGGACGTGCTCCTTCATCTGAAGGTGAAAAGCTTACGCTTGATTACTTAACAAAAGAATTTACTGCTTTAGGCTTTGAGCCGGGTAATGGCGACAGCTTTTTCCAAGAAGTGCCGCTTGTATCGTTAGAAGCAGACTCTGATATGGTGCTTAATATTGGCGGTAAAGACTACCAATACAAAAAAGACATGGTTATGGGTAGTAGCCGTATTAGTGCGCAAGAAGGAATTGAAAACTCGGAGCTTGTATTTGTGGGCTACGGTGTTAACGCACCTGAATATAACTGGAATGATTACGAAGGCCTAGATGTTAAAGGTAAAACCGTTGTTATGCTGGTAAACGATCCGGGTTTTGCAACTAAAGATCCTGCTTTATTCACCGGCGATGCAATGACCTATTACGGGCGTTGGACTTACAAATACGAAGAAGCAAGCCGTCAAGGTGCTGCAGGCGCTATTATTATTCATGAAACTGCTCCAGCGTCTTACCCTTGGTCTGTGGTTGAGAACTCATGGAGTGGCGAGCAATTTGGTTTCGTAAAAGAAAACAATAATATGGACCGTGTTGCTGTTGAAGGTTGGGTTACTGTTGATGTAGCAAAAGAGCTTTTTTCTAAAGCAGGCCTTGATTTTGAAACCGCCAAAGCAAACGCTGCCAAAGGTGCTTACCATGTTGATATGGGCGATTTAACAGCCACTGTAAATGTAAAAAACACCATCAAAAAATCGGTATCTTATAACTTTATTGCCACTCTTCCTGGTAGTAAAACACCCGATGAGCATATTATTTACTCTGCGCATTGGGATCATTTAGGAACGGATAAAAACCGTAAAGGCGATCAAATTTATAACGGCGCACACGATAACGCAACAGGTACAGCCGGTATGATAGAAGTTGCCGAAGCCTTTACCAAACTAGGTAAACGCCCTGACCGTTCAATGACCTTTTTAGCGGTAACCGCTGAAGAGCAAGGTTTATTAGGCTCGAAATATTATGCTGCGAATCCAGTTATTCCAGCTAATAAAACCGTTGCAAATATTAATATGGACAGCTTAAACCTATTAGGTAAAGTAAAAGATATTAGTGTGGTGGGTATTGGTAAATCACAAATGGATGAGCTATTAGCAACTGCGGCCAAAGAGCAAGGCAGAACAGTATCGGGCGACCCTAAACCATCTTCAGGTGGCTACTACCGCTCAGATCACTTTGCCTTTGCTAATATGGGTGTTCCTGCCATGTATGCCGGTGGCGGTACACAAGCGTTTGACGATGAAACTGCAAATTACCGTAAGCGTATGAGCTTAGTACTGCGTGGTTGTTACCATCAACCTTGTGATAGATACCGCGATGAGTGGGATTTATCAGGTGCGGTTCAAGATTTACAATTATTTTATAAAGTAGGTTTTGATATTTCACAACAAACTCAGTGGCCTACGTGGAATGAAAACTCAGAGTTTCAACGTAAAAAGTAACTACTGCGACAACACGTAAATGATATTGATTATCATTTAATAAAATAGTACAGTGCGATCTCATTCTTTAATTAGGTCGTACTGTATGTTTTTAACATCCCATTTAGGAGTTATTTCGCCAGCTGCAAAACGTGTTTTTCATCAAAATAAACGCCTAATTTTACCTCTGTTAATTTTAGTCTGTTTAGCCCTGCCCGATTTACGCGCCATAACAATTACTGCACTCAGTGATGCTTTTTTTCAAGTCAGTGTGTTTGTTGCTGCGACCTTATTTATTTACTACTACGCGATTGATCATTTACCCCAACTAGAGCTTCGTTACCTAAATGCTAAGTCACCGGTATTAGAGGTCAGCTTTGCTGCTTTTTTAG
Organism: Pseudoalteromonas sp. APC 3250; assembly: GCF_030407915.1. Classification (NCBI taxonomy): domain Bacteria; kingdom Pseudomonadati; phylum Pseudomonadota; class Gammaproteobacteria; order Alteromonadales; family Pseudoalteromonadaceae; genus Pseudoalteromonas; species Pseudoalteromonas sp. APC 3250. The sequence goes on from NZ_JASDCM010000001.1 coordinate 219,214, forward strand.
GCATGTTACCAGGCTGTGGTGGCGCGATTATTGTGGTGACTCAATTTACAAAAGGCCAAGCTAGCTTTGGCGCAATTGTTGCTGTATTAACGGCCACTATGGGTGATGCCGCGTTTTTATTGTTAGCGACTCGCCCTACCGAGGGTTTAACCATCATGGCAATAGGGTTTGTGGTTGGCTCAGTAACGGGTTTAATCGTCAACACACTTCATAAAACAGGCTACTTATGCCCAACTGATCAAAAGCACACACCACAGGTTACCCTTTTACCGACGAAAATAATTACGCTCAGTAAGCCTATTTGGTACATCGCTATTATTCCGGGGTTACTCATTGCCTTTTTACTCGCTTTTAATATTGATTTGAGCCAATTTGGGCAGTACACCACATTCACTGTTACTCATTTTGGCGCATTAATGGCGTTGTTTGTCGTATTTATGTGGGCGTTATCTTCAAAAGGTGAAAGCTATAAAGAAGTAACCTCAGAAGATGATATATGCAGTCCACCTTCAAAACTCACAAAAGTACTGCAAGATACTCATTTTGTAACCGCGTGGGTGGTTGCCTCCTTTATATTATTTGAACTACTGGTTACCGTGTTTGGCCTTGACTTAAAAACATGGTTTTTAAATTATGCTTATATGGCCCCGCTCATAGCGGTTTTAATTGGTTTTTTACCTGGCTGTGGCCCGCAAATAATTGTTACCACTTTATATATTCAAGGGGTTATTCCGTTTAGCGCATTAGCGGCCAATGCCATTTCCAACGATGGCGATGCGCTTTTCCCAGCCATTGCCATGACACCTAAAGCGGCTATTATTGCCACGCTATATACCGCTATTCCCGCGTTATTAGTTGGTTATGGACTGTATTTTTTTAGCTAAATCAGTCTAGCTTTTATTTATTAAGTTATAAAAAAACCAGCTAATTGCTGGTTTTTTAATTTATAAATGAATATAAAGACTTAGCGCATAGCCATCATCATTTTAGCTGGCTGCTCTAAGTATTCTTTCCATAAATTATTAAAGCGCGCAATAGTGCCGCCATCAATTACACGGTGATCCCCTGACCAACTTACTTGCATAATTGCACGCGATACCACTTGCCCTTGCTCGTCAAAGCGCGGAAGGTGCTGTAATTTACCTAAGGCAACAATCGCCACTTCTGGCTTATTAATAATTGGCGTAGCTATAGTGCCACCAATCGCACCAATATTAGAAATACTAATAGTACCGCCTTTTAAATCATCTGGTGCTACGCGGCCTTCTCGAGCTGAGTTAGTTAATTGCGTTAAATTATTAGCTACCTCTACAATACTTTTAGTTTGGCAGGCTTTAATATTTGGTACTAATAAGCCCACTTTAGAATCCACTGCAACCCCGATATTGTGATCATCGTAGTAGGTAATTTCACTGCAATCATCGTTTACTTTTGAGTTAAGTACCGGGAATTCAGTCATTGCCAAGGATAACGCCTTAATAAAGAACGGCATCATAGTTAACTTAACACCCTGTGCTTTATATTGCTCTTTAAGATCAGTTCGAAGTGCAATTAAATCAGTTAAGTCAATTTCATCACTGTAGGTAAAATGTGGAATAGTAGAAACCGACGCCACCATTTGTTTTGCCATGGCCGCTTTAATGCCTTTAATCACTTCTGTTCGCGTTCCACCCGAACTAGTTGAGTTCTCAGTACTACGAGTGTTTTTACTCTGAGTCGTTTGTGGCTTGTTAAGCTCAGAGGTATCCATGCCAGATGGCACTTCATTTTTTATAAACGCCTCAATATCTTGTTTATAAATACGGCCATTTTTACCACTACCTGGTACGCAGGTTAAATCAACGTCAAGCTCACGCGCTTTACGCCTAACCGCCGGTGATGCAACCGCTTTTTCGTTAACTATTGCAGTTTGCGTTTGCTTAGCAGGTGCGTCTGACGTTGCGTTACTTTGCGCTTTTACAACTGCTTGGTTAACATCAACGTCTTCTTTTGCGACTTGCCCTGCAACCGTCATTTGAAATAATGGGCTATGCACCTTTGCAATTTCACCTTTTTGATAATACAGCTTTTGCACTGTACCGGTGTATTTAGCCGGTATTTGTACTAATGCTTTATCGGTCATTACATCACAAACGGCTTGGTCTTCTTCTATTTCATCGCCTTCTGCTACTAACCACTCTACAATTTCACACTCAACAATACCTTCACCAATGTCGGGTAAAATAAAGTCTTCTAAGTGTTCACGAGCACTTGTTGGTGAAGAAGCTGTTTGAGTCTCTTCACTAGGCGCTTCCCCGGCAACATCCATTGCAAATAACGGCGCATGTACTTTAGCAATATCGCCTTTTTTACAATGCAGCTTAGTGATCACCCCATCGTGTACCGCTGGAATTTGCACTAAGGCTTTATCTGTCATCACATCACAAATAGGCTGATCTTCTTTTACAGTGTCGCCCTCTTGTACCAGCCATTCGACTACTTCGCATTCAACTATGCCTTCACCAATGTCAGGTAATATAAAATCTTTAGCCATGGAAACCCCTAAAAGTTCACTGATTGTTTAATTGCGGCCATTACTTTTAATGCATCTGGAACATATTCTTTTTCGAGCGCCAGCGGGTATGGCGTATCTAGACCACACACACGTAAAATAGGCGACTCTAAATGCAGAAAACACTCTTGAGCGATGGTTGCGGCTATTTCTGCGCCAAAACCGTTAGTAATAGGTGCTTCATGACTAACAATAAGACGGCCTGTTTTAGTCACTGATTTAGCAATCGTTTCAACATCCCATGGTAAAATACTGCGAAGGTCAATCACTTCACAGCTAATGCCCTGTTCACTGGCTTGCTTTGCCGCTGCTTCTATAATTTCCATTTGTGCACCCCACGCTAGTAAAGTAACGTCAGTACCCTCTTGAACTACTTCAGCTTTACCAAGTTCAATGCTGTAATCTTCTTCAGGCACTTCACCAGTTGAGGCGCGGTATAAACGTTTGGGCTCAAAAAATAGCACTGGGTTGTCGTCTTTAATACACGCACGCAGTAAGCCTTTAGCTTGGTACGGGTTACGCGGCACGACAATTTTTAACCCTGGCGTGTGAGCAAAGTACGCTTCTGGCGATTGCGAGTGATACAAACCACCAGCAATACCGCCACCGTAAGGTGTACGAATCGTTAGATTACCCACATTAAACTCATTACCACTACGATAACGAAACTTAGCCGATTCATTCACTATTTGGTCAAACGCAGGAAAGATGTAATCAGCAAATTGAATCTCTGCCAATGCAGGTGCACCAAAGGCTGCCAAACCATTAGCAAAGCCTAAAATACCTTGCTCTGTGAGCGGGGTATTGAATACGCGATGCTTACCGTACTTTTCTTGTAACCCTGATGTTGCTCTAAAAACACCGCCAAAATAACCCACATCTTCACCAAAAATACACGCTTGAGGATGTTCATTCATGGTGATATCTAAAGCAGAATTAATTGCATGTAGCATGTTCATTTTAGCCATTACTTAATTCTCCCTGCTGTTGTTGGGTAGGCCTCTGGATGTGCTTTTATATGCGTTTTAAGTTCATCATATTGACGTTGTAAAGATGGAATTGGCGTATCGTAAACATCTGAAATTAGCTCTTCTAACGCCGGCTTATCAATTACTTCAGCGCGTTTTAGTGCCGCTAAAATATCATCACGAATTGTTTCTTTCGCTTTGATATCTTCTGCGTCATCTAACCAATTTTGTTTTACTAACCATTTTCTAAAGCGCTCAATTGGGCATGTTTTATAGTTTGCTTCTTCATCTTTTGAACGGTAACCGCTTGGATCATCTGATGTTGAATGCGCACCTAAACGATACGCTATCGATTCAATTAATACCGGTTCACCTTGTGTCGCAGCAATTTCGCGAGCTTTTTTAGTTGCCGCGTAAACGGCGAGCGCATCACTGCCATCAACACGAATGGTTTTAATACCATAACCCACACCACGCGATGCAATCCCATCGCCTTTAAATTGCTCATCGGCTGGGGTTGAAATAGCATAACCATTGTTACGTGCAAAAAAGATAACCGGTGCTTTATGTACTGCAGCCATATTTAAGCCTGCATGAAAATCACCTTCTGAAGCAGCCCCTTCACCAAAATAACAAATAGTAACGTTATCAATAGTACTTGCTAGTTCACCTGTTTTAGCATCAATGTGTTTTATTTTTTGACCATATGCGTAACCCGTAGCCTGTGGAATTTGTGTTCCCAAAGGTGATGAAATGGTCATGTAGTTAAGTGCTTTAGAACCATAATGGATCGGCATTTGACGGCCTTTACCTAAATCTAATTCATTAGAAAACATTTGGTTCATAAATTGATCAAGGGTAAAACCACGATAGTGTAAGGCTGCTTGTTCACGGTATTGCGCCATGATCATGTCATCTTGATCAAGGGCTGCAGCAGAGGCTGTTACCGCCGCTTCTTCCCCTAAACACTGCATGTAAAAGCTAACACGCCCTTGGCGTTGAGCACCCTGCATACGTTCATCCAATAAACGAATAAAACGCATGGTTTCGTATAATTTAATCGCGGTGTGTTTAGAAATATCAGGTGCAGGAGCACTAGGATGAATGTCGCCGTCCTCAGTTAAAATACTCAGGGTTGGAATATTAAGTGCGTGGCCGTCAATAAACTCAAGCTCATGATTAATATTCAGCGATACGTTATTGGGATTACTCATAACCTACCTTCTTTTGTTGTCGGTATCACAGCGCCCCTTTGGATTATTATTATGGGTGATAGTTGCTGAATAAACTTTGCAACATCTGCACTGTATTTAATTAAAGCTGCCAACACTTTACGTTAACGTAAAGTGTTATTCAACAAAACTGTGACCAAACAAAAGTAAATAATGAGCAAAAAACTGGCAAGTTAACTATACATATAATTAACCACTTATTAATCAGTTGGTTAAACTTTCATAACAAGTGGTCTGATGTGTTGATTTAGCTAAAGCGGCTATCCACTTGCATAGGGACTACTGTAAGTAATGCACGTTGCCCAATGGCAACCTGTGCGTTAGGAAAAATAATTGCTTCCCCTTCTACGTCGGCATATATGGCATTATCGCCATCGGTGGCTAAAAGCTCACCCTTTGCAAACCCTGTAAAATTCTCGGCATCGTCAGAAAACGGAAAACTAAAGTTTTGCTCTGTGCGGTTAATAGTACGATGAACAGAAAACAACTCAAAGTCGCTTGCATTAAATTCTGGGTATTTTACTTCTTCTTGGCTAATTAATGCAGTTAAAGTTTGTTTTGTTTTTGCAAAGCGTGACATGTCGTTTTCACCAAAGGGTTTCACTTGCCCAAGCTCTACAGTAAATGAGTCAGCCCCATGCACAAACGACGAATAGTAGCTAAACGTGGTAGCAGGCGACTTCATCATCAATACTGTATTTACACCACAGCTTAATAAGAACTGCAGTTGCGACTTTTTCCAAGGCTTGCCATGTAAGAATGGGTAAACAGCAAATTTTTCGTTTTTAGAACCGCGAATAGCGGTATGTAAATCATAATGACAGCGATACGTACCCTGCTCTGAACGCGCATAAAAATCGCTAACATATTGCTCAAGTTTATCAGCACGAACACGTTCGTCGTTCATCGCTATGCCATCAACAGTGTGGTGGCCGTTAAACAAGCGGTTTAAGTTCTCTTCTACAAATCGTTTACCAATATTAATTGACTGAGGATTACCAAAAATAAATAAAACACGTTGTTGTAATTCAAGTTGCTCACTAATAATGTGTTTAATGAGTTCATCGCAAATTTCAATGGGGGCTGTCTCATTGCCATGAATGGCACTGGATAGCACCACATTTTTTGACGTTATACAATCAGGTTCAAACTCAATCACTCCGGTATCGTGTATGGTAACCTGAGTATTGTTATTAAGCGTAAATTGACCTGCCTCTAAATGCCATTCATGGTTTCGCGAAAGCGTTAAAAAATCACCATCTTGTTTTAATTGATTAATATATTCTGCAGTGGCTGACATAACGATAAAAGCCCTTTTTTTTGTAAATTATAGATACAAAAACGGCTGATAAAATCAGCCGTTTTTAGTTGTAATTGAAACTTAGCTAATCACTGAATCAACCAGTTTTTTAGCTTCTTTTTCTAATAAGGCTAAGTGCTCTTCGCCTTTAAATGATTCTAAGTAAATTTTATAAATATCTTCTGTACCTGACGGACGCGCCGCAAACCAGCCGCTTTCAGTTACCACTTTTAGACCACCAATAGCTGCATTATTACCTGGCGCATGAGTTAGCTTTTGTAAAATAGGCTCACCCGCTAAGGTATCTGCTTTTACGTCATCAGCACTGAGTGCTTTTAATCGCGACTTTTGCTCAGGCGTTGCTGGCGCATCTAGGCGTTTATAAAGTGGCGCACCAAATTCTTGCTCTAGTTCTTTATACAGCGCAGACGGTGTTTTACCTGTAACTGCAAGAATTTCAGCGGCGAGTAAGCCCATGATAAAGCCATCTTTATCTGTACACCAAACCGTGCCATCAAAACGTAAGAAAGCCGCACCAGCGCTTTCTTCACCACCAAAGGCCAATTTGCCTTTGTTTAAACCCTCAACAAACCATTTAAAGCCAACGGGTACTTCTTTTACTTTACGCTTGTTGCGCTCAGTTACCTTGTCAATCATTGAGCTAGAAACAAGGGTTTTACCGATTTCAACACTGGCATCCCAATCACGATGCGTTAGTAAATAGTCAATCGCTACGGCTAAAAAGTGATTAGGATTCATTAACCCATCTGGTGTTACTATACCGTGACGGTCATAATCAGGGTCATTACCAATCGATAAATCAAAATCATCTTTAAGGGCAATTAAATTAGCCATTGAATAAGGTGATGAGCAATCCATACGAATTTTGCCATCTTTATCAAGCGGCATAAATGCAAAACGTGGATCAACACTGTCATTAACGACCGTTAAATCTAAATTATATTTTTGCGCAATCACTGGCCAAAAGTTAATGCCTGAGCCACCTAATGGATCAATACCAATCTTGATGCCTGCATCGCTAATCGCTTTTAAATTAATAATGTTTTTTAAATCATCAATATAAGGCGTCATTAAATCTTCGTAGCGAATAAAACCAGAACGTGAAGCTTTAGCAAAAGGAAACAGTTCTACTTCAACTAAGTCTTCTAATAATAATTGATTGGCTCTGTCTTCAATCCATTTTGTAACGTCTGTGTCTGCAGGACCGCCATTGGGCGGGTTATATTTAAAACCGCCATCTTCTGGTGGATTATGAGATGGAGTCACTACAATGCCATCGGCAAGCTCATTAGGATGATTTTTATTATAACTAACAATAGCATGGCTAATAACTGGCGTTGGAGTAAAGTCACCATTTTCTTGGGTGATCACTTGGACTTCATTAGCAACCAACACTTCAATTGCTGAGTTAAAGGCCGCCTCGCTCAGTGCGTGGGTATCTTTACCTAAAAATAACGGACCAAATATATCGTTCTGTTTTCTGTAATCACAAATAGCTTGGGTAATTGATAATATGTGTGATTCGTTAAATTTTACATCGTAGGCACAGCCTCGGTGCCCTGAGGTGCCAAATGCAACACAATGCTCGGGGTTTTGCTCTAAGTCAGGCTCATTTAAATAATACGCAGACACTAACTTTGGTACATTCACTAAAGCCGATTGTGGTGCAGTTTTACCTGCGCCGGAATGAATTGCCATGGTCTTTCCTTAAAGATAATCACGAATTTTTTCAGCTTGCTCGTTGCTATAGCCTAAACTAAGTGCAACTTCATGCAGCATCATTTTTTTACGCGTGGTATTAGAATTGGTCATCACCCAATATTCACTGTCAGTGATATTTTTTGGGTTCATACTACTACCGCTATTCACTAAGTCTTCTTTACTGGTCGCGAAGTAAACACGATCTCGACCTTTAATATCTAGTACCGCAGAGAAGTCTGTTTTATGCGTTCGATAAAATGCACTTAAAATAAATAAAAAACGACCTACAACGCCTTTTTGCATCGCCAATTCTTCTTTATTTAAAATATTAAATACGTTCGCATTCTTTTTATTTACCGGCGGTTTTGCCACTTGGGTTGGCTGTTCAACGTCTGCTATAGGTTGTTCTAGTGATGAATTAGACACACTAACGGTTTCATTTTTATGATCAGTGTCTAATTTAGTGGTGTTAATTTTTTCGCCGTTGAGATTTAATAAACGACGTAAAATAGTGGATGCACTCTCACCAATACTCTGTGTATTGCTTGCAATGTACTGATATAACTCGTCGTCTATGTCGATTTGTTTCATGTTCTTCCTGTCATTACGGGTCACATTTTTCTTTCGATATGATTATACCCAAATCACCTCAAGATGCGAGTTTCAGTTGGAATTAAAAGCGATTTAGGCAAGGCATTGATTGCAAACAATAGTCGTTCTATTGCTAAAACCAATAACGCAGTATAAATCGCTTTTAAACCAACCCTCTGGGCGTTTCACAGGAACTTACTCTCATCGTTGTTAATTTTTAAAAGGGATCACCATTGTTGCAAACTAACGCCTTGATATTAAGCCCCGGTGAAACGCTGAATTCTGTATCTTGTGATGGTTTGGGTATATACCCAATCCAGTTAGAAATGCGAGTTACAACCCACGCGACCCTAAACATAGTAGTAATTAATAATGACCAAATAATCAGGAAGCTAGGTATTTTTGAGTCCAACATACAAATAATACCTGTATTTTTTGCTTTTTAGGGTAATGCTCGGCAAACTATGCGCAAAATTGAAGGAGACGTCTATGCAATTAAATTACAAACAAATTGGTCAAGGTCCAAATGTTATTTTGATCCATGGACTGTTTGGCTCTTTAGAAAACCTTAATGTGATTGCGAAGCCATTAAGCGAGCATTTTTGTGTAACCAACGTTGATTTACGTAATCATGGCCTTTCGCCCCACAGCGATGAAATGGATTATACTGCAATGGCTAATGATGTTGTTGAATTAATGACGGCATTAAACATACAAAAAGCGCATCTGGTTGGGCACTCTATGGGCGGCAAAGTGGCGATGCAAATAGCACTGAGCCATACTGATTTAGTCGATAAACTAGTGGTTCTTGATATTGCGCCTGTGAGCTACCCTGCGCGCCATACTCAAATACTTGAGGCTTTAAATGCAGTTAAAAATGCAGATATTAGTGATAGAAAGCAAGCTGATTTAGTAATGCAACCGTATATAGAGGAGTTAGGTGTACGTCAGTTTTTATTAAAAAGCTTATATAAAAATGATGATGGGCACTTTGTTTGGCGCTTTAATTTACCTGTGCTCGATAATAAATATTCAACTATTACCGCAAACATTAATGCAAATAATTCTTGTTTGTGCGAAACTCTGTTTATTAAAGGTAATGACTCTGACTACATTTTAACCGAGCATCGCGAAGCGATTAATGCGCTGTTTAAAAACGTCAGTGCAAAAATCATTCATGGTGCGGGTCATTGGTTACATGCCAAAAAACCACAGGCTGTAAACAAAGCAATCAATGATTTTTTAACTGCAGTTTAATGTTATTTTTATGGCGTGTTTTTGATTTATCACACTAAATAATTAAAGATTTATGTGCTATAGTACGCGCCGTTTAATTTAAAGGTTATACGTCGATGGTCAGTCAGTTTATTAACGAATTTGATACCTTAGGGTTGTATTTTGGCTTAGCAGGTATTTTTATTTTTATCGGCTTGGCAATTAAAGACGTACTGAAAAGCGGCAATGTGCCTAAATTTGGTCGTTATATTGTGTGGCTGGTACTCTTTTTAGGTTGCTCTGGCTTTATTGCCAAAGGACTTATTCAGGTATTTTGGCAAGGTGCGGGTGTAGGTTAAGCATGGCCAAGTCAGAAACAGATAGAACAACGCTTGATTTATTTGAATACGAGAAACGTCCAGGTAGACCTAAAACTAATCCCCTTCCTCGGGATATGCAGTTAAAGGTTAATAAACGTAATCAAATAAAAAGAGATAAGGCACGTGGTTTAAAGCGTGTTGAATTTAAAGTTTCGTCACAGCTGTATCAGGCACTGAGTGATATGGCAGATGCACAAAATATTAGCCGCAGTGCGTTGATCGAAACAATTTTACAAGAAAGATTGGCTATTGATAGATAAAAGGTTTAAATCCATGGCAAGTGTAGGCATTTTTTTCGGAAGTGACACAGGTAACACAGAACACGTAGCAAAAATGATCCAAAAAGAATTGGGTAAAAAGCTCGTTGCTGTGCATGACATTGCAAAAAGCTCTAAAGAAGAGATTGCTGAGTTTGATCTGATCTTATTCGGTATTCCAACTTGGTATTATGGTGAAGCGCAATGTGATTGGGATGATTTCTTTCCTGAGCTTGAAGAAGTAAGCTTTGAAGGTAAACTAGTTGCTATTTTTGGCTGTGGCGACCAAGAAGACTATGCAGAATACTTCTTAGATGCTATGGGCATGATCAACGATATCGTAACAGAACGTGGCGCTATTGTTGTTGGCCATTGGCCAACAGACAGTTATGATTTTGAAGCATCAAAAGGCATGGCTGATGACAAGCATTTTGTTGGTTTAGGTATTGATGAAGACCGTCAGCCAGAATTGACTGAGCAGCGCGTTAAGCAATGGTGTGCTCAGGTATATGATGAAATGTGCTTAAGTGAGTTAGCAGATTAATCCCCCCTTTTTTATGCTAACTGTTTAAAATATTATCAAACAGTTAGCATTTTCCGCGTTAATGTTGATATAGATCAATTGTTCTTTGCACTTCCTGCTAAGGCACGTTATCCTAACTGTTATTGTGACGAGTACATCTTGCAAGATGTCTAGTATAACTAAATAAAATTGAGACAGATTTAATGACTGATCATAACTTGGAACTTAAAAAAGCCGGGCTAAAGGTAACTTTACCGCGTATTAAAATTTTAGAGATTCTTCAATCTCCAGATAACCAACACATAAGCGCTGAAGATGTTTACAAGGTTTTATTAGATCTAGGCGAAGAAATTGGTCTTGCGACTGTTTACCGTGTTTTAAATCAATTTGATGATGCAGGAATTGTAAGCCGTCACCACTTTGAAGGCGGTAAGTCAGTATTTGAACTTTCTGGCAGCACTCACCATGACCACTTAGTGTGTTTAAAATGTGGCAAGGTTGTTGAGTTTGAAGATGATTTAATTGAACGTCGTCAACTTGAAATAGCTGAAGAAAACGGTATTAAGCTGACCAATCACTCTCTTTACCTATATGGCGAATGTGAAGATAAAGACGCGTGTAAAGCGTTTGCGCAAAGCAATAGTTAAAAGCCTATTTAGTTTAATAAAAAAAAACCTGCGATTAAGCAGGTTTTTTTATAACTAAAAAATAGAGCAGTATTATTTGTGCTCTATTTTAGCCCACGAATCACGTAAGCCAACCGTTTGGTTAAATACCACGTTTTCTGATTTAGTATCACGTGAGAAATAACCGGTACGCTCAAACTGAAAACCTTGTGCAGGTACAGAATTAGCCAATGAAGGTTCAAGTTTAGCATTAGAAATAACCACTAATGAGTCTGGGTTTAACGTGCTTTCAAAGTCCTCTGCGGCTGCAGGGTTAGGCACACTGAATAAACGGTCATATAAACGTACTTCAGCTGTCACTGACTCAGGCGCAGATACCCAATGAATAACCCCTTTTACTTTACGACCATCGCTTGGATTTTTACCCAATGTTTCAGGATCGTAAGTACAGTAAATAGTGGTAATTTCACCATTGTCGTCTTTTTCAACACGCTCTGCCTTAATCACATAAGCACCACGTAAGCGTACTTCTTTATCAAGCACTAAACGTTTAAACTTATTGTTCGCTTCTTCACGGAAATCTTCGCGTTCGATAAAAATTTCACGCGTGAAAGGCACTTCACGGCGACCCATTTCTTCTTTATTTGGGTGATTAGCCACAGAAAGCGTTTCTACTTTATCGGCTTCATAATTCTCAATCACAATTTTCACTGGATCAAGTACAGCCATTGCACGCGGAGCATTTTCGTTTAAGTCATCACGGATACACGCTTCAAGCATACCCATTTCAACCATGTTTTCTTGCTTGGTAATACCGATACGCTGACAAAATTCACGAACAGATGCCGGTGTATAACCACGACGACGAAGACCCGCAATGGTTGGCATACGCGGATCATCCCACCCTTCTACGTGCTTATTAACCACTAAGTCATTAAGCTTACGCTTTGACATAATTGTGTATTCAAGGTTTAAACGTGAAAACTCAATTTGTTGCGGGTGACATTCAAGGCTGATGTTATCCAATACCCAGTCATATAAACGACGGTTATCTTGGAACTCTAGCGTACATAATGAATGAGTAATGCCTTCAAGTGCATCAGAAATACAATGCGTGAAGTCGTACATTGGGTAAATGCACCACTTATCCGCTGTTTGATGATGATTAGCAAAACGTATACGGTATATAATTGGATCGCGCAGCACCATAAATGAGCTGGCCATATCTATTTTAGCGCGAAGGACACATTCACCTTCTTTAAATTCACCGTTACGCATTTTTTCAAATAATGCGAGGTTTTCTTCAGGTGATGTTTCGCGGTATGGGCTGTTTTTACCAGGCTCTTTTAATGTACCACGGTATTCGCGAGCTTGATCTGCAGTTAAGAAACAAACATACGCTAAGCCTTTATTAATAAGCTCTACCGCATAACCATAAAGCAGATCAAAATAGTTTGACGAATACTTAATCTCACCATCCCAATTAAACCCTAACCACTGTACGTCTTCTTTAATTGAATTAACGTAGTTAATATCTTCTTTTTCTGGGTTTGTATCGTCAAAACGAAGGTTACATAAACCGTTATAGTCTTTGGCGATACCAAAATTTAAGCAAATTGATTTTGCATGGCCAATATGTAAAAAGCCATTAGGTTCAGGTGGAAAACGGGTATGCGTTGTGGCATGTTTTCCACTTGCTAAATCTTCATCAATTCGGGTTCTAATAAAGTTATTTGGGCGATTCTCGATTTCCGCCATAGGATTATAAACCTCTGTATATTGCGTGATAACAAAACTACTGCATTATTACAAAAACCAACCTTAACATACAGTAATAGATGCGGGTTTATGCAGTTATTACCAAAGTTTGTTAGATAAGGGGTAGTTTATGAGCAAAATTTGTTTTAGCGCAATATTAAAGTCATTAAAGCGATTTATAGTAAACGAATAACCCCAACTTAAAGGAACGAAGATGGCCTCATTAAATCAACACCGCATATATATTCCAAGTAATGCACGTGCAAATCATTACTTATTAGCCGAAATTACACCTAATGAAGATTTTTATAAAAACTTCAGTAATATTAATGCTTGCTATGAACGAATTGCGCGTCAGTTATTTGCATCATGTGATGAATATGAACTGCATAATGTCCATTTACTCGCAAATGATAAACTCCCCGTGGTGAGATTTCATGATGAGTCTTACCAACTTGAAACCGATAAGCAAATGTTGTTTTTTTATAACCCTCGTTACCATGAAGCGCATAAACTTCATCACACAGAAAATCAGCAAAGTAAAAAAATACGCCTATTGTTTTTAGCTACTGGTGAAGATATACGTGCCTACTCTGCGCAATTTCATACCAATGTACAAAAAGTATTGAGTCATTTACAAGATCAGTTATTCTTAGACCAGCCAAGCTTTAAGCTGCGCGATCATCAACATTTAACCTATGATTTATTCGCTAAAGAAAAAGGTAATAAAGAAAGCTATGGATATAAACTAAGAAGTTTATATCCTCGTTATCAATCCAGACAATGCGCAATACCTAGTAGCCATGCTGAAATGACTTACGTCACCTTCTCTATTCCCGTGTCACGTAATATTAAAACGCAATTTCAAACACAAATTAATAGCCATACTTATAAACCGTTTTATAACCACTTTTTGCAGTTATTTAGTCAACTTTGTGAAGATAATAGACTCACCCATGCAGCGATGGTTGCCAATGGGGCAATGCCAATAATTCGTAATAGTGAAGTAGATAGAAATGAGGGAAATGGTGAGTTACAAAAAATTAGTTTTGATATAGAAGATTCAGCGCCACAAATGAAAGTATTTTTTGATGAAAATAAACTCGTAGAGACGCTGCATTTTGTGATTGTTGCCGCCGCGCATAATAAACATGAGATTGGCTATGGTCGCTTTATGAATCAAGTAGAGAAAACCGTTCATGCATTCTGTGATGAATTAGCAATTAATAAGCAGCGCCAAGATTTATCTCTGCGATTTTTTCAACATATTAGTTACCCGTTTTAAGATTAAGGGCAATACGCTCTAGCCATACATAAAAAAAGGCTCGCAATTGCGAGCCTTTTTTAAAGAATAACCGCTGATTACCAGCCTGTTTTTTCTTTAAGTGCTTTACCGATATCAGCCAGTGAACGTACAGTTTTTACGCCCGCAGCTTCTAATGCAGCAAATTTCTCATCAGCAGTACCTTTACCGCCTGCGATGATTGCGCCAGCGTGACCCATACGCTTACCTTCTGGTGCAGTAACACCAGCAATGTAAGAAACAACAGGTTTAGTTACGTTAGCTTTGATGTACTCTGCAGCTTCTTCTTCTGCAGTACCACCAATTTCACCAATCATTACGATTGCTTCAGTTTGGTCGTCTTTTTCGAACATTTCTAAAACGTCGATAAAGTTAGTACCTGGGATTGGGTCGCCACCAATACCAACACACGTAGACTGACCAAAACCAGCATCTGTAGTTTGTTTAACTGCTTCGTACGTTAAAGTACCAGAGCGTGAAACAATACCTACTTTACCAGGCTTGTGGATGTGACCAGGCATGATACCAATCTTAGTCTCACCAGGAGTGATAACACCTGGACAGTTAGGACCGATCATACGTGTACCTGTTTGATCTAGTTTAACTTTAACGTCAACCATATCAAGTGTAGGAATACCTTCAGTAATACAAACAATTAGCTCGATGCCCGCATCGATTGCTTCTAAGATTGCATCTTTACAAAAAGGTGCTGGTACGTAGATAACTGATGCAGTTGCGCCAGTTGCTTCTACAGCGTCACGTACTGTGTTAAATACTGGAAGACCAAGGTGCGTTTGACCGCCTTTACCTGGGCTTACACCACCAACCATTTGTGTACCGTACTCAAGCGCTTGCTCTGAGTGGAAAGTACCTTGACCACCAGTGAAACCTTGACAGATAACTTTTGTATCTTTATTGATTAATACAGACATTATTTGCCCTCCGCAGCAGCAACAACTTTTTCAGCCGCGTCTGTTAATGATTCAGCAGCGATGATGTTTAGATCAGACTTAGCAAGTACTTCACGACCTAGTTCAGCATTAGTACCTTCTAAACGTACAACTACTGGTACTGTTACACCTACTTCTTTAACTGCGCCAATGATGCCTTCTGCAATCATGTCACAACGAACGATACCGCCGAAGATGTTAACTAAAACAGCTTTAACGTTGTCATCTGAAAGGATAATTTTGAATGCTTCAGATACACGTTCTTTCGTTGCGCCGCCACCAACATCTAGGAAGTTAGCTGGCTTGCCACCGTGTAGGTTTACGATGTCCATAGTACCCATTGCTAGGCCTGCACCGTTAACCATACAACCTACGTTACCATCAAGGGCTACATAGTTAAGCTCGAAGCTTGCTGCGTGAGCTTCACGCGCATCTTCTTGAGATGGATCGTGCATTTCACGGATTTTAGGTTGACGGTAAAGTGCATTACCATCGATACCGATTTTACCATCTAGACAGTGAAGGTTACCTTCATCTGTGATTACTAGCGGGTTGATTTCAAGTAATGCGAAATCGAAATCGTTGAACATATTACCAAGACCCATGAAGATCTTAACAAACTGTTTCATTTGCGTTGGGTTAAGACCCAATTTAAAACCAAGCTCACGTGCTTGGTAAGCTTGAGGACCTACTAATGGATCGATCT
Organism: Pseudoalteromonas sp. APC 3250; assembly: GCF_030407915.1. Taxonomy (NCBI): domain Bacteria; kingdom Pseudomonadati; phylum Pseudomonadota; class Gammaproteobacteria; order Alteromonadales; family Pseudoalteromonadaceae; genus Pseudoalteromonas; species Pseudoalteromonas sp. APC 3250. The sequence goes on from NZ_JASDCM010000001.1 coordinate 235,296, forward strand.
CAGCTTTGTGGATAAGTTCTGGTGTTTCTTCAGCAACAGTTTCAATTTCAACGCCGCCTTCAGTAGACGCCATGAACACAACTTTACGAGAAGCACGGTCAACAACAGCACCTAGGTACAGTTCGTTAGCGATGTCAGTACAGCTTTCTACTAAAATTTTAGCAACTGGCTGGCCTTTCTCGTCTGTTTGGTAAGTAACTAGGTTTTTACCTAACCAGTTAGCTGCAAACGCTTTAACTTCGTCGATAGTTTTAACTAGCTTTACACCGCCAGCTTTACCACGTCCACCTGCGTGAACCTGAGTTTTAACAACCCACATATCGCCGCCAATCTTTTCAGCAGCTGCTGCAGCTTCTTCAGGTGTATCGCAAGCGAAACCTTGAGAAACTGGTAAACCATATTCGGCAAAAAGTTGTTTTGCCTGATACTCATGCAAATTCATGATGCTTTATCCAATTTTTTATATTAAAAGAGTTGAATATTTATGCAAATAAACAACTATCCCAAATTGCGTGCCTAGTATAGATCTCATGGCGCTACATGAAAACCCCAGTATGACCATAGGCACAAAAAAAAGCTGTGATTTTAACTCACAGCTTATATTTCATACTACTTAATTAAACATCCAGCAGTAAACGTGTTGGATCTTCAAGTAACTCTTTAATTGTTACTAAGAAACCAACTGATTCTTTACCATCGATTTGGCGGTGATCGTAAGATAACGCTAAGTACATCATAGGTAAGATTTCAACTTTACCGTTTACAGCCATTGGACGATCTTGGATTTTGTGCATACCCAAAATTGAAGACTGCGGTAAGTTAATAATTGGAGTAGATAGTAACGAACCGAATACACCACCGTTGGTGATAGTGAAGTTACCGCCGGTCATATCGTCAAGCGTTAGCTTACCATCACGACCTTTAAGCGCTAGCTCACGAATACCCTTTTCGATTTCTGCAACAGATAGCTTGTCACAGTCTTTAAGTACAGGTGTTACTAAGCCACGAGGTGTAGAAACAGCAATGCTGATGTCGAAATAGTTGTGGTAAACAATATCATCGCCGTCAATTGATGCATTTACATCTGGGAAACGCTTTAACGCTTCAGTCACTGCTTTCACGTAGAAAGACATGAAACCTAAACGGATACCGTGGCGCTTTTCAAATACTTCTTGGTACTGCTTACGAAGATCCATGATTGGCTTCATGTTAACTTCGTTAAATGTAGTTAACATTGCAGTTGAGTTTTTCGCTTCAAGAAGACGATTCGCAATGGTTTTACGTAAACGTGTCATAGGCACACGTTTTTGCGTGCGGTCACCCATAGGTGCTGCTGGCGCTGCTTCTGCTTTTGCTGCTGGCGCAGGTGATTTCAAGAATTGATCAACATCTTCTTTAGTCACACGACCATTTTTACCTGAACCTTTGATTTTTGATGCATCAAGGCCTTTCTCAGCAATTAAACGACGAACTGATGGCGTTAACACATCTGAACTGTCGCTTGAGCTTTCTTCTTTGGCTGCTGGTGCATCCGCTTTTGCGTCAGATTTAGCGGGTGCAGCGCCTGCTTTTACTTTACCAATTACTTGCTCACCAAGAACAGTATCGCCTTCGTCATGAATGATTTCACCCATAACGCCGTCTTCTTGGGCAACCACTTCAAGTACAACTTTATCTGTTTCAATATCAACCAAGTTTTGGTCGCGTGTTACCGCGTCACCTGGTTGAACATGCCAAGTAGCAATTGTTGCATCTGCAACTGATTCTGGAAGTACAGGTACTTTAATATCCACTTCTTTACCTTCTGATGCTGGTGCTGATTGCGCCGCCGGCGCGTCTTCTGATTTTTCTGATGCTGAGCTATCTTCTTTTGGCTCTTTACTTGGTGATGCTTCTTGCGCATCACCAATTAAACCGATCACTTGGTCACCAAGTACCGTAGCACCTTCTTCTTGTGAAATTTCAGTGATCACACCGTCATTTTGTGCAACCACTTCTAAAACCACTTTGTCTGTTTCAATATCTACTAAGTTTTGGTCACGGCTTACTCTGTCGCCAACACTTACATGCCATGTAGCAACGGAAGCATCTGCAACCGACTCAGGAAGAACAGGAACTTTAATTTCTGTGCTCATTGCTTATCCTTTCTTTTCTATAGTAAGCGCGTCGGCAACGAGCGCTTGTTGTTCTTTAGTATGTACTGACATATATCCACATGCAGGAGATGCTGATGCCTTACGGCCTGCATATTTCAATTTTGCACCTTGTGGAATTGCATCAACAAAGTGATGTTGTGAACAGTACCAAGCGCCTTGGTTTTGCGGCTCTTCCTGACACCACACAAAATCAGTAACGTGTTGGTAACGTTCAATAATTGCTTTCATTTCGTCATGTGGGAACGGGTAAAGCTGCTCAACACGAACAATTGCAATATTGTCTTGCTCAAGTTTACGACGCTCTTGTAATAGTTCGTAGTAAACTTTGCCGCTACAAAATACAACACGTTCTACTTTCTTAGCATCAATCTCATCAATTTCATCAATGATATTGTGGAACACACCTTCAGATAACTCTTCAAGTGTCGATGTTGCTAATGGATGACGTAATAACGATTTCGGTGTCATTACAATCAATGGACGACGCAGTGGTCTAACTGATTGACGACGTAACATTGCGTACACTTGCGCCGGTGTTGATGGCACACATACTTGCATGTTGTGATCAGCACAAAGCTGTAAAAAGCGTTCTAGACGAGCCGAGCTGTGCTCTGGACCCTGACCTTCATAGCCATGAGGTAACAAACACGTTAAGCCACATAAGCGACCCCACTTTTGCTCACCTGAACTTAAGAACTGGTCAAATACCACCTGTGCACCATTAGCGAAATCACCAAATTGTGCTTCCCACAATACTAATGAAGTCGGCTCTGCAGTTGCATAACCATATTCAAATGCTAATACCGCTTCTTCAGACAGTACTGAGTCGAACACTTCAAACGTACCTTGATCTTCACTAAGGTTCTGTAATGGTAAATACGTTGCACCATCTTTTTGACTATGAACAACCGCATGACGGTGGAAGAAGGTACCACGGCCTGAATCTTGTCCAGTTAGACGAATATCAGTGCCTTCAGCTGCAATAGTTGCATACGCTAAAGTTTCTGCCATACCCCAATCAAGTGGTTTTTCGCCAGCAGCCATTGCTTTACGATCATCGTATATTTTTTTAACACGAGATTGTGCTTTGTACTCTTCTGGGTAACTTGCAACTATGTTACCAAGTTCTTTAAGCTTTTCTACCGAAACGCTAGCATCGTAATCAACACTCCATTCATGGCCTACATACTTAGCCCAATCTGAAGAGTGTGATGTTTCTGGCTGTATTTCTTCAACAACACAGTTGCCATCGTCTAAACCATTACGGTAATCATCAGCAAGCGCTTTCACTTCATCTTCTGTGAAAGAACCTTCAGAAATCAGCTGATCCGCGTAGATTAAACGAGGTACTGGGTGTTTTTTAATTTTTTGGTACATAATTGGCTGTGTAGCGTTAGGCTCATCAGCTTCGTTATGACCATGGCGACGGTAACAAACAAGGTCAATCACAACGTCACGTTTAAACTGATTTCTAAAATCAAGCGCGAGTTGCGTTACAAAAGCAACAGCTTCAGGATCATCAGAGTTTACGTGGAAAATTGGCGATTGAACCATTTTTGCGATATCAGTACAGTAATCAGTTGAGCGTACATCGTCTTTTTTACTTGTTGTAAAACCAACTTGGTTATTAACAACAATACGGATACTACCGCCACAACTAAATGCATTAGTTTGCGATAAGTTAAACGTTTCTTGAACAACACCCTGACCTGCAATTGCTGAGTCGCCGTGGATAGTGATTGGAAGTGCTTTGCTGCCTGTTTTGTCATTAAGACGATCAAGACGTGCACGCACAGAGCCCATAACCACCGGATTTACGATTTCTAAATGCGACGGGTTAAACGCAAGTGCCATGTGCACGTTGCCACCTTTAGTCGCGAAATCTGATGAATAACCCATGTGGTATTTAACATCACCTGAGCTTAACGTTTCTTTGTGCTTGCCAGCAAACTCATCAAAAAGTTCTGATGGATTTTTGCCTAGCACATTAACAAGAACATTTAAGCGACCACGGTGGGCCATACCAATAACGGCTTCTTTTTGGCCACTTTCACCGGCACGGTGAATAAGCTCTTTTAACATTGGCACTAACGCATCGCCACCTTCAAGTGAGAAACGCTTAGCACCCGGGAACTTAGCCCCTAAATATTTTTCAAGACCATCAGCCGCTGTTAATCCCTTGAGGATTCGTAGCTTTTCATTTTTATCAAATTTTGGCCTAGACTGAACAGACTCTAAACGCTGTTGTAACCAACGCTTTTCTTCTGTTGATGTGATGTGCATATACTCGGCGCCAATAGAACCACAGTAAGTGGTTTTTAGTGCTTGGTATAACTCACCTAAAGGCATAGTATCGCGGCCAACGGCAAACGATCCTACGTTAAATTCGCGGTCAAAGTCAGCATCCGATAAGTCGTGGTACTCTAGCTCTAAATCTCGTACACGCTCTCGTTGCCAAATACCTAGTGGATCTAGGTTTGCATTTTGGTGTCCACGAAAACGGAAAGCATTAATAAGTTGCAGTACTTTAACCTGTTTAAGGTCGCCACCACTGCCCTCTGCTACCACTACTTCTCTATGCTTGTTTTTAGCAAGCGCCGCAAATTGTGAACGAACTTCTGAATGTTTTACTTCAACATCCACACCATCTACTTTTGGTAACTGTTCGAACACTTCTCGCCATTCTTCTGGCACCGAAGTCGCATCGTCTAAATACGCTTCATAAAGCTCTTCAACATAAGCAACGTTACCGCCGTTTAAATGTGAAGATTCTAGCCATGCCTTCATCACACCTTCGTGCATTTATAAGCCCTTTTTTTTAGCGCAGAAATTAATAGTTATATAACAAGATGGCTAATAAATTATTAGCCATCTTTCGTCTACTAGAAATTAAACCGAGCGGTTTAATAACATAGATTTTATTTGTCCAATTGCTTTGGTCGGATTAAGACCCTTAGGACAAACGCTAACACAGTTCATGATACTGTGGCAACGGAACACACTGAATGCATCGTCTAAGTCAGCTAAACGCTCTTCTGTTGCTGTGTCTCGGCTATCAGCTAAGAAACGGTAAGCATGAAGAAGGCCTGCTGGACCTATAAACTTATCTGGATTCCACCAGAAAGAAGGACACGATGTAGAACAACATGCACATAAAATACACTCGTAAAGCCCATCTAATTTATCACGTTCTTCGATAGATTGAAGACGTTCACCTGCAGCAGGCTCATCATTAATTAGATACGGTTTTACTTTTTCGTATTGAGTGTAGAACTGACTCATGTCAATAACAAGGTCTCGAACAACAGGAAGTCCAGGTAATGGACGCACTACGATTTTACCTTTGCCATTTTTTTGCAGCGTAGATAAAGGAGTAATACATGCTAAACCGTTCTTACCATTCATGTTTACGCCGTCTGAACCACACACGCCTTCACGGCATGAACGACGAAACGATAGTGTAGGATCTTGCTCTTTTAATAGTAAAAGTGCATCCAATACCATCATGTCTTGGCCTTCCTCAGTTTGCAAAGTGTAATCTTGCATACGAGGTGCGTTATCAACATCCGGATTGTAACGATAAACTGAAAATTGTACTTGTGCCATCGTCTCGCTCCTAGTAGGTACGTGCTTTAGGTGGGAAAGCTTCACGTGTTTTAGGCTCGTAGTTTACTTTACGCTTGCTCATTTCATCCGTTACCGGATTAAATACTGAGTGACATAACCAGTTTTCGTCATCACGATCTGGGAAGTCAAAGCGAGAGTGTGCGCCACGGCTTTCAGTACGGAAGTTTGCAGCTACTGCAGTTGAGTAGGCTGTTTCCATTAAGTTGTCTAGTTCTAAACATTCAATACGCATGGTGTTAAAGTCTGATGATTTGTCATCAAGACGCGCGTGCTGTAAACGTTCACGGATTTCTTTAAGTTCAGTAAGACCTGTAGCCATTGAGTCACCTTCACGGAATACCGAGAAGTTAAGCTGCATACATTGTTGTAGGTCTTTCTTGATTTGAACTGGGTCTTCGCCTTGACCAGCTGTTGAGTTTTCCCAACGGTTAAAGCGCGCAAGAGACGCTTCTAGGTCAGACTCTGAAGCCGCTTTAGAAATTTCAACGTCATTTAGGTATTTACCTAAGAAGTTACCTGCTGCACGGCCAAATACAACTAAATCAAGTAATGAGTTACCACCTAAGCGGTTAGCACCATGTACAGATACACAGGCAATCTCACCAACAGCAAATAAACCTTGTACTACTTTTTCGTTGCCAGCAGCATCGATATTAAGTACTTGACCATTTACGTTTGTTGGCACACCACCCATCATGTAGTGACATGTTGGGATAACTGGAATCGGTTCTTTTGCAGGGTCAACGTGAGCAAATGTTTTAGCAAGATCACATACACCTGGAAGACGTAAGTTAAGCGTTTCTTCGCCTAAGTGGTCAAGTTTCAACTTAAGGTGAGGACCCCAAGGACCATCACAACCACGACCTTCACGAATTTCTGTCATCATTGAACGGGCAACAACGTCACGAGACGCTAAATCTTTAGCATTTGGTGCGTAACGTTCCATGAAGCGTTCGCCATCTTTATTCAAAAGATAACCACCTTCACCACGACAACCTTCAGTTACTAGCGTACCAGCGCCAGCTATACCTGTCGGGTGGAACTGCCACATTTCCATGTCTTGCATAGAAATACCAGCACGTGCAGCCATACCAACACCGTCACCGGTATTAATGTGAGCATTGGTTGTTGATGCGAAAATACGACCTGCGCCACCTGTCGCTAACACAACTGCTTTTGATTTGAAGAAGGTGATTTCACCTGTTTCAATTTCAATCGCTGTACAGCCTACTACATCGCCATTATCGTTTTTAACTAAATCAAGTGCATACCATTCTGAGAATACATTGGTTTTGTTTTTAACGTTTTGTTGATAAAGAAGGTGTAATAATGCATGACCCGTACGGTCAGCTGCTGCTGCAGTACGCGCAGCCTGTTCACCACCAAAGTTTTTCGATTGACCACCGAAAGGACGTTGGTAAACACGGCCATTTTCAAAACGCGAAAATGGTAAGCCCATGTTTTCTAATTCAGTAATAGCTTCTGGGCCAGTTTGACACATGTATTCGATAGCGTCTTGGTCACCGATAAAATCGGAACCTTTCACGGTATCATACATATGCCATTCCCAGTTATCTTCATGAGAGTTACCTAACGCGACTGTAATACCGCCTTGAGCAGATACAGTGTGTGAGCGTGTCGGGAAAACTTTAGAGATTAGCGCACATGTTTTGCCAGATTCAGTAATAGCAAGGGCAGCGCGCATACCTGCACCACCGGCACCAATTACTACGGCGTCAAATTCACGAACAGAATATTTCACTTAAACACCCCATAAAACGATTAAACCCACAGCTACGTAAGCAACAGCCATTAGGTTTAGTACAAAGCCTAAAAAAGCACGCAATTTAGCGTTCTTTACATAGTCGGTAAGAACCTGCCAAAGGCCGATACGGGTATGAACCATAATGCAAACTAGGGTGATTAACGTTGCCCCTTTCATTGCTAGGTTTGAGAATAGGCCTGTCCAGGCTTCATATGTGACTTCTGGCATTGCTAAAAAATAGCCAATAATAAAGATTGCATACGCGCTGATTATTAATGCCGTTGTGCGTAACGAGACATAATCTTGTACGCCATCACGTTTAAGAGTTGCTTGATTTAAGACCATATCCACACCCCTGCCAATACAGCAAACACAACGCCAAGTGCCATCGCAATTTTAGCGCTAGTATTGCCTGATTCAAGTTCTTCCCAATGACCCATATCCATAATAATGTGACGGATACCACCGATAAGGTGATAACCCAATACAGAAAGGGTGCCCCAAGCTATAAATTTGGCAATGAATCCGTTAAACAGACTCTTGACGAATTCAAAACCTTCAGCTGAAGAAAGAGACTCTGACCAAGCCCAAATGACAAACGTTAAAGCAAAAAATAATGCAACACCGGTGACGCGGTGAAAAATTGAAGCTTTAGCCGTTGCCGGCATAGATATAGTTGTTAGATCTAGATTTACAGGTCTTTGCTTTTTCACAGTTACTTGCCCATCTTGCCCGCAGTGGGGCTCATCTACTTGTTTTTCTAAAACCCACCAAATGTTTCTGGTGGAACTATCAAAATAAACGTATTGATACTAATAAAGTTCACTTTTTATGAAAATTATTATGTAAAAAAAAGTTTACCCAAATACAAATCGGTTAAAAACCTCCGTTAGTATATATAGCCGGAGACTCTTTTACAATTCTTGTTTACTTTGAGTCGTTTGCGAATTAGCCAATGGTATAATATTCAATCTATACCGAATATTTATTATACATATGTGCATAATACTTATAAAAATTGACTTTATACCCCTCTTTCACGTTAAAATGTAAAGATGTGCTTAGAATAGATTTTAGAATATAAAAATCAGAATAGTTATCTTAATAGGAGATACATAGATGGCAGATAAGAAAGCCACGGTCCATATTGATGGGCTAGATCCAATCGAACTTCCAATTTATCAAGGTACTGCTGGCCAAGATGTAATTGACGTACGTACACTCGGCTCACATGGTCACTTTACTTATGACCCAGGTTTCATGTCGACTGGTTCTTGTGAATCTACCATCACTTACATCGATGGTGGCAAGGGTGTTTTATTACACCGTGGTTACCCAATCGAACAGTTAGCAGAAAGCTCTAACTACGTTGAGTTATGCTACTTACTATTAAATGGTGAGTTACCAACTAAAGAGCAATACGATGATTTCGCTACAAAAATCACTCGTAGCACTATGCTAGATGAAAAAATCGCAAACTTCTTCCAAGGTTTCCGTTTTGACGCTCACCCAATGGCGATGCTATGTGGTGTGGTTGGTGCTTTATCTTCTTTCTACCATGAAGATCTGGATATCACTGATGCAGTTCAACGTAAAACAAGCGCTATTAAATTAGTTGCTAAGTTACCAACAATTGCAGCAATGGCGTACAAAACAAACATCGGTCAACCGTTTGTATACCCACGCAATGACTTAAGCTATGCAGAAAACTTCTTACACATGATGTTCTCTGTGCCTGCTGAAGAATACAAAGTAAACCCTGTCACAGCTAAAGCAATGGATAAAATCTTCATGCTTCATGCTGACCATGAGCAAAACGCATCAACGTCTACAGTACGTTTAGCAGGTTCTTCTGGTGCTAACCCTTATGCATGTATTGCTGCGGGTATTGCATCACTTTGGGGCCCTGCTCACGGCGGTGCTAACGAAGCATGTTTAAACATGTTAGAAGAAATTGGCTCAGTTGATCGCATTGACGAATACGTAGCAAAAGCTAAAGATAAAGCGGACCCGTTCCGTCTTATGGGCTTTGGACACCGTGTTTACAAAAACTTCGATCCTCGTGCAACAGTAATGCGTCAAACATGTCATGAAGTGTTAGCAGAGCTAAACATTCAAGATCCATTACTTGATATCGCAATGAAACTAGAGCAAATTGCACTTGAAGACCCGTACTTTGTTGAGAAGAAACTTTACCCTAATGTAGATTTCTACTCAGGTATTATCTTAAAAGCAATCGGCATCCCTACCAGCATGTTCACTGTAATCTTTGCAATGGCACGTACTGTAGGTTGGATCTCACACTGGGACGAGATGCTTTCTCAACCTGGTCATAAGATCAGCCGTCCACGTCAGCTTTACACAGGTGAAACACACCGTGATTATAAAGCAACTGACAAGCGCTAAGCATTAAGTTAGTTTAAAAGGCCGCCTCTGCGGCCTTTTTTATTACCTGCTACTTGAGAATTATCTTAAACAGATTACAATTCCTGCCCACTTGATTAACTTTATGAGCCTATGTCTGTGTCCTCGTTTGATCCTAAAAAAATCCGTAATGACTTTCCTACTCTAAATCAGACAATCAATGGCTACCCTTTGGTTTATTTAGACTCTGCAGCAACAACACAAAAACCACAATGCGTGATTGACGCTACGACACAGTTTTACACCTTACAGAATGCAAATGTTCACCGCGGACGTCATACGCTGAGTGAGCAAGCTACAGCGGCTTATGAGCAAGTACGTCAACGCGTTGCCGATTATTTTCAGGTAACCAGTAGCGAAATTGTCTGGACCAAAGGTGCCACTGAAGCGATTAACTTAGTTGCTCATGGCTTAAGAAATACATTAACAGCTGCTGACACTATTTTAATTAGCCCAATCGAACACCACGCTAATATCGTGCCGTGGCAAGAACTGGCAGCGCAAACCGGGGCAACATTAAAAACTTTACCACTTAACGCAGATGCTACGTTTGATATAGCACAGTGTTGTGAAGTGATTAAGCGCACCAACCCTGCACTACTGGCTATTACTCACGCTTCTAATGCGCTAGGCAATATTACTGATTTAGTCCCCTTAATAGCCTCAGCGAAGGCGGTAGGCGCGCTAACCTTAGTCGATGGCGCACAAGGGGCGCTGCATTTAAGACCGAATTTAAAAAAGCTCGATTGTGATTTTTACGTGTTTTCTGCTCATAAAATGGTGGGGCCAACAGGGCTAGGCGGTTTATATGGCCGTTATACAGCCCTTAATGCACTATCGCCTTATCAAACAGGCGGTGAAATGATTGAAAAAGTAACCTTAACGCACAGTACTTATCGTAATGCACCGGCTAAATTTGAAGCAGGAACGCCAAATATAGCCGGTGTTTTAGGTTTTGGCGCTGCACTTGAGTATTTAATGGCGCTTGATCTGCAAATATTACAGCACTATGAACAGCAGTTGTTTATTTATGCAGCGAACGCATTGAGCAAAATAGACGGTATTATTATCTACAGCGACCTCAAATCGAATATTGGCACACTTTGCTTTAATTATAAAAATGAACATCCTTATGATCTGTCAACTTTACTTGACGGCTATGGTGTTGCTGTACGAAGTGGTCATCATTGTACCCAACCTTTAATGAGTCATTTAAACCTAAATGGCTCACTGAGAGCGAGTTTTGCTTTTTATAATACGACTAAAGATGTAGACCAATTTATTGCCGCACTCAAAGAATGCATTGCTTTATTAGACTAATTTGGATAAATAATGACACACACATATCAACTCGTAACTAAAAGTATTCAAAGCAGTAGTAGCTGGCAACAAAAGTACCGTGAAATTATGTTACTCGGTAAAACGCTGCCACCTTTAGCCGATATATTAAAAACAGATGATGCGTTAGTGCCAGGCTGTGAGAGTAAAGTATGGATGTTTGTTGAGTTTGACCTAACCGAGAATGCACTGGTTGTAATTGGAGACTCTGATACTCGCATAGTAAAAGGCTTATTGGCGTTAATTTTAGCCCTGTATAACGGTTTAACACCCGAAGAAGTGTTAGCAGTAAATGCTTATGATGAATTTGAAAAGCTTGGCTTAATCAGTCATTTGAGTGCGTCAAGGGGTAATGGAGTAAAAGCCATGGTTGAAACAATACAAACCATGGCCAAACAAAAAGCGCTTTAAGCGCTTTTTAAATACTATTAAACCAAAACACTTTATCTAAGTATTTAGACGCGCACGCTTGTCTAAGTATTTTCGAACCGCTTTAGCGGCAACAAAAAAACCAAAACTACCGGTGATCATCGTCACTGAGCCAAAGCCATTATTACAATCCATGTTCATACTACCATCAGCATTTTGCTTCGCATGACACACACTGCCGTCACTACCTGGGTAAACAAGCTGTTCAGTGGAATATACACAGTCAATATTAAATTTACGTTTTGGGTTTGAACTGAAATTATATTGTTTACGCAAAATGTAACGCACTTTTGCAAGTAATGGATCTTGAGTGGTTTTTGCCACATCGCCAAAGGTAATTTGACTCGGATCGGTTTGACCACCTGCACCGCCTGTGGTAATTATAGGCATTTTATTACGTTTACAGTGAGCTATTAACGCCGCTTTTTCTTTAACCGCATCAATACAATCTATTACATAATCAAAACCTTGAATATGTTCTTGAATATTATCAAGGCTAATAAAGTCATCAATCACATTCACCACACACTCAGGGTTGATAAGCTTGCAGCGAGTTTTCATCGCATCAACTTTAGCTTCCCCTATTGTGCCTGTTAAGGCATGAATTTGACGATTTACATTAGTTGCACAAATATCATCTAAATCAATTAAGGTAATTTTACCTACGCCGGTACGCGCTAGTGCTTCAGCAGTCCAACTGCCTACACCACCAATACCCACAATACAAAAATGTGCTTGCTGTAACCACTCAAATTGCTGTTGACCATACAGTCGTTTAATACCACCAAAGCGGATATCAGTTACTTGTTCACTCATTTACCAATCCAGTTTCCACGGCGTTTGCCAAGAATTAAAATCTTGATGTTTTATCAATTGCGCATACTCTTCACCAGATTCTGGCAACAGGGTATGTTGTATTTTTTGCCCTTTCCATAAAAAATCCAGCGCAAATGCATGTAAATAGGTACGCTCTGCAGGGCTGCCTGCATAACTCGCATCACCCATTATGGGGGCACCCAAACTCTTTAAAGCAACTCTGAGCTGATGGGTTTTACCCGAATAGGGTTTTAATAGGTAAGCTCTAAAACCACTTTTAAAACTAAATGAATAAAACCGCGTTATAGCGGGATTTATTTGCGAGTTTAATAGTTTAAAAGTACCCCGACGTGACTTCGCCATGTCTCCTTTAACCCAACCTTGCTTTTTTTTAGGCTTAGAATCACTTACAGCTAAATAAAATTTATTAATAGTATGCTCAGTAAACATCTGGGTAAACTTTGCCGCAGCGTCTTTATGCCGCGCTAATATGATCAGCCCTGAAGTCACTTTGTCTAGACGGTGAACCGCAAACAATTTTTCGTTTAGTTGTTGCTCAGCAAGAAACACAAAACCAGGGCTTTCTTCTGAATGAAAATTAAGCCCTGCAGGTTTAGTTATAATATAAAAATCATCGTGCGTGTATTGCACCTTTAACACAGGCGTATCTGCTTTATTCACGCGCTTTACTTTGAATATGCGCAACGACTTTAGCTAAATCCTCTGGTGTATCAACCCCAGCATGAGGGGTCACCACCGCTTGCTCTATTTTAATCGCATAGCCATGGTAAAGCACCCTTAGCTGCTCTAGTGATTCTAAAACTTCTAATGGTGATACCGATAATTGAATATATTGCTTTATAAAGCCAGCGCGATACGCGTAAATACCCACATGGCGTTGAAAAGGCGCTAAGTTAAGTGGTTGCTGCTCAGCCATCATGGCACTTCTATCAAATGGAATGCTGGCTCTTGAAAAATATAAGGCATTTTTATTGATATCGCTGACCACTTTAACCGCATTAGGGTTAAACACCTCATCACGCTCTTCAATGGCAACACTGAGGGTTGCCATTGGCGCGGTTGATTGCGCTAATAATGTAGCCACTTGTGACACGTTATCAGGGGATAATAACGGTTCATCGCCCTGCACATTAACTACGATAGTATCTTCTGATAAGTTTAGTAAATCAACGACTTCTGCTAACCGTTCAGTCCCTGATTGATGATCTTCTCGAGTCATCAATACATCATTGGTAAAGTGTTTAGCCGCATCAAATACTTTTTGATGATCGGTGGCAATAACCACTTTACTCGCTCCCGACAAACACGCTTTTTCATAGACATGTTGGATCATTGGCTTGCCACAAATATCAGCAAGTGGTTTACCTGGCAAACGAGTAGAAGCGTAACGCGCAGGAATAACAACTACGAATTCCACTTTTCTACCTCTTCAAGAGACAATTCTCGGGCTTCATTTTCAAGTAATACCGGAATATCATCGCGTACAGGATAAGCAAGCTTTGCAGCTGTACTGATCAGCTCTTGGTTTTCTTTATCAAAGCGCAACTTACCTTTACACACGGGGCAAGCAATAATTTCGAGTAACTTCGTATCAAAGGCCATGATGGATCCCTTTTTCTTTTAATAGTAAATTTAATGTGTTTATTACCGCCGCTGTTGGTTGAGCATCAACAGGCAGGTAATACCAATTAGGCTTTGCAAAATCACGGCATTTAACCGCATCTTTTTCTGTCATTAATACACAGTCATCGCCAAATTGAGCGAAATCATCAGCGCTATAAGCATAATGATCGCGAAAATGATGTGTAGACAGTAATTTAATACCTTGTGCTTGCAGTGAAGCCTCAAAACGACCTGGGTTACCAATAGCACTCACCGCATGCGCAGCCTTTAAAGGCGTCGCTATATCCGTGTTATCGGCAACGCGTTTAATAACCGATGGCTGCAAGCGATAACTAAACTCATCCTCAGAGCCATTTTCAATTACTACGTCTACGCTCTTTAATCGAGAGACGGTTTCGCGCAGTGGCCCTGCGGGCATTAGCAAACCATTACCAAATTTTCTTTCGCTATCAACAATACAACATTCTATGCTGCGTGCCATTTTGTAATGCTGCATGCCATCATCAGAAATGATCACATCAAGCTTAAAGTTTGCGTTGAGCTTTTCTATATTGTGTTGCCTATTAGGGCCAACCACTAATGGGCACTGTAAACGATTAAATAAAAGCACCGGCTCATCCCCAGCCTCTCGTGTAGTCGTTTGTGCAGTAACCAATAACGGGTAATGAGTTGCTTGCCCGCCGTAACCTCGACTAATTAAACCAACAGATAAGCCTTTAGCAGTTAAATAATCATAAAGCCACAATACAAATGGCGTTTTACCATTACCGCCAACGCTTATATTACCAACCACAATAACCGGTGTTTTGCTGATAAACGATTTAAAAATGCCGAACTTATAGCAATATCTACGCAGCAAAGAAATACAGCCAAAAATAGCGGACAGTGGTAATAGCAATAACGTAATTAAGCTAAAAGGTTTATACCAGCTTTGCTCTATTTTACTCACCCTTGCTCACCAAACTGCATTTTGCATAACGCAGAATAAGTGCCATCGTTAGCAAGTAAATCCGTATGGGTACCACTTTCAATAACTTGACCACTGTCTATTACATAAATGCGGTCACTATTTTCAATAGTCGATAACCTATGCGCAATTACAATAGACGTTTTGTCTTTCATTAATGTATCGAGGGCATGTTGAATGAGTTTTTCTGATTCAGTATCCAGCGCCGAGGTCGCTTCATCTAAAATTAAAATTGGTGCATCTTTTAATATTGCGCGAGCAATCGCGATACGTTGACGCTGACCACCTGAAAGCATCACTCCATTCTCACCAACCATAGTGTTAAGTTGCTCCGGTAAATCTTTAACAAACTCCCACACATGAGCTTGTTTAGCCACAGCATGAAGCTCTTCCATCGATACATCGCGTTGGAGGCCATAACAAATATTATTTGCAATCGTGTCATTAAAAAGCACCACTTGCTGCGATACTAAAGCAAATTGACGACGTAAATCGGTGAGCTTATATTCATTTAAAGCAATACCATCCAGTAATATTTCACTGGGCGCTTCTAAATCATAATAGCGAGGTAATAAGTTTGATATGGTGGATTTACCCGAGCCTGAGCGGCCAACAAGCGCAATGCTCTCGCCCGCTTTAATAGTCATAGACAAATTATTTAATACCGGCTCGTCTTTGGTTGGGTATTTAAAGGTGACATTTTTTACCTCAATATGACCTTTAACTTTATCAACCGATAAGGTGCCTGTGTCCTTTTCTATTTCTTCATCTAGCACTAAAAATACACTCTGCGCAGCTGAAATACCGCGTTGTAAATCGCTGTTCACATTGGCAAGCTGTTTTAACGGGCGTAGTAACATCATCATCGAAGAAATGAGCACAACAAAATCCCCAGAGCTAATACTGTCTATCATTGAGGGCATAGACACCACCCATAAAATAACGGCCATTGCACTGGCGGCTAAAATTTGAATGATAGAGACACTTAACGCCTTAGTCGCATCCATTTTGATACGTTGCTGGCGATTATGATTATTAATTTTAGAAAATTGATCGATTTCTTGAGTTTGACCACCAAAGCCGTGGATCACTTTGTGACCACTGAGCATTTGCTCTGAGCTGCGGGTAACTTGCCCCATCGCAGACTGAATATTTTTAGATATATGACGAAAACGTTTAGATACCACCGCCACTATAATAGCCACTAATGGAATAATAACTAAAAAGATTAACGATAATTGCCAGCTGGTATAAAACATAACTGCAAGTAAAAACACCACAAAAGCGCCTTCACGAACTACAATAAGCAGTGCTTTGGTAATCGCTTGCTGTACTTGCTCTGTATCAAAGGTAATTTTTGAAATAAGGTCGCCAGTCGAGTTTTTATCATGAAACGATACTGGCAAATGTAATATATGCTCAAATAGTTCTTGGCGAAGCGCACGCACTACCTGCGAACCAACATAGCTTAAACAGTACGATGACATAAAATTAAATACGCCACGCCCGATCACCAACGCAATAACCACAAATGGCGCATAAGTAAGTACCTGACTATTACGCTCATTTAAACCTTCATCGATAAACGGCTTCATCAGTTGGATGAATAATGCATCCATACCTGAATAACCTATCATTCCAATAATTGCGACGATGGCAACCGACTTATAGGCACCAACGTAAGAAACAAGCCGTTTATAAATTTGTGTAGTACTTTGATCCATAACACTCTCTAAAACCACTGACAGCCTCTATTGTATCCTTAGCAACAGCAAAACAAAACGTCAATCTTTGATAAACCAATAACTTTCCTGCGCCCTCGCTGTAGTAAGCTCAAGGTGCTTAGCATAAAAATCAATCCTAACTTGTCCTACATCACCAGTGCTATATTGTTTGGCGTTTATTTTATTGTAACGCTCAACTACCGCTTTACTTGGAAATTGCCACTGACCTTGATAGGCACTTGAATGAATCACAATCGTTGGGTTTACTGCATTAATAAACTCGTCACTCGAGGAGCTGTCACTGCCGTGGTGTGGGCTTATCAAAACGGTACTTTGTAAATCATCTTTCTTTTTAATTAATTGCGACTCTCGCGTCTTTGATATGTCACCGGTAAGTAGCACACTATAGTTTGCAGCTGAGATTTTAACGATACAGGAATTATCATTACTATTATTAAATTCCTCTTTAGCAAAAGTTTGAATACTCAATCCATTAAAATCGAGTGTTGTTGCTATACAGTCGTTATATACACCATTTGGATGAAAATAATCAAAACTCCATGCATAACCGGCCGCTTTAAAATGCGCAACACCTCCGGCATGATCGTTATCTTGATGACTGACAATCGCGGTACTTACCGTTAGATTATGGGCGTCAATATAGGGTAGTAATACACTAGGCACACGACTAAAGCGATTAAAGTAACTCGGACCAAAATCATAAATAAACGCATGCTTATCTTTTTTTATCAGTACCATTAGGCCATGGCCTACATCAAATACGTTCAACTGCCAAAGACTAGATTGCGTAAAATAATAATTAGACAGTAAAGTCAAAAGCGGAATACACGCCAGTACGCGAAGCTCAATAAAATAAAGTAAAGGAACGACACTATAAAGCAGCACCACAGTGGTTATACTTACCTGACCAACATTAAGCCAACGTATGTGCTGTGGTATTGCCAGCAACATTTGATAAATATAGGTCAGTGGAAAATCATACAACACAATAAACGCATGCCAGTCGGTTAATAACCCCAGCAACACACTTAAAAATAAAGCAGGCATTAATACAAAAGATAAAATGGGAATAGCGACAAGATTTAAAACTAAACCTGCTAAACTCACGCCATTAAAAAAGTATAATGACAGCGGTAATAAGCCAATAAATAATCCCAGTTGAATAATAAAAAGAGTGCGAATATTGGCTAACAATGAATGACCTCGCAGCGGAAACTGTTTTAAAACCATAAAAATAATACATACCGCTAAAAAGGAAAAATACAGGCCAGGATTAAGCAAACTAAATGGATTAACCGCTAGAATAATAACCAACGCATATAAAATACTTCGCCATCTAAGCGCTTGCTTCGCTAAATAATAAAGCAACAAATAACAACCCAACATAATTAAGGCGCGGGTTGCCGAAATAATGAAATCACTCAAGTAAACATAAATAAAAGCGGCAACAAAGCCAGCAGCGCTATAAAAAATAGCAATATTTAATGATTGATTTAGTTCAGGCTTAATCAACTTAAGAAAACAGCGCACTGCAAAATAACAAAAGCCGAAAACCAAAGAGATATGCAATCCAGAAATAGCCAGTAAATGACTTAACCCAAGACTTTGCATTAATTGTTTATGCTCAAAGGTCATTAACGACTTGTCTCCGGTTAAGAGCACGTAATATAGCCAATTAAGCTCAGCACTACTTACGAGCTTTTTGACATAAGTCCTATAAGCCGCGATATAATTATTTTGTGGGCGGTTGTAAATCGCTAACTGCTTATTTAATACTGTGCCTTTAAACGCTATTTTTTGTGTAAAGGCATAGAGTTGACTGTCGAACACAGTAAAATTTTTAATCCCCCTAAAATTTTTTAACCTAACTTGAGCAGTAAAAGCATCCCCTGGCTGAATAGGTTGTGTTGAATTAATACTTAATAAGGCATTAGGTGCTCTAAACTGACTATATTCGCTATCTTCCAAACGAGTTATTTTCACTTTTACGTATTGTGGAGGGGCTGAAGAAATAACCTCTTCGACAACAACATTGACTGAATAAGCGTATTTTTCGTGCTGATTAGGTAATTCAAATGAATAAAACAAGATAAAATGTGCCGCTACACAACAAATACCGCAAATAAAGCCTAACAATACAGTTAAAAACGGCTTAAAATACGTGCTCACAATGAGGATTGAAATTGTGATAACTGTAAATTCAAGGGTTTGGTAATAAAATACGGTAACAACAACTCCGATAACAAACCCAAGACTCATCCACACAGAAGTAAATGGTTGCTTTAAATGGCTAAAAAAACGATCCAACGGTTTTTACCCGATCCAAATAAAATTAGACATCACAAATCGCTAAGAATATTTGGCCGTCTTTTACATGATGCTAACCTTTGGCATTTAAATAGACGTTCGGCACGAGGTGCTTTTGCTGTTGGGCTCTTTTTTGCTTTCATCCCTGTTCCTTTTCAAATGGTGCTCGCGGCTGCCGCAGCGATAATTTTGAGAGTTAATTTACCCATTTCTGTTGCGCTAGTATGGATCACTAATCCACTGACTATGCCGCCAATTTTTTACGGCTCCTACCTTGTTGGTACATTAGTACTTAATCAACCAGAACAACACTTTGCGTTCGAAGCCAGTTGGGCATGGTTTATAGAAAGCTTAACGACAATTGGCCCTGCATTCTTAGTCGGTTCTTTGGTATGCGCCTCTATCGCCAGTGTTATTGGCTACTTTGGAATAGATCTAATTTGGCGCCGCTCTGTAAGGCGGGCATGGGGAATGAGAAATAATTAGCCTCTCTTCCTTTAAATGCTTACATTACTATAGACAAAAAAAACCCAACTTAACAAGTTGGGTTTTTTAGTCGTTCTGTTTAACGATTTAAGCTCATTTAAAATCTAAATACACGTCTTAAACCAACAAGTGGTAGTAATAATAAACCAAACCAAGAAAAGCTCGCAGAACTGCGTTCGTAAAATTCAGCATCTGGGGCTTTACAATTCTCAACTTCACCATTAGGGATAGGCGAAAGTTTTACCGCAACGGCTACACTTTCATACTCAATATTACCATTTACATCGGTAACAACTCCGCCCAATGAATTTCGTTTTTCAACTGTTTTAGTTGCAACACCAAATACTTCGTTGTTTTCATTAATCGATTTAGCTTCTACCATTTTATAGCTGAAACTGGTTTCACCATCACTGTCATAACAAGGCAGCAATTTATTTAGGTTAGTGATCTTGTCATCGCCAATTTTATAAATGAAGGCTTCTGAACGACGAGTGTTCTCAGATTCACCAATTTCACCTTCACCAACAATGTAACCTTGATTATTAATGTCATTTGCATATGAGCTTGAGCTTATAAAGTAACCTTCAGGAAACACGGTCGTGTTTGTATTTATATCATGGTAAAAAAGTTTGTTTCTTAGCGTGCCTTCTATTCGCTTGGTCGCATAACCTACAACAATATCGTTATCGTTGATAGCAAATGCTTTACCACTTTGCCAGTCATCTCTTTGTTCAATAAAATCAACCACTTCACCATCTTTAAAGTAAACTGGCATCGTTAAAATTGTGGAATCTCTATCAAAGTAACGGGTATTAGAAAAACCGGCCGCAACGCCATTTTTATTAACCGCTAATGCATTACTAATAAATGGGTTACTGTCTTCATCTTCTTTTGGTGTCAGCGCTAAACCTAACAATTCTGTTGAGGTTACATTATAGGCACTATCTAGTGTCCACTTAACCGCTGTTTTATTAAATAAACCACGTGTGTTACGACTATTAATTGATTCAATACACGTCATTACAGGTTCATCAAGACCATCACAATTATCAGCAATTAAGGTTTGTCTCTCTGTAGGGATACTCACTGATACATTACCAACAACAACGTAACCCGTGTCAGTGGCAACAATATCAGACGCTTTACTCGTCCCACCATGTTCAGTAAATTCTGGAACAAGCGGCACTTCTACACCGCCTTCAGAAATTAAAATACCACGTTCTATAAACTCTCGGGTAAACCAAGTTTCTTCTTCAGTTTCACCATCTGGTGTAAAAGTGATTTTATCAAACGGTGCACTGCCCCAACCTACGGTCGTACCGTCCTGTGCAACAGCATTATAAAAATTGCTGGTCGATCGCGTTAACCCATCATAATCAACCGAAGCCACATCAAACAAAGATTGCTCTGTAATTACACCACTGTTGTAATTTGTAGCAACAATTGAGCTAATTTTTTGATATTCAAAGTTAGCAGATAAGTTTGACAAAAAACGAACCATAAAAGTATGCGCATCAGCATTGGTATAAATAGCGTCGTTGTTTTCGATGTCATCAAGTGTAAACGTAATTTCTTTGTCACTTAGTTCAAATGAATTTACTTCATTAGTATAAGCGTTCTTAATTAAACTATCGGTAAAATCAATATAACTAATATCAATTGGGATATTGTATAAGCCATTAGCAAGCCCAATGACATGTCCGTTTTCACTCACATCGGTAACATAAGTATGTTTTGCGTTTTCAAAGTTACCTAACTCCGTTAACGCATAGGTAGCACTTAATGCCGATGTACTCAGTGTTGCTAAAACACTGGCCGCGAGTAATTTATATTTCATTTTATTCCTTACTACTGATTCTTTAATTCTTCAAGTTCTTCCCAGCGCTCAAAAGCGGCTTCAAGGTCAGACTCGAGTTGGGCTAAATGGTTCAATTCCTTAGCTGTTACATCACTGTCTTGCTTGAAAAAGTCTTCGTGACTTACTCGTTCTTGTTGTTTTTCAAGCTCAGCTTCAAGTTGTTCCATTTTATTAGGTAGTTGCTCTAGTTCAAGTTTTAATTTGTAAGAGAGTTTATTTGCTTTGTTATTACTTTTAACGGGTGCCGGCTCTGATTTTTCAACCTTTTTAACTGGCTGTTGTTGCTGCTGCTTTTGCTGCTCTGCTAAATAGTTGGTATAGGCTTCATAATCGCTGTAACCGCCAACGATATCTGTTACCTTACCATTACCTTCAAAGGCCCATACACTCGAACACGTATTATCAATAAACTCACGGTCATGGCTAACTATCAGCACAGTACCTTGGTATTGATTGATGATATCTTCTAGTAACTCTAACGTTTCTATGTCTAAGTCGTTGGTAGGCTCATCAAGCACTAATATATTTGAAGGTTTCAAAAATAGTTTGGCTAATAACAACCTGTTTTTTTCACCACCTGAAAGTGCTTTTACGGGGGTGCGAGCGCGTGCTGGCGGGAATAAAAAGTCTTGTAAATAGCCTAACACATGACGTGAGCGCCCGCCCATCATGACCTCTTGCTTACCCTCAGCTACGTTATCTTGAACGGTCGCTTCTTCATCAAGCTTTTCACGGTACTGATCAAAATAAGCAAACTCTAAATTAACACCTTGCTTTATTTCGCCACTGTCTGCTTTTAAATCACCAAATAGAAGCTTTAATAGTGTTGTTTTACCAATGCCATTGGGGCCGACTAATCCAATACGATCACCACGCATAACCAAAGTAGAAAAGTCATCAGCAATGATTTTATCTTTAAATGCATGGTTTAAGTGTTTCGCTTCAAACACTAATTTACCTGAACGATCAGCCGTTTCAATATTGAAATCGGTTTTGCCTACTTGATCAACGCGTTTTTTACGCTCATTACGTAATTGTTTAAGCTCACGAACTCGCCCTTCGTTACGCGTACGACGCGCTTTAACACCTTGGCGGATCCACGCTTCTTCTTCTGCTAAACGCTTATCGAACAATGCATTTTGCGTTTCTTCCACTTTTAAATCATGCGCTTTTTGTTCTAAGTAAGTGGCATAATCACCTGGATAAGAAATTAGTTTACCGCGATCTAAATCTAAAATACGTGTTGCAACGGCGCGAATAAAAGCACGGTCATGCGATATAAATACAATCCCGCCTTTAAACTCTTTTAAAAATTGCTCTAACCACATTACACTTGTCATATCTAAGTGGTTGGTAGGCTCATCGAGTAATAATAAATCAGGCTCGCTCACTAGCGCACGCGCAAGTGCAACTTTACGTAACCAACCACCAGAAAGTGATTCTAGTTTTGCATCGGGGGTTAATTCTAGTTGGGTTAAAACCAGTTGAATACGGCTATCAAAACGCCAGCCATCAGCTGCTTCTAACTTATTTGATAAGCGCTCTAATTTATTGAGTAACTGATCAGTACAATCTGTTTGCAATTGTGTACTTACATGATGAAAATCAATCAGTAAGTTAGCAATTTCAGGCATACCTTGGGCAACATAATCAAATACAGTACCGCTTGCCCCTTTAGGCGGATCTTGTTCTAAACGCGATATTTTTAAACTACCGACTTGGTTTATTTCGCCGTCATCGAGTATTACTTGGCCATCTAATACTTTTAGAAGCGTTGATTTACCCGCACCGTTACGCCCTACAATACATACTCGTTCACCGCTTTCTATAACCGCATCGGCATTATCTAATAATGGGTGCGTACCGTAGGCTAATTGTGCTTTTGAAATTCTAATTAAATCCATAATTAATCTTTACTCTTATTCTGCTTGCGCTAAAAACTGCTGCGCCTGAGATGCAGTAAACGGCCAAAACAATTGCTGGCCTTGTTGATTTTTTAAAACCGGAATACTGATTTGATACTCTAAAATTAATGCGTCATCGCTCATAATATCAATAAGTTGTAATTCATCAGCTGATGAAAGTAACGGTTTTAACAGTTGCTCTGCTTGCTCACACAAGTGGCAACCATCTGTGTGATATAAAACCCAATTAGCCATGTTTAATTAACCAGCTATTATGAATTTTTTTATTACGTTTAAAATCGGGAGATAAGGTTTTTTCTGAAATATTTTCCGCTTTTAAGCCTAAGCCCATTAACCCTACTTCGTCCATCACAAAGCCGCGTTTATTGTTAGAAAATATAAGCGTACCCGATGGGCTCAATATTTTTTTAACCCAAGTTAACAGCTTAATGTGATCATTTTGTACATCAAACGCATCTTTCATTCGCTTAGAGTTAGAAAATGTTGGAGGGTCTAAAAAGATCAAGTCGTATTGGCCTTGTGCATGCTCTAACCATTTTAAACAGTCTGCTTGCTCAAACCGATAACGCGTATTGCTAATATCGTTAAGCGCAAAGTTATCTTGCCCCCATTTTAGGTAGGTTTTAGATAAATCAACGGTAGTAATTGCTTTTGCACCGCCTAATGCAGCATGAACCGACGCTGTTCCCGTGTAGGCAAACAGATTTAAAAAGCGCTTATCTTTTGCATTTTCTTGAATGTAACGACGTGCAAGACGGTGATCTAAAAATAGTCCGGTGTCTAAGTAATCAAATAAGTTAACTTTAAACTTAGCACCAAACTCCTCTACCACCATGGTTCTGTTTTGCTTAGCCATGGGGGTATATTGTTCTTCACCTTTTTGCTTTTTACGTACTTTTACCGCAATGTTTTCAGGTGCAATATCAAGTTGTTGCGCTGTTAAGCTAATAACATCTTGCAAGCGTTTTTCTGAGGTTTTTTCATCAATTTCTTTTGGTGCTGCGTATTCAAAAATAACCGCTGAATCACCATAAATATCAACCGCAACGTTATATTCAGGAATATCCGCATCATACACGCGATAGGCATGTACTTGATTTTGCTTAAGCCAATTTTTTAAGCCTTGCTTATTCTTTTTCAAGCGATTAGCAAAGGCCATTGAGCCTTCAAAGTTTAAAGCCGGTTTGTCATCCGTGGTAAGACTCACTTGCTTGTCATCAAGTTGATACAAGTTTAATTCAACATCAAGTGGGCCATTTTTAAATTTATAACGTTTTTGCTTCACCAATTTAAGCAGTTTAAACAGGCTTTCATCCATGCCTAATAAAGCTAGTTTCCAGTGGTTGAAGTGTTTTTTAAAGCCAACACCTAAACTGCGGTGTAAGTTAACCAGCTCAGCCATAGAGCCAATTCGCTCACCATAAGGTAAGTTAGAAATAACAACACCCGGCAATTTAGCAACCGCAGTCAATTTAGTTGCATCGCTTTGTTTAAACTTAATTACCGTATCAAGTTCTGCGCGCTGCGCATTGGCAATGGCTTTATCAAGGACATTTGCGTCGTAATCATGGCCAATTAACCACAATTTAGGATCGGTAATATTTGCTAAAAGCTGCTCTTTAAGTTCTTTAAACTTTGCCACTCTAAAGCTAGGTAAACGTTCAAACGCAAAGCCTTCACGAAATAGACCTGGCGCTTCATTACGCGCCATTCCAGCGGCTTCAATTAAAATAGTACCAGCACCACAACAGGGATCAAATAAAGGCTGATTAACATTTTCAAGCCAGCCACTGCGCTTAATAATCGCTGCAGCTAAATGTTCTTTAATTGGTGCTTTACCTTGACCTTGACGGTAACCACGCTCTGATAAACGCGGGCCAGAGTAATCAATATAAAGTGAAACACCATGGCGATTTAAACGTGCAACCACTCGTACATTCGCATCTTGCTTATCAACATTTGGGCGCTGTTCATACAGATCATTAAAATAATCAACAATCGCATCTTTAATCACTAAGCCTGAAAACTGTGTATTTTTAAGCGAGTCATTGGTGCCGTTAAAATCAACAGCAAAGGTTTGCGTAGGGCCAAACCACTCTTGCCAAGGTTGCAAGCGTGCAAATTTATACAAGCTGTCTTTGTCATTTACGCCTTCTTTTTCTTCAATAAGCATAAGTACACGCGTAGCAAAGCGTGTTGATAAACACACCTTTTGCGCTAGCAATGAGTCAGCCTCAAAGCGAACAGAACCCACAGTTTGTTTTGACACCGTAGCGCCAAGCTCTGTAAGTTCATCAACCAATAAATTTTCGATTCCGATAGAAGTAAGTGCGATAAATTGCAAAGTAAAAACCCTTAATAGCTAATTGCGCGGGATTATAACATAGGTTTGCGTACAAATACGCCATAAACACGGTGGGAAAACTAAATTAGATTAAGCGGTTTGACTATCGTACTGTGAGATAATAAGCGGGTGAACACGGTTGTTTAATACGCGGATCACTTCAAACTGTGAGAGTGATAAATTATCGTCAAGCGCAAAGGTTTCGCTTAAATTAATACACACAGAAGCATCAGGGCAATGCTCCACAATTAAAAACTCGCCAGTTTGAGATTCAGAGCTCAAGTTGATAACGGCTTCAGTACTAGGTGTTGTACCCGTGTAAGTTTTAAAAAACCAACTTTTAGCTAAAACGGGCTTTAATTGAAACTTAACCGCGGTGGCATTGAGCGCTATTTGACATAATTGCGCAGGATTCCATAAGTTAAACTGCTCGAGGTAATAATATACCTGCTCATAAAAAGCGGCGTCTTCTAAACTAAAGTAAGGGTTTTTAAAGGTGCAATCTGTTAATTGCCTTAGTTTATAAGGGGTGCATAGTTGCATATCGTCATTTAAATCAAGCAGTAAGCGGTTTTTTTCAGCACACGCTATCCACTGCCATTGCTTTGACGCTTGTAACATTTGCTCCTCCCTACTTAGTACTTAAAAAAATAAAATAAGACAATAAGCTTAGAGTATAGCTGCTTTTGACCATTTTTAAAACGTCTTTTTAGAACATTTATCGAACGATCAAAAGCTTACATAACTGATCCTTATAAGTCGTTAATGATCGACTTGACCAATTGTGGTCCTTTATAAATAAATCCAGTGTAAACTTGAATCAAATCAGCCCCTGCGTTCATCTTCTCTTTAGCCGATTGAACGTCATCAATACCGCCTACACCAATGATAGGTAATTGATTATTAGTTAAACGTTTTAGTTCAGAAACAATATGAGTTGAACGCTCTCTTACCGGAGCACCCGATAACCCCCCTGCTTCATCAGCATACTGCTGACCTTGCACTAGGCTACGCTCAAGGGTTGTATTTGTGGCAATCACACCATCAATTTTATTCGTTAATAGTGATTCGCTCACTTGTTCAATTTGAATAGGATCTAAGTCTGGCGCAATTTTAACCAGCATAGGTACATTTTTATTATGCTTGGCAATTAAATCTAACTGCTCATTTTTTAAACTTTGCAATAGGTCATCTAATGCTGCGCCATATTGTAAGTCACGCAATCCTGGTGTATTTGGCGATGAAATATTGACGGTTATGTAAGATGCATACTCAAACACTTTTCGCATACAGTGAATGTAATCATCTTTGCCTTGTTCATTCGGCGTATCTTTATTTTTACCAATATTAATACCTAAAATGCCATCATACTTTGCTGCTTTTACGTTATTTACTAAATTATCAACGCCTTTATTATTAAAGCCCATGCGATTAATAATTGCATTCGACTGTGGCAATCTAAACATACGAGGCTTATCGTTACCTGCTTGTGGACGCGGTGTTACTGTGCCTACTTCGACAAAACCAAACCCCATTTGGGCGAATGCATCAATACACTCGGCATTTTTATCAAGACCAGCGGCAAGCCCTACGGGATTTTTAAATTCGAGGCCTAAAAAGTTCACAGGCTTATTTGCCACGCTTTGTGACCACGCGGCACTTAACGGTGTATTAGCAAAGCGACGTAAGTTATTAAGAGCAAAATCATGGGCCCACTCCGCATCACGGGTAAACATAAAACGGCGAGCTAAATCGTAAAACATGAATATAATCCTCTTAAAGTTGTAGACAAAAAAATACCTCAGATAAGGCTGAGGTATTATATAACAAAAAACTGTTTAACGATTAATTTTAATCAGTTGCAGTTTATTACTTTGCAGAGGTATCACAGTTGTGGCCTAGTAACATAAGCTCTCTAAGTGCAACTGAGAATTTTGCAAAGTCATGACTTTGCGATGTTTTAAATTCAGTGAGCATTTGTTTCCAGCGCTGTAACAACAGATCTTGGCTATCCATCCACTGTTCAATTTGGCCATCAACATCACTACTATCACCTTCAAAGCTGTTTAACACTACTTCAGATAATGTACGTTGTTGCCAATCTAACTCTTCACGATATGAAGCACGCGCAAGTGCTTGCCAATGGTTTGAAACAGGTTGATTAGTAATTTGGTCTAAGAACCAATGTAGCCCCATTTGCGCACCAAGTTTGAAGTAAGTGTGCGATACCATATCGATTTTACGATTAGAGTTTTGCGCAATTTGTGTCAAGTCCATTACAGAGAACAAGCTTGATAACGATACAATACGCTGAGCAATCTCAACCGGAACACCGCTTTGCGTTAGCTCTTCACGTGCACTTTCTATACGATCGCTTTCTGTTTTCACGATGTATTTAGTTAAGTTTTCACTTAAATCGGCAAACGTTGGTGCAAATGCTTCAATTGATTGCTCAATTGTTTGTGCTTTCGTACGATGACGTAAGAACCAACGAGTTGCACGACGAACAGTACGACGTAACTGGTACAACATTTCTGTTTGTACGTTAGACGGTATCTTGTTATCTAAGTCACTAATTGATAACCAAGTGTCACGCATTTGGAATATTTCACTTGCGATTGAATAACATAATGCAATCTCAGCTTCGTTTGCACCTGTTTCTTCATTCATACGCACCATAAAGTTTAAGCCCATATCGTTAACAATATTATTTGCTAACTTAGTGGCAATGATCTCTTTGCGTAGTGGGTGATTATTCATAGCATCGTTAAACTTCTCACGTAATGGACGTGGGAATGATTTAACCAATAACTGACGATAGTAAGGGTTTTCGGTAATTTCGTCGGTTACTAATGACTCTTTAAGAACCATTTTCGCATAAGAGACCAACACTGAAAGCTCAGGACGTGTTAAATCTCTGCCTGCGGCAGCACGCTCTGCTAACTCTTCATCCGTCGGAATAAACTCAATCGTACGGTCTAACTTGCCCTCTTTTTCAAGCGCATGAATAAAACGAATTTTTTCTTTAAGCGTTGAAGTCCCTTTTGATTGGGTAATCGATAAAGTGTGTGTTTGACGATAACAGTCTTTAAGCACTAATTCAGATACTTCGTCGGTCATTGAGTAAAGTAACTCATCACGTTGCTTACGTGTTAAATCACCTTCGGCAACTAAACCATTAAGTAAGATTTTAATGTTTACTTCGTTATCTGAACACGCAACACCGCCTACGTTATCGATAAAGTCAGTATTAACACGGCCACCTTTAGCTGCAAATTCAATACGACCTAACTGGGTTGCCCCTAAGTTACCGCCTTCGCCAAAGACTTTAGCGCCAAGGTCTTTACCATTAATGCGCAGTGCATCGTTTGCACGGTCCCCTACATCCGCATCTGTTTCTTTAGAGTGCTTAATGTATGTACCAATACCGCCATTCCACAATAAATCAAACTCCATCATAAGTGAGGCTTTGATCAATTCATTAGGCGTCATGCTGGCTTTTTTAGTGCCCAACATTTTTTTCATTTCTGGGCTTAGCGTAATCGACTTGGCTGCACGAGAGAACACACCACCGCCGCTTGAAATTAACTCTTTGTTGTAATCTTCCCATGATGAACGTGGCAAATTAAATAAACGCTCGCGCTCTGGGTAAGAAGCAGCTGCATCGGGGTTTGGATCCACAAAAATATGTAAGTGGTTAAACGCCACTTGCAAACGAATGTGCTTTGATAACAACATACCATTACCAAATACATCACCGGCCATGTCACCAATGGCAACGGCAGTAAAGTCTGTGGTTTGACAGTTAATATCCATTTCACGGAAATGACGCTTAACAGACTCCCATGCACCACGCGCAGTAATACCCATTTTCTTATGGTCGTAACCTACTGAACCACCTGATGCAAACGCATCACCTAGCCAGAAGTTATATTCGATTGCGATACCGTTCGCAATATCAGAGAAAGTCGCAGTTCCTTTGTCCGCTGCAACCACTAGGTATGCATCGTCTTCATCATGACGAGTAACATCAACAGCAGGTACAACTTCGCCGCGCTCAATATTATCTGTGATATCTAATAAGCCACGAATGAAGATTTTATAACATTCTTGGCCTTCTTTGATAAACGCTTCGCGCTCACTAGGTAGTTGTTTACATACAAAGCCACCTTTTGAACCAACCGGTACAATTACGGTATTTTTAACCTGCTGCGCTTTTACCAAGCCCAAAACTTCAGTACGGAAGTCTTCACGACGGTCTGACCAACGTAGGCCACCACGCGCAACTTTACCAAAGCGTAAATGCACACCTTCAACACGCGGCGAGTAAACGAAAATCTCAAACGCAGGAACAGGCAGTGGTACTTCTGGAATTAAACTTGGTTGAATTTTAAGTGAAATATATGACTTAAACTTACCTTCACCATCTTTTTGGAAGTAGTTTGTACGCAGCGTTGCAACAATCATATCAACGTATAAACGGATAATACGGTCATCATCAAGATTCGCTACGTTTTCTAACTCTGCATAAATTTCTAAGCCTAGTTTTTCAAGTGTTTTAGCACTTGCAGGACTTTTAACTGAGAATTTTTTAGCAAATAAATTAACAATTTTAGCCGCGATGTGTGGGTAATTAGCAAAGGTACTTTCGATGTACGTTTGCGAGAAAGTTACCCCAATTTGGCGCATGTATTTAGCGTACGCACGTAAAATTGATGCTTCGCGACCGGTTAACCCACCCATTAACACTAAACGGTTAAAACCATCGTTTTCTAAACGATTTGCCCACACACTGGTTAGTGCGGCACGAAAACGTGCGGAAATTTTATCAAAATCGGCCATCCCTTTGCTATCAATCAGCATTGAGAAGTCCATGATCCAATTAATGCCACCATCACTGGTTTTAACTGAGTAAGGTGTTTCACCTACAACACGTAAACCAAAGTTTTCCAGCATTGGCATCACATCTGATAAGTGAATTGGCTCATCTTTGTGGAATAAGCTTAAACGAACAATATTGCTGCTCGCCTCTTCTTGTGGACGATAAAACAACATCTCAAGTTTGTTGTCATCGTTTAGCATTTCTAGCTTTTCAATATCAACAACAGCGGCACTTGGAAGTACTTCTTCTTTGTATGAACGTGCAAAAGCGTTGCAGTATTTACGGTTTAATTCGTTACCACGTGCTTCACCAGCAGATTCGAGTAAGGCTGATTGGAGTTTATCTTCCCAGGTACGAGCGGCTTCAATTAGATTATTTTCTATGTCTTTCACGTTATATTCAATATTGTTATCGGTCACACGAACGGTGTAATGAGTACGCGCCAGTGTTGACTCTGAGAAATAGGTAGTAAATTCGACTTTAACGTCAGAATTAAATGCATTCGCTAAAATAGCCTGCGTTTCGCGGCGCAGCGCCGTGTTATAACGTTCACGTGGTACATACACCATACAAGATAGGAAGCGACCGTATGCATCTTTGCGAACAAATAAACGACACATATCGCGTTCTTGAATTTGTAACACGCCCATAGCAACTTCAAGTAGCTCATGTTCGCGAGCTTGCACTAATTCGTCACGTGGGTAGGTTTCTAAGATGTTTAATACCGCTTTGTATGCATGTGTACCCTTAGCAAAATCACACATATCCATAATGCGATTAATCTTGCTTTTAAGAACCGGGACATCAGCAGCGCTGTTGTTATAAAAGTTAGATGAGAATAAACCTATAAAACGGTCTTCACCAATTACATTACCTTTGTCATCAAAACGCTTAACACCCACATAATCAATATAGGCTGGGCGATGAACTCGAGATAATGAATTGGTTTTCGTTAAAATTAATAAGTTGCTACTACGTGCTTCTTGACGAGCCACTTCAGGTAACTCAGAAAGCAAACGTGTATGCTCAGCATCTGAGTTTTTCATTAACCCTAAGCTGGTATCCATTTTACCTTTTAATTGATAATCACCTTGGACTGGCGAAAGCTCATATTGGCGGTAACCCATTAATGTAAAGTTGTCTTTTACTAGCCAATCTAAGAACTCAACGGTTTCATTTATTTCGTTATCATTTTTATCTTTGTGGCTTTTAGGTAAGCTTTTGCTAACTGCGATTAGTTTTTCGCGAATAGGCTGCCAATCTTCAACCGCAACCGATACATCAACGAGTACAGATTCAAGTTCTTTTTTGAAAGACTCAATAACAGTTGCATCTGTTTGACGGTCAATTTCTATAAAGAATACAGTTTTTGTTGATGTTGATTCTTGCTCTGCTTTTAAGCTTGATAACCCAGATATTTTTTCGTTTTTATCACGTTGAATTTTCAGTGGACTATGAAGAAGTAAGTGAGAGGCGATGTTTTCTCGTGTCATGGCCATACGTACAGAGTCAACTAAAAACGGCATGTCTTTAGCAATGATCTCTACAATGGTATGTGATGACTGCCAGCCATCTTTTGCCACTTCAGGGTTGAAAACGCGAATAACTGCGTCATCTGATGTATTTTTTTCTAGCGAATTCCAAAGGCTAAGTGCAGCACCATATAAGTCACTGTCGTTGCGATTTGCCAAATCCTCTTTAGACATATTGCTGTACAAGGCTTTGGCGAATTTCTCAACGAGTAACACATTATCAGCGCGAACTTTTTTCTGGATAAGCTTACAGACGTTATCTAAAATAACCGAGGCTTGGCCTTCATTTCGTGTCATTGTATGTTCCTTAATCTATCACTGCTAGTTTAGCAGAGTATTTGTACAGCCATTTATTAGCGTGGAGTCAGTTAAATTCTAACCCTTTTAAAACTAATAAACAGCCTTTTCGATGAAAACATTTTAAGCATTTCAGCTATTTGGTCATCTATTCACAAAATATAGATATAAATGGCCATTACTGGCCATTTTGGAGCAAATTTATTCACCTTATTTTTTCTGGTCAGTCCAGAGCAAGCTGCCAATTGCAGGTAGAAGTAACACTGCGCCCAACATATTTACTAAAAACATGAAGGTAAGCAGAATTCCCATATCAACTTGGAACTTCAAATCAGAAAAAATCCACGTACTTACACCAATCGCTAATGTAATACCGGTAAATAACACCGCACTACCACGTTCAACTAATGCATTACGATAAGCAATACTCAATGGTACGTTTTGTTTTAACTGCCCCATCATCGATGACAAAATATAAATACCGTAATCAACACCAATACCTACACCCAGAGCAATCACTGGTAACGTTGAAACAGTCAGACCAATCTCAAGCTGCACCATCAGTGCTTGTGCAAGGGTTGATACTATGTACAAGGGTAATACCACCGCAATTGTTGCTTTTACACTCTTAAAACTAAGTAAGCATAAAATAATAACCGCACCGTAAACATACAACATCATAGGTATTTGCGCTGCTGAAACAGACTCATTCGTTGCAGCCATCACACCTACAGGGCCTGATGCCAATTTAAAGGCCAGTTTATCTGTGCCCTCTTCATCGGCAAATTGTTTTACTTTTGCAATCACGTTATCAATTGTTTGTGCTTTGTGATCGTCTAAAAATATAATCACCGGCATTACCGAACAATCACCGTTTAATAACCCTGTGCTTGTTTCCACACGTGACGTTGATTGCACTAAGCTGGCAGAATTGCGCGGCAAACTTTGCCACTTTAAATTGCCCTCGTTGTAACCGGCATTGACTGATTGTGCCACTGAACTTAAGCTCACTGCTGACTGCACGCCCGCTAAGTTTTCAACTTTATATTGAAAACGCGATATACGTTCCATTACATCGTGCTCTGTACAGGCCGCAGGGTATGCTTCCACAATCACTTTTAAAATATCAGACGAAATGGTGTATTTGTCCGATATTAAAAAGGTATCTTGGTTGTAACGTGCATCTTGGTGCAACGATGGCGCACCTGCGTGTAAATCACCGATTCGCATTTTATCCGCTTGCCAATAGCCCAGTGCAAATAAAACCAGAGTGAAACCAATAATGATTTTTGCTGTTTTTGGGTCAGTTGCTTTAACTAATAAATCGCGCATTGCATCGAGTATATTCGGTTTGTTGGCATCACCCGATTGAATATGGATGCTGTTTTCAAAACGCATATACGATGCCCATACAGGCAATAAAATAAGATTAGTAAATATAATAACAGCTACCCCTAAACTTGCTGTAATAGCCAGTTCACGAATGATGCCGATATCTATAGTTAAAAGTGTTAAAAAGCCAACCGTATCTGATAACAACGCAATCCCACCTGGCACCAGCAAAGCTCTAAAGCTAGATTGACAACACACGGCGGTCGTTTTGCCCTCAGTGACTTTTTTACCAATGGCGTTGATCATCTGCACACCGTGGCTTACACCAATTGCAAAAACTAAAAAAGGAACTAAAATTGACATAGGATCAAGGCCAAAGCCTAAACTAGACAATAAGCCTAACTGCCAAATAACGGCAATAATAGAACACACAATCGGTAAGATAGTAAGTTTCAAGCTGCCACAAAATAGCCATACCATGACGAATGTAAACGCAATCGCGATGGCAAAAAATAAAACAACCCCTTTTGCGCCTTCAGCGATATCGCCAGCCATTTTTGCAAAACCGATAATATGAATACTGATATTATCAGTACTTAAAGGTTCACGAATCTCGGTTTCTAATTTTTTTGCAAACGCAAGGGTGTCTAATTTTTCTTGTGTTTGCGGATCAGTCTCTAACAGTTGGGCGGTGACCATGGCACACGAATAATCGCTTGCTATCATACGACCCACTACTTTTGCCTTTTCAATGTTCTCTTTAACAATTCCTAAGCCTTGCTTATCGGCTTTAAAGTTGGCTGGTATAATAGGCCCGCCAGCAAAGCCGTCTTCAACAACTTCAACAAAACGGGCACTGGGTGAAAAGATAGAATTTACTAAAGGACGATTTACCCCTGGAATAAAATAAAGCTGATCGTGCACTGCTTTTAATTGGGTAAAAAATTCAGGGTTAAAAATATCACCACTGTCGTCACATACGGAAATTAAAATACTATTTGCACCACCAAACTGTTTCTCATGTTTAGTGTATACCTTCATGTATTCATGATTGAGCGGGATATTTTTATTAAATGACGCATCAAGTTGAATCTGTGTTGCTTTAAAAACCAATAAACAGGTGATCAACACAAAACTTATGAGCACCACTAAGCGGTGTCTAAAAATCGCTTTTTCTAAAAAATCTAAAATTGCTTGCATTAAGGGGTCAACTCCTTCACTTTAATGCCATTTTCTGTCGCCAGAATAAGTCTATCTTTAACAATTACACCATCAAGTATTGCCTTACCATCGGCCAATTGCTCGTATGACAACTCATCATCTTTTAGATGAAAAATAACACCGCTATTAGCCAGTAATAGCCATTGTTTATTGTTGTAGTTGATAATGCTATTAATAGTGGCGGTTTTGTCATTTTCTAAATGCTGCCATTGTCCACTGTCGGTTTTATTTACGAAAATATTACCGCGTAGCCCTGCGACGATTTGTTGCGATGAATCAGAAGCAAAACCAAAAAACGAGCCAGGGTAAATTTCATCTAAACGTTGCCATGTTTGGCCATCGTCATCACTTTTTGCCATTAAGCCCATCTCTCCCACTAGCATTAAACCCGAACTAGTCGGTTCAATGCGATTAAAGTGAGGTAATATAGACGAGGTTTCTATTTCGTAACCCTCAGGATCGGTTTGTTTTAAATCGTTTAAGTACGCTCTATCTTCACTAAATAACAGTGAATCTAAAAACCGTTTTTGCCAATGTTCGCCGCCATCACTGGTTTGATAAAACATACCGTAGGCGCCCACGGCATAACCATGTAAATCGTCTTTAAAATAAATATCTAAACAGGGTTTATCAAGTGAGGGCTTTGCTTGTTGTAACTGCCAGTTCTCACCACCGTCGGTGGTATTTATAATTGTGGCGTCATGTCCACATGCCCAGCCGTGAGAATCATTAGTAAATTCAACCGCTGTTAGTAATACTTGTGTAGGCACTGATTGTGCTTGTTGCCAATTGTTACCATCAACACTTTTAATTACCGTACCGTGTTTACCCACAGCAATGAGCCCTGCTGAGGTTTGTGTGATATCGGTAAGGAGTGTTTTATCTGCATTAATTGCGCTAATTGCACTTTGAGGTGCGTCTTGTGCAAAACTCGCACCGCTTAGGATCAGGCTGGCATAGACCAAATACTTCATAAATTAAATTCGCCTTGAACTGAGGATTTGTTTGTCTGTTAAAAAGAGGAAAACCTGTTCGTTAATAGACAAACGCGATGTGAAAGAAAAAAGGCACCTAGGAAACTAGGTGCCTGCTTTTATACTATCTGCCAGCGCGACGTAAAGCGCTCGATGTGAACTCATTATCATTAAATGACTGAGAAAAATCATACATCTTTTCTTGATTATCTAAACCAATGGCTAAGTAACGACGTGAGTTAAGGTCGTGGTATACCTCAAGCGTACTCCACTGAGTCGGTACTTCGTAGTAGTTAAGGCCATAAGCCATTGCTACACGATACAGTTGGTCGCGATTATCGTATATATCGGTAACATGTACTTGCCAGCTGTCTTCATCAATGTAGAACACACGTTTTTTATAAATATGGCGCGTGTTATCTTTTAAGTTTGCTTCAACAACCCACACACGGTGTTTTTCATAACGTGTATGCTCTGGGTTGATGTGGCCAGGCTTTAAAATATCATCATAGGTTAGCTTATCACTGTGAAGCTTGTAGCTATTGTATGGGATGTAAAGCTCTTGCTTGCCTTTTAGCGTCCAGTTATAACGATTTGGCGAGCCGTTAAACATGTCAAAATCATCGGTTGTACGTAAGCTATCTGCTGCTGTACCCGGAGCATCATACGCTACATTAGGTGCACGACGAACACGACGCTGACCTGAATTATACGTCCACGCTTGACGTGGTGTTAATATTTGATCCATGGTTTCATGTACTAACAATGCCGTACCTGCCAAACGTGCTGGCTCTGTCACTTGCTGTTTAAACTTAAACAAAATATTAGAGTCTTGTAGTTCAGCCGGCGTTGCACTTGGATCAGAATATTTAACTAATAGTTGCTCATCAAAGCCAACATAGTTGTACGACCCCGATGCTGTTGGCGCTGCCTGACCACCAAAGCGCTCAATTGATTGACCACGATAGCGAAGTAAATGGTTCCAAATTGCTTCTAAACCTGTTTTAGGAATTGGAAATGGAATACCAATTGCTGTGTTCTTAATCCCGTTACCACCTTCAACTAATTCAGCTGTAGTAGCAAATTTCTTTGTCGCATCGTATACAAACTGTGGGTATGACGCTGAACGACGTGTTTTGTAAATAGGCATTTTAAACGTATCTGGGTACGCTTCAAATAATGCTATTTGCCCTGGGCTTAAATTTTCTTTGTACTTATCAATATTGCTTTTATCTATAGTAAACAATACTTCATCAGTTGCGTAAGGGTCTAAGTGGTGCATACCCGGCTCATAACCTGCTGGTGCAGCAGTAATACCACCGTTCCACGCTGGGATTGAACCATCTGCATTCGCTGCTTTTTCTGCCCCAATTGGGCTTAGGTCTTTACCTAGACGCGCAGCTTCTTCTGGACTAATTTTAGCCAGTGCTGTGTGACTTGCAAACAAACTACAAAACGCTGTAGCAATGAGGGTAGGTTTTTTAATCATAATAATGTTACCCCTAGATAGAATATTTTAAGTTAAAAGAAACGTAATCTCGGTCAGAGAAAGTGTTGGTGTCGCCACCACCCCAAAATGAGTTGTAACTTACATCTAAAGACCATGCATTTTGGTAATTAAAGCTCATAGTAGCACCTAGTGACTTACGATCTTCAATGAATAAGAACATTGGATCAGGCGTATTACCATTAACATCATGCGAGAACACAAAACGAGGTGAGAAGTTAATACCATTGTAAATATTAAAGTAATCACCTTTGGCAATTAAGCGATAACCCCAAGACGACGCCGTAGCAAACGATTTTTGCTCAGGACCATTTGATAAAGCCATATGCAATGCAGAATAGTCTGAACTACCTGGGCCTTGCATAATACCGCTTCGACCAGTACCAGAAACATTTAAACGTATTTCATCGTATTCAGGCATATTGTTGATGCGAACACCACCAATTTCACCGACAACTGCCCAGCTATCAGCACCTAATGACGGGCCAAATAAATGCGTGGCCGTAAACTGTAGCTGTGAAGTATTACGTTCAATGTAACCTTTAGCTAGCTCGCCTGGACCTACAACACTTGCAGCATCACCTTTACTCATTTGCGAAATACCCGCAAATTCAGGGCGTAAGCCGGCAATCGCTAATTGCTCAGGCATAGCTGCATAAAGTAATTCTACGTCATCGATTTGTAGTGGTTCGTCTTCACGGAAAGTGAATTCACCTGCAAACGCAGTTTCACCCAGCGAGGTATTAAAACTCAAACCATATAGTTTAATATCTTCAGGGTATTCGTTTGTCGCTTTAGCAAATGCTGTTAGGTCAGAGACGTTATCAGAGGTAATTTCAGTGGTGGCAATCATGGCTAAATCTTGTTGCAATGATGCTTGCGTGAAATTAGATACGCGGCCCGAAATAAGTGGACGGCGGCTGTGATAATTTACATGATAAAGTGCCACTTCTGTATCGTTCCACTCAGGTAAAAACATACCTAAGCGCAGACCATATTGACCGCCATCATCAGGCTCTGTTTTTCCATCATAGCCTTTACCTTTAAGGGTAACCTTAGTTGGGTACGCTAAGTACATATTGGCCAGTAATTGTTGTCCAGCTGCACTTGAAGGGTCAATACCTTGGCTCGCAGCCACTTGGCCATAAGTTGCCATCAGGTTATTCAAGTTATCTGTTAAAAACGCTAAGTCAATATCAGGGTTTGAAGTAAAACCAAGCTGTACATTTTGTTGATAACCGTTTTCTGCCGCAAAATCATTGGTAGAAAAATAAGTCCCTGCTGCAGGTAAACGTGTTTCATGCCATTGGTATTGATAAAAGCCCTCTAAGGTCATGTTTTCTGTAAGCCCTAATGAGGCCCACAACATACCAACCGGAATAAACGCTTCTTTTAGTTCAGCACCTGGTGCTTTTAATCGGTCAATATCAACCGGGTTTACGTTAATACCATGAGAGATTAATGTACTTTCCCCCCAGTTAACCACTTGTTGACCAACTCGAATAGAAAGCGGGTTTTTGCCTTCATTTAAATCAAAGTTTGCCCACACATACGCATCAAGTAAACGAATGTCAGCACAGCTTTGCTCTTTAGTATCATCATCATCACACGGATCTACACCCTGACCAGATGTTGGATTAACGTAGGCACGATCGCCGTCCATTAATTCAAAATCATAAAAGTACATAAAACGAGTAAATAAGCCGTAGTTATCTTTACTTATTGATAGGTCATGCGTGCCTTTTAATAGCTTTGAAAAAGTTTCGCCGCTATCAAAGTTTAAATCGCCTGCATCACCATTATTTGAGTAAGAGCCCGGTTGAGCCCAGACATCTTGAGATGAATAAATTGTATTGATTGCTGGGTTATAACCTGTCCAATCAAATGATGGGTTATTACTTTTACCAATGAGGTTAAAGTCACGGTCTTCTACGCGAATACTTTGCCCATAAGAAAAAGTAGAGTCGAAAGCGATATCAAAACCGCCTACCTCAAATGTTGCAGCCTGTGTCTGTGCTGCTGATAAACCGATAGCCGCAGCTGTTAAGCCGAGTACTATTTTATTTTTAACAAAAAGCGATCTTCTTATCATTTTGGTTCCCCCCTGTCGCGGGTATTTTTTGTGTGATCAAGTTATTGTTTTTAGTGTAATCGTAACGATAGAAGCGAATTAAACAAATTACAAATGGTCGCCTTCAATCAGTTATAAGTTTTTTATTTGTTTAACGTTTACGTATTGGTAAGACGTCATACCAGATAATTTATACACGTAAATTAACAATAGAACAAATCGAAATTAACAAAAAGGCAATATTTGTGTATATCTATATCACAAAAAACAACAGCTAGGCTACTCGTTCGAGACGGATGAACTTGTTTTCATTACTTAAAATTAGTCTAAACCGACCACGAATACCTAAACTAGACATGAAGGGCCGAAGATAATGCGCAGCAAAACGAATTGTTTTGCCGCTATCAGCTGTTACTTGAATTGAGCTATACCGGCCATGGTAATAATCCATGCACTCGTTATAGCTTAAATTTATATAAAAATAATGTTCTATCATGATTTATTGTAAAGCTTTTTCAACCTTTTCAAATAAATCATCACTTAAACCTTCTAAATTCGAAAGGCGCTCTAATTGCGCTTTCATTGCAATTGCACGGGTTTCATCATAGCGGCGCCATGACATAAACGGCGTTAACATACGTGATGCATTTTGCGGGTTAATCGAATTAAGCTTAATTAATAAATCGCCAAGTAATGTATAACCTTGACCATCTAAGCGATGAAATTGTGCGGTATTAAAGTGCGAAAAACTCCCCACTAATGCACGAACTCGATTCGGATTTGAAAAATCAAAACATGGATGTGTATACAAGGCCTTAATTTTCTCAATGGCATCATCAGCGCTGTTCATTGCTTGTAAAGCAAACCATTTATCCATTACTAGTACATCATGGCGCCATTGGCTGTCAAAATGCGCAAGTAATTGATTTGATAATGGGTGCGCAGCTTTAACTACACTACTCAAAGCGCCAAGCACATTAGTCATATTTGTTGATGCTGCTGCCTGCTCAATTAAGCTTGCCGCCTTAGCACTGTCTGTTTTTGCTAAATAGTGCAAGCAAAGTTGTTTTAAAGCGCGAATAGCCACCGCTTTGGCACTCACACTACCATCATCCGTGATTGCCTGATAACAACTTAAAAACTCAGTATGTAGTTGTTTGGCAATTTGTTTTTCGAATAGCTCAATATTGGCAATAATGTCATCAACCGGAATAACGTCAAACTCCGCAGCTAAAGTATCAAAACTAGGCAGTTTTAAGAGTTCAGCAATCAGCGCTAAATCACCCTCTCGTTGCGATATTAGCACCCTAAGTGCATCAATAACGGCATCGCTTAGTGGTGCATTACTAGCTGAAATAACGTTTGCCTTGAGTGCATTAATAAACAATTGTTGTTGTGCATCCCAGCGTGAAAAGTCACTGCGTGCAAAACGCATAATATGTAATAAATCAGCTTCAGTGATCTGTTGATTCAAAATACACGGTGCTGAAAAATCTTCTAGCAATACGGCGGTTGGACTGTGTTCAATATTATCAAAATGAAATGTTTGTTTAGCTTGAGTAACATTTAACACGCTATCAACCTTTTTACCTTGGTATTGCAATGCAATACTTTGGCCTTGCTGATTTAAAAGTTCAATCGCAAAAGGAATATGTAACATCGCATTATCAGGCTGATTCAGGGGCGCAAGTTGCTCTATAGTGAGCGTGAAGATTTGTGCACTTTCATCATACGCTTTGGT
The DNA here is from genome assembly GCF_030407915.1 of Pseudoalteromonas sp. APC 3250. Classification (NCBI taxonomy): domain Bacteria; kingdom Pseudomonadati; phylum Pseudomonadota; class Gammaproteobacteria; order Alteromonadales; family Pseudoalteromonadaceae; genus Pseudoalteromonas; species Pseudoalteromonas sp. APC 3250. Next base: position 276,684 of record NZ_JASDCM010000001.1, read on the forward strand.
AACGTTTAAACGTGGTGTCCCACACTGATTATACCAACGCTTAAATTGTGATAAATCAATTGATGATGCATCACTCATTGCCGCAACAAAATCATCGCAGGTAACCGCTTGGCCATCATGACGCTGAAAATACAGTGTCATGCCTTTTTGAAAATTTTCCTCACCCAACAATGTATGCATCATACGAATAACTTCAGCCCCTTTGTCATACACTGTAACGGTGTAAAAGTTATTCATTTCGATGACTTTTTCTGGGCGTATTGGGTGTGCCATTGGGCCGGCATCTTCGCTAAATTGATGAGTGCGCATCACTTTTACCGCGTCAATTCTATTTAGCGCACGAGAGCCTAAATCACTGCTAAACTCTTGATCTCTAAATACCGTTAAACCTTCTTTTAAAGACAGCTGAAACCAATCACGACAAGTTACACGATTTCCGGTCCAGTTATGAAAGTACTCGTGGCCAACAATAGACTCAATGGTGTGGTAATCTTTATCGGTTGCCGTTTCTTGATTTGCCAGCACGCATTTGCTGTTGAAAATGTTTAACCCTTTATTTTCCATTGCTCCCATATTGAAAAAATCAACGGCAACAATCATATAAATATCAAGGTCATACTCTAAATTAAAACGTGACTCATCCCAAACCATCGCTTTTTTAAGCGACGTCATAGCATGCTCTGTTTTAGGTAAGTTTCCTTTATCGACAAATAACGCTAGGGTGACATCCTTACCACTGCGGGTAGTGTATTTATCGTGTAAAACATCAAAGTCCCCTGCCACTAGAGCAAACAAATAACTCGGCTTTTTGAACGGGTCTTGCCATTTTACAAAATGGCGTCCATCTTGCGTTTCACCGCTATCAACTTGATTACCATTTGAAAGTAAATGTGGGAATATTGTATCTGCAATTATAGTGACATCAAAAGTAGAAAGGACATCAGGACGATCCATGTAGTAGGTTATTTTTCTAAACCCTTGCGCTTCACATTGAGTACAATAAGCGCCTCCCGATAAGTACAATCCCTCAAGTGATGTGTTTGTTTGCGGTGAAGTTTGCGTCACTATACTTAGCTGACATTCATCAGGCAGATTATTAATGATTAATTGCTGATTTATAATTTTATAATCTGTGAGCTCCTCACCGTCAATCGATAAAGAGATCAAAGTTAAGTCAATGCCATCTAATACCAGGGGGGCATTTGAATCACCCACGCGTTTAAGCGTTAATAAAGCATTTACTTGAGTCGTTAATGGCTGTAAGTCGAAAGTCAGCTCAGTATGCTCGATTGAAAAATCGGGGGCTTTATAGTCTTTTAAATATTCTGCTTGAGGTTTTTGTAGTTCAGTCATGATCACTCCAAAAAAATAGCCCCTTTTAGTGATAAAAGGAGCTACTTAAATTAAGCCGTTTGCTTAGGCTTGATACGCAGTATCTTAATACCTAAGTAAGCATAAATAACGGCTAAGAAAGGATTTATAAGGTTGAAAAATGCATAAAGTGCATAATCAAACGGATTGATTAATAGGACACTTTGCATATACGCACCACAGGTATTCCATGGTATGAGCGGGCTGGTAATTGTGCCACCATCTTCTAGTGTGCGTGACAAATTAACTGGCTTTAACCCGCGCTTTTTATATTCTTCTTTAAACATTCGCCCAGGTACAACAATAGCAATATACTGATCTGCTGCGATAATATTGGTACCAATACAGGTAGCAATAGTTGAAGCAATTAATGAACCGGTACTTTTTGCGATTTTAAGAATACTTTTAACAAATATATCAAGTAGACCGGTTTTTTCCATAATCGCACCAAACATAAGTGCCGTCATGATCAACCATGTGGTTGTTAGCATGCCTGACATACCACCGCCACTGAGTAACGAGTCCATTTTTGCATCACCGGTACTAATAGTAAAACCGTCAAAAAAGGTGGTCCAAACCAGTTTAAAGTAACCAACAAATTCACCTTGGGTCATATCTATTTGGCTAGCAATTAAATCAGATTGAAATAACAATGCCCATACAGCGCCAATGACAGCGCCTATAGAAATAGCCGGAAACGCTGGCATTTTTCTTATTGCTAAAACTAGTAACACAATTAAAGGCACCAACATTTCTAAACCAATATTAAAGTTTTGTTGAAGAATTGATGTTATTTCATCAATTTGACCCGACTCGCCTGCCGCGGTGGCATTGAAGCCCATAAATACAAAGATGATTAATGCAATCACAAAGCTTGGAACAGTTGTCCATAACATATGGTGAATGTGTTCAAATAAATCAGCACCAGCAACAGCCGGTGCTAAATTGGTTGTTTCTGACAATGGGCTAAGCTTGTCGCCAAAGTAAGCGCCTGATATAACTGCACCGGCGGTGACTGTCGGCTCTAAGCCAAGTCCAGAAGCAACGCCAAGTAGTGCGACACCTATAGTCGCTGCTGTGGTCCACGAACTACCAATACTCATTGCTACAATGCCACAAATTAAACAACTCGCGGCGTAAAACCAGCTAGGGTTGATTATTTGCAAGCCGTAATAAATTAAGGTCGGAACCGTTCCTGATAATAACCAAGTTCCGATAAGTGCCCCCACCATGAGTAGAATTAAAATAGCGCTAAGAGATAAGGTAATTCCCTCAATCATTGCATCTTCTAATTTTTTCCATGTGTAGCCATTTTTTAAACCAATTAGTGCTGCAGCGAAAGTTGCAAACAGTAATGCAATTTGATTGGGACCTGACGATGAGTCATCACCAAATAAGTACACAGCGGCACCTAATAAACAAATTAATACAGCAATTGGAATGAGTGCATCAAAAAACGAGGCACTTTTTAGTGGTTTTTCTTCAATGGGCTTCAAAATATAGACTCCTACACACATTCGATGCATGTTGATTATTTTTATTAGCACGTACGCGCATTTATTGAGCACTATTGATCTAGCTCAACTTTTGGTAATCCGCGATTATAACAATTTAGCAAATTATCGATAGTAAAAAAGGCGCCTAGGCGCCTTTTTTTTACAAAGTGAAGCTGAATTTAGCGCTTAGCTACGCGACCATATTTGATATAATCTTGCGTAATAAGAGCAGCTTCTTCAAGAAATGGGTCAAGCTCTTCAATTACCTCAGGCACATCATCCAAGTTTTCTACAGGTTGTTTGCCTAAACGCTTTAAACGCTCGTTAGTGCGTGCTAGTGCTCGCGCTTCATTTTCTTCTTTTTCTTTAATGCGCTTTTTCTCGACTAAAGAAATTGTTTTACGATCTTTTTCTTCGTTGTAACGAGCGATATCCTCAAACACATAATTAAATTCAGGTTCAGTTTTAATTCGCTCATTGTGCTGTTTTTCAAGCACATTTATAACAGGATTTAAACGCCCTATTTGCTTATACTTCGCTTGTACTATGCTATCCCATGGTAGTGCATTATCTTGCTTACTTTCCCCCCACTCAGCAGGGTCAATAGCCGATGGGAACGTAATATCTGGGATCACCCCTTTATGCTGTGTACTACCACCATTAATGCGGTAAAACTTTGCAATTGTATATTGCACACTACCTAGCGGGTTATCGTATAAATCATAAGCACGTGCGAGGCCTTTATGCTGCTGCACAGTGCCTTTACCAAAGGTTTGTTCACCTATGATAACTGCGCGGCCATAGTCTTGCATTGCCGCTGCAAATATTTCAGATGCAGACGCGCTGTATCTATCAACAAGCACTGTCAGTGGGCCATCGTAATAAGTAATGCCATCACGATCTTTTTGCTCTTCAATGCGATTATTTAATGTATGAATTTGTACCACTGGGCCTTGATCAAAAAACAAGCCTGACAGCTGCGTCGCTTCATATAGCGAACCACCGCCATTTTGACGTAGGTCTATAATAATACCGTCAACTTTTTGCTCTTTTAATTTAGCAAGTTCTACTTTTACATCTTTAGAAAGGTTGTTGTAAAAGCCAGGGATTTCGATTACCCCTATTTTACTAGTCAGATCTGAATAGCTGGCTTCAAATACTTCTGATTTTGCTGCTCGGTCTTCCAGACGAATTTTATCACGGGTTATCTCAACTACCTTTGGCGTACCGTGAGCATCTGCACCCTTTAAATATTGTAAACGTACTTTCGTGCCTTTAGGACCTTTTATAAGATCAACCACGTCATCTAAACGCCAACCAATAACATCAACAAACTCTTCGCCCTCTTGAGCCACACCAATAATGCGATCATCGGCTTTAATTTGCTCAGATTTGTCTGCAGGGCCTCCTGGAACTAGACTACGAATAACCGTGTAGTCTTCATCAGGCGTTAATACTGCGCCAATCCCCTCAAGCTCTAAGTCCATGTCCATTTTAAATTGTTCAGCACGACGAGGTGACAAGTATGAAGTATGCGCTTCAATACTGCGTGCTAGCGAGTTCATTACAATTTGAAATGCGTCTTCAGATTTTGACTGAACAAGGCGTTTTTCTGCGTTTTTATAGCGCTTAGTCAACACCTCTTTAATGCCTGGCCAATCTTTGCCAGTCATTTTTAAACGCAGTGCATCATATTTTACCCGTTCGCGCCAAATTTCATCAAGCTCAGCTTGGGTAGTTGCCCACGGTGCATCTTCGCGGTCATAAAAATATTCATCTTCTTCGTCAAACGTCATTTCGTTTTCAAGTAGCGACAGTGAAAATTCATAACGTTCAAAACGGCGTTTAAGGCTTAAGTTGAAAATATCAAACGTAAACCCTAACTGACCGCTAAGAAGCGCGTTATCAAAACGGTTACGATATTGCTCCAATGAGTCTACATCGCTTTTTAAAAACACGCTTTTATTAAAATCAAGGGATTCGATGTAACGATCAAATACTTTACTCGAAAGCTCATCGTTAAATCGAACGGGTGTGTAATGTGAACGAGTAAATAGATTAGCCACTCGTTTGCTGGCTGTACCGTGCTGACTTTCTTGTTTTAACAAGGGTAAGTCTTCTAATGTTACCGGCTCTACTGCAGCAAATAACGAACCTGAAAACAGCGCAGCAACTAACGGAATGAGCGTAAACTTTTTACTCATACACAACTCCTTAATTTTTTTCGCAACTTAAATAATGTATAAGCTGTCGGCTTTGGTTTTTACTTGCATACCTGTCACTAGTTCAACGTGAACATCGTCTTTGTTTACTTCAGTGATTACTGCATTAACAAGTGCTTGGCCAAGTTTAACTTTAACCTTGTTATTAACCTTGACCTCGCCTGCAGGTAAAGGTTCAACTTTTCCTGAACGCTTAGGCGCAGCGGCTTTGGCAGGTTTTGCTGCAGCTGATGGATTTTTAGCTGAATGCGCTGGCTTCTTCTTAAAAGGTTTTGCATCTGAGTCTTGACGTGGGCGTTGCTGCTTTTTGCGCTTTGCCATTTTAGCACGGCTTTCTTCCAACGCTTTTTGTGCGTGGTCGATATGCTCTTGCTCAACTTTCTCGCCTTGATTTCCGTCAAGATCAATACGGAACTCAGATTTAGTAACCGCTTCAAGATAGCGCCAGTTAGATGTGTATTTTCTAAGTGCTTGGCGTACTTGTGTTTTACTAACTTTTTCAGACCCTTCAATACGCTCAGCGATATCTTTAAAGATACCTACTTTAAGCGGCTGAATGCCTTCTTTTTGTTTAAAACATTGTGGAAATTCTTGGTATAAGAACTCCAATACTTCATTAATATCTTTTAGCTTGTTTGTGGTTTCCATTTTAGAACCTATTTAATCACATCTTTTCATCAAGGGCAGAATCAACATAGTGGATGCTCCAATCGACTAACTCTTCAAAGTCAGTTTCAATCACAGCCATATCACCACGTAAATGTTCCCAAATACCATTTATAATTTCATCAATTGAATCACAGTCTAAATCATCAGGTAGACGATCCCAGGCCATGTGAATCAAATCATTGAGCGTTTCCGCTACATGTTCTTCTTCACCTTCCCAATCACCTACATCTTGAACGGCGAATAGGTAATCTTGAACATTTAGCAAATCTTTCATTACAGGCTAGCCTCTAAGCATTTTACAAGTGCTTCAAGCCCTGCTTGGTCATCAGTATCAAATCGGCCAATACTTGGGCTATCTATATCAAGTACCGCAAATACACGGCCGTTTTTCATGATAGGTACAACTATCTCAGAATTTGACGCCGCATCACAGGCTATATGACCGTCAAACGCATGCACATCTGAAATTAACTGGGTTTGCTCGGTTGCCGCAGCAGTGCCACATACCCCTTTCCCTACCGGAATACGAATACAAGCTGGATTGCCTTGAAATGGACCAAGTACCAATTCAGTTGGTGAATCCATAAAATAAAAGCCCGCCCAATTTACATCTTCTAAAGAGGTAAATAACAGCGCGCTAATATTTGCCATATTGGCAATTATGTTTGATTCACCGCCTATCAGCGATTCAGTTTGCTTAACTAATGACTGGTAAAAATCGTGCTTTTGCATACCAAACTACTTCTTATTAAACATACAGTAGCTAAAGGTACTCTTTGTCACTAAAAATTGAAACCTTTTGCGGGTAAAAAAAAGGAAATTACATGGTTTTACGACACACTTGATTAAATATTCTGCAATTAGCTTTGTACCGATTTACGCAGGCCAAATAAAAACAGTCCTGCAGCAAATCCCGACATCACACTATTGATTAAAAATATCTCGCCAGTAGTCGCACTAAGCAGATAGCTAAAAATAGCGCCCCCCAGTAAGCCAAGAGTTAATACCCCAGAATAATTCACCTTAGAATACTTAAACATAAGTAAGTAGCCTGGCACCACAAACGCAGCCATCGTTAACCCTACTATGTGGGCATTAGCAACGGCCGTCATCAATAGCCCTAAAAAGATAGACACCGCGTCACCACGCATAGTCAATGCGTAATATATTCCTAGCATACTGCCGATAATAACAGGAGATAATAATGAAAGTGCGACGCTTTTAGCTAGTTGATGTTTCATAGTAAGAACCTTAAATACACAAGCATAAATCTTATTTCTTAGCATGCCCTAAGAGCTGTAGCTTATAAATAGAGACTATGGTCGTATTTTTTAACTAAATATACTTGGTTTTGAGGTTAGGTATAGCGAATATGAGACACAAAAAAGCCCGCTAATAAGCGGGCTTTAATATAATGGTGGAGAGATAGGGATTTGAACCCTAGAGGGGCTATAAACCCCTGCCGGTTTTCAAGACCGGTGCATTCGACCACTCTGCCATCTCTCCGAAAGTGCATAAACTACAAGTAAGTGCGTACTCATAGTTATTTTAATAAGGTGGTGGAGAGATAGGGATTTGAACCCTAGAGGGGCTATAAACCCCTGCCGGTTTTCAAGACCGGTGCATTCGACCACTCTGCCATCTCTCCGCACGGCCTGAATAATAGGGAAACCCATGGGCTTTGTGAAGCTTTTTTTTCAATTATTTGTTCAAGTGATTAAAAAACAACTAATTTGTTTAAACATAAAGCAAAAAGGGCGATTCCTATACGCCGAGTGAACTTTTATTTAAATTTAGTTGTCTATTGATCTACAAAGGTTTGCCCAAACATATAAGAGTTGGTAATCTAATTTTAGTTAAATTACAGGAACTACTTAGTTTCACTTACAGGAGCTCTACAATGGCATTTAATCAATCGTACAATACTGCAAAGCCGGTAATGTCGACCATTGAAACAAACAAAGTGCTTAAAAACACTTATTTTCTACTTGCAATGACACTTGCATTTAGTGCCGTCACCGCCGGCATTTCAATGGCACTGCAATTACCTTATTTCATGGGACTAGTGTTCACTCTGGTTTCGTTTGGCCTTCTTTTTGTTGTAAACAAAAAAGCCGACACAGCATCTGGTGTATTTTGGGTGTTTGCGTTTACAGGATTAATGGGAGCTGGTTTAGGCCCACTCCTTAATCACTATGCACAATTACCTAATGGCCCTATGCTAATTATGCAAGCGCTAGGTTCTACGGCGTTAATCTTCTTTGGTTTATCTGCTTATGCACTTAACACTAAAAAAGATTTCTCGTTTATGGGTGGTTTTTTAACTGTGGGCTTAATTGTGGTTATCGTGGCAAGTATTGTAAATATTTTCCTAGGTAGCTCTTTAATGTTTATGGTACTAAACGCAGCTGTGGTATTAATCATGTCTGGCCTAATTTTGTTCGATACGAGCAGAATCATTAATGGCGGCGAAACGAATTATATCCGCGCAACGGTTTCTTTATACCTGAGCGTTTATAACTTATTTACGTCTTTACTTGCGTTACTTGGCGCAAATAATGACTAATTAAATAGTTCTGTTAAAATAGCCTCTTTATTGGGGCTTTTTTATTGGAATAGTTTTGGCACGCTTTGTACTTTCTTTACATACTCCACCATCGGATCACGATACCACACAGCGTATTGTTAAATTTGCTCACGCTTGTTTAGCACAAGGGCATAGTATTGATGCAATATTTTTATACCAAGATGGTATCTATCATGCTTCTACTCATTTTGAGCTTGCCTCTGATGAGCTCAATTTATCCTCACTTTGGCAGCAGCTAGCCGACAAAAATATTAATTTAATGCTGTGCGTTACGGCAGCTGAAAAGCGTGGCTTAGATATGCAAAATACTGGTGTATTCGCTGTCGCAGGCCTCGCTGAATTTGCTATGTTAGCCAGTGAAGCAGATAAATGGATACAATTTAAATGATTAATGTACTCGTTATCAGTCAATCAAGTCCATTTGATGACATGCATATTCGCGATGCACTCGATATGACGCTTATTTTTGCCGCAGTTGATCAAAATATAAGTTGGTTGTTTAGCGGTCCTGCGGTGCTAGCTCTAAAAAAAAATCAAAGCCCGAATAGTTTGGGGCTTAAAGATTTTTTTAAAAATATTAAAACCCTAGAAATATATGATGTTGACAATATCTACGTGTGTGAGAAGTCACTTATTGACTACGGTTTAAGTAAAAATGAGCTACTTATTGAAGTAAAAACCGTTAACTTTAATGCCCAAAAACAGTTAATTCAAAATCAGCAGCACGTGGTAACGCTATGAGCACTTTACATATATTTTCAAAACCGCTGAATTACTACAGTGCAAACAGTCTCGATAATCTGATTATGCTAACAGACTCGGTTTTATTAGTGGGTGATGCCTGTTTTGCTAAAGGGCAATACAGACAATTTGCCGATTCGCTTTATATTTTAAAGGACGATGCAGCGGCGCGTGGTATCTCTTTAAATTTGAATGATAAAGCGATTAGCTATGATGAGTTCGTTACCCTAAGTTTATCATCTAAACAATCAATTACTTGGTGATTTATGCTGGAATTTAATAATCAAACAATAGACACTGATAAGCAAGGTTACCTGCTAGATCATACTGATTGGTCTAAAGAATTGGCCGATGTTATTGCACAACATGAAAGCATTATATTAACCGAACAGCATTGGGAAGTTGTTAACTTTGTGCGCGCATTTTATCTTGAATACAACACCAGTCCAGCCATTAGAATGTTAGTCAAAGCGATGGCTAAAGCGCTCGGTGAGGATAAAGGTAATAGCATGTACTTGTATAAACTTTTTCCAAAGGGACCGGCCAAACAAGCGACTAAAATTGCGGGCTTACCTAAACCTGCACGGTGTATTTAATGAAACAAAAAGCTAAAAACACGTCATCTTCAACAAGTAAACGCAATACAGGTCGTACATATTCGCGCAGTGCTGTAAAAAAGAGCCCGATAAAAAGAGCAATTAAGCCACAGATAGCCCAAAGCGATAAAAAAGTTATTTTATTTAACAAACCTTATGATGTCCTTTGCCAATTTACAGACGAGCAAAATAGACAAACACTGGCTAATTTTATTCCTATTAAAGATGTTTATGCTGCGGGTCGCTTAGACAGAGACAGTGAAGGCTTGTTATTATTGACCAATTGCGGGAAATTACAAAATACCTTAACCGCTCCTGGTAAAAAAACCAACAAAACGTACTGGGTACAAGTTGAGGGGGTGCCTACAGAAGCATCTATTGATGCGCTCAGTCAAGGGGTCGAACTCAAAGATGGATTAACCTTACCTGCACAGGTAAAGTTAATCGATGAACCAGCGCTTTGGCCACGCACTCCCCCAGTGAGAGAACGTAAATCAATTCCAACATCTTGGTTGAGTATCACTATAAACGAGGGGAAGAACCGTCAAGTTCGACGAATGACCGCTCATATTGGCCACCCAACGTTACGGTTAATTCGCTATAGTATTGGTAAATACACACTCGATGGAATTGAAACAGGTCAATATAAAATCAGTGGGCCACCAACCAACAGTTAATACTTTACGTTAGCCTTTGCTTATCTGGTATTAAAAGCAAAGGTTAAACATACTGTGTTATTCATGCCTTCCTAAGGCAATACAATTTCTGCCCTGCCTTTTTGCATAATACAGCGCACTATCCGTTGCTTTAAAGAAATCGACATGGTTAGTTTTTTCGCCATGTTTTACCGTATGAACTCCCATACTCACAGAGAGAAAGCCAGTAAAACTATCTTCATGAGCTATCGCTAAATCTTCAATAGATTTTTGTATTTGTTCTGCAATAAAGAGTGCACCTTGATTATCTGTTTGTGGGAGTAAAACAACAAACTCTTCTCCGCCATAGCGCGCTACAAAGTCCTCAGGACGACTGACTGTTTCTGCTAGCTTTTGCGCTACGCTATGTAAACACTTATCCCCTGCAATATGACCATACCTATCATTAAATTTTTTGAAATTATCTATATCAATAATGATCATAGAAAGTTGAGTATTTACTTTTATCAGTTTTTTAAATTCAGCATGTAATTTTTCGTCAAAACGGCGTCTGTTGGCAATTTTAGTCAATGAGTCTAAAAAGGCCATATCGCTGAGTATCTCTTGGGTTTTCAAACGCTCCGTCGCATCGTTAAATACAGCAATAAATTCACTTTCTACACTAATACCTGACACTTGCATTATCACTTTCGAACCATCTTTACATACAATTTGATAGTCATTAGCAGGAATATCGTCATTATTTTTATTTGCCTGCGCTAAAGACTCACCCCACATCGTTTGAGCAGACTCTCTATAACTAGGCTCAGGATACGCGACCTTCCACCACTGTTTTAAATTAGGGATATCATCAATTGTATAGCCAAATACATCTACAAAGCGTTGATTAAGCTTTAAAATATCGCCGGTTACCATACAAACATTACACACGGGCAAAGGCAAAATAGTAAATAATTTTGCATAATGGCTCAGCTCATGTTTTCGCATTGGATGTTCAGTTGCACTACTAACAAAACGCTGCTGTTCAACGTGTTTCATTTCAAGAGAAGCATTCATAGTGGCAACAAAATGCCATTCTAACCACCACTTTTCTAGCTGCTTTAAAATGACTTGTTGAAAGGGATTAATAAAGTCTAAAGAATGTTCAATGAGTCTAAATAGCGCTGAAATAGGGTTGGGTTCTTCAAAGCGGTAAGGACGAGGAACCCTAATGGTTTGATAAAACAGTTGGTAAGCTGATTCTTTAACGTTATGTGGTAATTGTTCTGCTACTAAGCAATCATCGCGTTGTACCTTTGTTGATAACTCAACAACGTAAGATTTTACCTTTTGTGCTTGAGAAGCATAATTCATATATTCATTCCATTGACTATATTATAAATACTTATTTGAGTGTTTATTCAATTTAAACTCATCTAAAGGTATTGCATAATCATTTGGTTGTAAAGGTTTGTTAATGAACAATAATAAATATATTCTTTGATATTCTATAAATAGTACTAACACCTTAAATAAACAACATTTACTCATCATTTATAACTTAAATGAGTGTTTATAATTTAATGGCCTGACACCTAGGACCTGTTGTTCTTTGCAAATTAAAATGTGTTCAAACAAAGGGGCTATAATAGCACCGCAAAATGTGTAATCTAATCGGCTAAGTAAAAATCGACTAACAAAGAGTAAATCATCCCTAACCAACATAAAAAAAAGCAACAAAATCTATTCAATAGCCCTTCCTCTCTTTAAGCACTTACAAAATACATGCTATAATCGCGGCCTTTCCAAGTTAACAGTAATCTGTATAAGCGAAATTATTCATGAGCGAAAATAGCCACATTAAAGTCATCGTTGGTATGTCCGGCGGTGTTGATTCTTCTGTATCTGCATATTTATTAAAACAACAAGGCTACCAAGTAGAAGGCTTGTTTATGAAGAACTGGGAAGAAGATGACAATGATGAATATTGCGCTGCCGCTGAAGATTTAAAAGATGCCCAAGCTGTCTGTGACAAATTAGGTATTGAACTTCATACCGTTAACTTTGCAGCGGAATACTGGGACAACGTATTCGAATACTTTTTAGCAGAGTACAAAGCTGGTCGCACACCTAACCCAGACATCATGTGTAACAAAGAAATTAAATTTAAAGCCTTTTTAGAATTTGCGGCTCAAGCACTTGGTGCTGACTTTATAGCAACGGGCCACTACGTGCGTCGTGAGCTCAGAGATGATAAATATGTTATGTGCCGTGGCCTAGATGATAATAAAGATCAAAGCTACTTTTTGTACACATTGAGTCATGAACATATCGCGCAAACGCTGTTCCCTGTCGGAGATATTGCCAAGCCAGAAGTGCGCCGTATTGCTGAAGAGCAAGATTTAATTACCCATGATAAAAAAGACAGTACTGGTATTTGTTTTATTGGTGAGCGTAAATTTAAAGATTTCTTACAAAAATTCTTACCTGCTCAACCTGGTGTTATTGAAGACACAGATGGTAACAACGTTGGTGAACATGAAGGTTTAATGTACCACACCTTAGGTCAGCGCAAAGGCTTGTTAATTGGTGGTATGAAAGAAGGCTCAGGCGAACCTTGGTATGTTGTAGACAAAGATGTTGAACGCAATGTATTGATTGTGGGCCAAGGTAAAAATCACCCTCGCCTTTACAGTAATGGCCTAAATGCCAACCAATTACACTGGGTAGATCGTGTCGGCCCTCAAGGTACTACTCGTTGCACCGTAAAAACACGCTACCGTCAAGAAGACCTAAGCTGTACCTTGTTAGTTGGTGAAGATGGTATGGCACGCGTATTATTTGATGAGCCACAAAAAGCGGTAACCCCAGGACAATCTGCTGTATTTTACGCTAATGAAGTGTGTTTAGGTGGTGGTATTATTGACTCGGTGATCAAATAATGAATCAACATCAAGTCATGGCGCTTGCTGCCATGTGCCAAGTGGCTAAGCAAGTTCAGAAGGTTGCCCAATATGGCCGCGCTGATGAACAAGATTTATCGATTTTATTATCAAGTATTGTACAAACCTCGCCAGCTTCCCCAGAAGATGTTTATCAAGGTGAGCATAACTTACGTGACGGCTATAAAACATTGATGGCACAACTGAGTGCCGGTGCTCAAAAAGATGTAGAAATAGTCAAATATGTAGGTGGTTTAATGCAGTTAGAGCGTGCCCTTAGTGCTAACAGTAAAAGCCTCAATGAATTAGGTAAACGTATTGATGATATTCATCGTCGTTTAGATCATTTTGCTATTACCGATGACAGTGTTGTTGCCGGTTTAGCAGATATATACTCGTCGGTGCTAAGCCCCCTTGGGCACCGAATTCAGGTTTATGGTAAACCCGAGTTATTAAAACAGCAGCTCACGCAAAATAAAATCCGCGCATTACTTTTAGCCGGAATTCGCAGTGCAGTATTATGGCGACAAATGGGCGGCAAACGTCGTCATTTCTTTTTTGCGAAAAGAAAAATTCTCGCCATAGCTAAAACAAAAATTTAATTATCGTTCAAACTAAAATTTAGGAGTTATTATGGAGCTTTCAGCGTTAACGGCTATCTCTCCGGTTGATGGTCGCTACGGCAGCAAAACCACTGAACTACGCAGTATTTTTAGCGAATTTGGATTAATCAAATACCGCGTAACCGTTGAAGTGCGTTGGTTGCAAGCGTTAGCTGCAGCAAGCGAGATTAAAGAAGTCCCCGCTTTTAGCGACGAAGCAAATGCGCTGTTGAATGCAATTGTAGATAACTTCTGTGAAGCTGATGCTCAGCGGGTTAAAGACATCGAACGCACGACAAACCATGATGTTAAAGCCGTAGAGTATTTACTAAAAGAAAAAGTAGCTGATAATGCTGAGCTACACGCAATTAACGAATTTATTCACTTTGCCTGTACTTCTGAAGATATTAATAACCTATCTCATGGTTTAATGTTAACTGAAGCGCGTAACCACGTCGTTTTACCTTATTGTGATGAGTTATTAAGCGCCATTAAAGAAAAAGCAATTGAGTACAAAGCCATTCCAATGATGACTCGTACACATGGACAGCCTGCAACGCCTTCGACTATGGGTAAAGAGTTTGCAAATGTTTACATGCGTTTAAAGCGTCAACGTGACCAAATTGCACAAGTAGAAATGCTAGGTAAAGTAAACGGTGCTGTGGGTAACTACAATGCACATCTAAGTGCGTACCCTGACTACGATTGGCATACCCACGCCGATAAGTTTGTAACTAGCCTAGGTTTAACACTCAACCCGTTTACCACGCAAATTGAACCGCATGATTACATAGCCGAGCTTTTTGATGCAATTGCACGCTTTAATACCATTTTGCTCGATTTTGATCGCGACATGTGGGGCTACATTGCACTTAATCACTTTAAGCAAAAAACCATTGCCGGTGAAATTGGCTCATCAACTATGCCACACAAAGTGAACCCGATTGATTTTGAAAACTCAGAAGGTAATTTAGGCTTAGCCAATGCTATCTTTGGTCATTTAGCACAAAAACTACCTGTGTCTCGCTGGCAACGTGATTTAACTGACTCAACCGTATTACGTAACTTAGGTGTAGGTATGGGTTATGCGGTAATTGCATACCAATCAACCCTTAAAGGTGTAAGCAAACTTGAAGTAAACGAGCAACGTTTGGCAGATGAGCTTGACCAAAACTGGGAGCTGCTTGCTGAACCAATTCAAACCGTTATGCGTAAATACGGTATTGAAAAACCATATGAAAAGCTAAAAGATTTAACCCGTGGTAAACGTGTAAATCAAGAAATTATGGCTGATTTCATCGATGGTTTAGACCTACCAGAAGCTGCAAAAATTGAAATGAAAAAACTAACGCCGGCTAACTACATTGGTCGCGCTGTTGAGTTTATTGATGATTTAGTTTAATCACTCAAATCTACTAATAAAAAGCGAAAGGTACCTGCCTTTCGCTTTTTTCATTTAGGTCTTAACGTTATAGGCATTCTATGTATCAATTAAAAATAAATGAATTATCAGAGCAAGCGTTTTTAAGTCAATATTGGCAAAAAAAACCACTGTTGATCAAAGCTGGTTTTAAAGATTTTCAAGATCCACTTGATGCGAATGAACTCGCAGGCCTTGCTATGGAAGACAGCATAGAATCGCGCATTATTACTAACCACAATCAACAATGGCAATCGCATCAGGGACCATTTGACGATTTTGAAATACTCACTGAACAGCACTCGACACTACTCGTGCAAGCAGTGGATCATTGGCACCCAGAAGCTGCTCAGTTACTTGAACCTTTTCGCTTTATACCTAATTGGCGAATAGATGATTTGATGATCAGCTACTCAACCCCAGGTGGCGGTGTTGGCCCACACCTAGACCAATACGATGTATTTATTATTCAAGGTGAAGGTAAGCGCCATTGGCGGGTAGGATTACCCGACCCAACACTAAAACAATTTGCTCAAAATAAAACATTACTGCAAGTTGAAGCTTTTAGTGCAGTAATTGATTGTATTTTGGAGCCCGGTGATATTTTATATATACCACCCGGTTGTCCTCATGAAGGCTATGCGGTTGAGAATGCACTTAACTATTCAGTCGGTTTTAGAGCACCTAATCAACAAGATTTACTTTCAAGTTTTGCTGATCATATTATCGACACAGAAAGCGGCCAAAAAAGGTATACCGACCATACCCTCGCCCTGCGTGATTCTAAAGGTGAGCTAACCCAAAGCGAAGTCGATAAAGTAAAAACGTTAATGCAAGCATTGCTAGAAGACGAGAGTTTATTTAAACACTGGTTAGGTAATACCCTTAGCCAACCTAAGCATGATATGGACTTAGCCCCTGAAGAAGATCCATTTAGTGTCGAACAAATACAACAACTGCTTGAAAACCAAGTAACATTTGAGCGTTTAGGGGGCACACGTGCTATTTATCAATGTATGGATACAGAGTTACTTCTAAGTATCAATGGCGAAAACTACGCTTTACCCTTATCTGATTTAGAAGCGGTAAAACAGCTTACTGATTTTATTGAATTTGATAGCAGCGTGCTTAATGCAACCACACCTAGCCTAGATTTTATCGAAACTTTTACTACACTGGTTAATGAGGGTATTTGGTTTAGCTAGGAGGAGGTCATGGTTTATACCGTTGACAAAGTTGATTGGCAAAGTGAAAAAAGTCAACTGCAACATATAAGGGAGCGAGTGTTTGTATATGAGTTACATATTCCTAAACGTATTGAGTTTGATAACTTAGATGCACTCGCTCAACATATTCTGGTCACCGATAATATGCACTCACCTGTTGCCACAGGTCGATTATGTAATGATGGTTTAATTGGTAGAATCGCCGTATTGCCGCAGCATCGCAACCGCAATGTTTATAAGTCACTGCTTAATTTCATTGTTAAATTAGCAGCGGAGCAAGGTATTGAAGCAATCAGTATTAATTGTATTTTAAACGAAGTAGAACGATTCAAAAATAATGGGTTTACTGTGCAAGGCCACGTCTTTATGGAAGCAGGTATCCCAAGGCAACGTATGCAGTGCCCTATTGCATGCTTTGAAACACGACCATTTACTTTAGTGCATTAACGAAAAAACGAGCCACTTGGCTCGTTTTTTTCTTTATTCTTGTCGGTAATCTTTGAAAAAGCGCTGCATTTTCATCATTGCACTCGATAAATCATCTTTATTAGGTAAGAACACCAATCTAAAATGATCAGGCTCTGGCCAGTTAAAGGCGCGCCCATGTACTAACAATATTTTTTCTGCTTTTAACAAATCAAACATCATTTGTTCATCGCTTTTAATATTGAATTTAGCGGTATCCACTTTAGGGAAAGCATAAAGCGCCCCTTTTGGCTTTTTACAACTAATTCCATCAATCGCATTTAAGCCGCGCCAAGCAATATCACGTTGCACATATAAACGCCCACCGGGGTCAATTAAGCTATCAATTGACTGAACGCCACCCAATGCTTGCTGAATTGCATATTGTGCGGGCACATTGGCACAAAGACGCATTGAGGCAAGAATATCTAAGCCTTTTATTAAATCTGTCATTAATGCGGTGCGACCACTTAACACCATCCAGCCCATTCTCAGTCCAGCAGCACGGTATGTTTTAGCTAAGCCATTAAAAGTGATGATAGGGAGATCATCGCATAATGAACCAATAGAAGTATGGGTAACGCCGTCGTATAGAATTTTCTCGTATATTTCATCGCTTAACAGCAAAAGCTTGTGCTCTCGAGCAATATTGATCAATTCTGCAAGTAAAGCATCACTGTACACAGCCCCAGTTGGGTTGTTGGGATTTATCAGCACCAATGCTTTGGTTTTAGAGGTGATTTTACTTTTAATATCATCAATGTCAGGAAACCAATCTTGCTCTTCATCACACAAGTAGTGAACCGGATTACCACCTGCTAATTTTACCGAGGCTGTCCAAAGCGGATAATCTGGAGCAGGAATTAACACTTCATCATCATTATTCAACAGTGCTTGAGTAACCATTTGGATAAGCTCACTCACACCGTTACCAATGTAAATATTATCAACGTCTAAATTGTGTAAGCCACGCTGTTGGTAGTGCTGATAAATAGCAACACGCGCAGAATAAAGACCTTTAGAGTCACAGTACCCTTGAGCTGAATATAAATTACGGATGATATCGCGATGCATATCTTCTGGCATATCAAAGCCAAATGCGGCGGGGTTGCCTATATTAAGCTTTAATACCTTTTGGCCCTCATCCTCCATTTTTTTAGCTTGCACTAAAACGGGACCTCGGATGTCATAACAGACGCCGTCTAATTTATGACTCTTTTTTATTTCTGACATTGTTACCTCTAAAGAGCAAGTTAGCCATTAGACTAACGCAGTAAAGCCGTGAATTACTAGGAAAATTAAGCGCTTAAAACTGAAAAAAATTCACGTTAACACTCTTTTTTATTACTATTGAAACGCGTTTAGCGCCCAGCTAACCATGCATTTAGTTTTGCTTGTGAACCAGTAACTTGCGCCATTAATCCATCGGCTGCATTAACAGCCTGCTCGTCATTCCCGTTATTTAAATTATATTCAATTAAACGAGCAACTTCGGCTAAACTTGCCGCACCAAATTGAGCGGCGTTTGATTTAAGGCTATGAAAGTGGCGAATAGCAGCCTCTTTATCTTGCCCAAGCGCAGCAATTGCTTCGTTACCCAATCGCTCAAATTCCGCACAACAAAACTCCAGCGTATCTGGAAATTGTTCACCTAATAGCGATTCCATACTTTCTAAAGCGGATTCGTCAATATTGATCTCTGTCATATTCATGCCCTTCAATACGGTCCATCGATTTTCTTCTTATCTCTTACTCTATATCTAAGCACAAAAAAAACCAACTTTATTAGTGCAAAAATGTATAATTACGGCAAATGTACCAACGAAATAGTGTATTCAATGGCACGTCCTCTTTGTAAACAGTGTAACTTTTCGCTAAGCACTTGTATTTGCAGCGCAATTACCCGTGTTACTAACCAAACTCAGGTTATTATTTTGCAGCACCCCAATGAAGCAAAAGTTAGCAAAAATACGGCGCAGCTATTAGCTTTAGGTTTAACCCACTGTAAAATTATTAAAGGCGAAAATAATCAAGACTTCGCCTGTTTACAGAACCTGCCTATTGAATCGAGCGTATTACTCTACCCAAGCGAGCACGCCGTAAAATTAGACCGACCGAATAGTAAAGAAAACCTTCCAGAGATTACGCATTTAATTGTGATTGATGGTACATGGAATAAAGCCTTTAAAATTTTGCAATTAACCCCGTTATTACAACAGTTTAAAACGGTAAGCTTTAGCCATATTCCCACCAACCGTTATGCTATTCGTAAAGCCCCTAGAGCAGATAGTTTATCGACACTAGAAGCAGTAGCACATAGTTTATGGCTCATAGAAGCACTAAACCCTGCGCCCTTGTATGGTTTATTAGAGGAATTAATAAAAAAACAAACCCAACACATGCCCGCTCACGTAAAAGCACGTTACTTGTAATGTATGAGCTGAAATAAAATAACCGATGCGTAATACCACATCTCGATTAAAACGCGGATTTTCTCGCCAAGGCCCCGACTATCGTTTTGACGATCAAGTCGATTTTAATGATATAAGAAACACTTTTGGTTTTCGTTCTATGGTGGTTGGTAAATGGGTTACTAAAGAAGAGCGCTTTATTAGTGCCAACTTAATTTATGATGCGCTGGCTGATTTAGCGCAGATTTTGCATTTACCACCCACTGCCATTGGCCTGCGTGGCAAACTTAATTTCGCTTTTGGTCACGGTGGACAAAAAGGCGTGCAAGCACATTATAATGCGTATGACCAAACCTTAGCACTGGCTAAAAATGCAGGCGGTGGCGCTTTAGCCCATGAATGGTTTCATGCTTTTGATCATCATATTAGTAAGCATTTGTTTAAATCAAAAACCCGCTTTGGTTTCGCTTCTAAGTTATGGTTATCAAACTCACCCGACTTAAGCCATCCACTTAATGATGCACTTAATCAATTTTATAAACAGGTGTTTTTAGAGCAAAGCGGTGAACATGCCAATGAATTTGTAAATAAATGCATTGCGTTTGATAAAGCGCATAATCAGCAGTATATGAGTATGCCAGAGGAGCTTGCTGCTCGGTGTTTTGAAGCCTGTATCAACGAGCATCAAACAATCAAAAACAGTTTCTTAGTCGGCGGTTTGAGTAATAATAACTTAATTTATCCTGAGCTAAAGCACACGTTACTCGCCAATGAAGCGCTTAACCATTATTTTCAACTATTAGGTTATGCGCTTCATCAACTAGAAAAATAAGCTATTGTTTAGCTTAGTTATTTATCGTCACTGATACGGCTTGCTACCGCACTATTCTGATCTTTATATTTTGCATCAATGCGGGTGTTATAAGGGCTTTCACACGGACCGGTAAGTGTTTCAAAACTCATTGCGCCAATTTTCATCATAGGTCTGAGCGCAAGCGGTAACTTACCAGAGTTATAAAACTCTAAAACAATATTACCACTCCAACCAGGATCGATTCTGTGTGCTGTAACATGCACCATTAAACCCAAACGTGCCAGCGATGAACGCCCGTCTAACCAACCAACAATGTCTGCAGGTAGGGTTACTTTTTCATAGGTTATTGCCAACGCAAGCTCGCCAGGATGTAGAAAAAACGCTTCGCCTTCAGCTAATACAATTTCGTCGCTCATGATTGATTCTAACGCTTTATTAAGCTGATCTTTTGGACCACTTAAATCAACATAAGCGGCATTATGGGCATGAAATGTTCTAAACTTATTACCTAAGCGAAGATCAGCGGTAACCCCTGAAATCATTTCACTCGTTGGCGCGGGCTCGATAACAATGCGCCCATCGTTTAAGTATTCTTTAATATGTGTATCTGAAAGTCTCATTTTTAATCTTCCGTAATCACAACGTCAATCGCGTTGTGATGTTGTTGATAGTAAAGCGTGCTGGCAATCAATCGTGCGGCCGCGCTGTAAGTTTTGCTAATAACCGCATCTGTATCATCGGCAATCAACTTACCTTGCTCAGAGGATTCTCTGATATCAATCGCAAGCGGAATATGCGAAAGCACAGGCACACCATGCTTAAGGGCTAATTTTTGTGCACCGTCTTTACCAAATACATGGTTGGCCTCGCCGCAATGCTCACAAATGTAATGGCTCATATTTTCAATCAAACCGAGCACTGGCACATTTACTTTATTAAACATAGCAATACCCTTTTGCGCATCAGCAAGCGCTAAGTCTTGTGGCGTCGTGACAATCACGGTGCCACTGGCTGGCACTTTTTGGCTCATGGTTAATTGAATATCACCGGTACCTGGCGGCATATCTACAATTAAATAATCAAGTTCACCCCAATCGGTTTCATTTAAAAGCTGACTAAGCGCGCCTGAGGCCATTGGGCCGCGCCATACGGTGGCATCATCGCTGGGGACTAAAAAACCAATAGATTGCGCTTTAATACCATTGGCATCAAACGGTTGTAATTGTTTATTGTCTTTTGTAACCGGCTCACTGCCAACTAATCCTAACAACATAGGAATTGACGGACCGTAAATGTCGGCATCTAGTATGCCTACTTTTGCGCCTTCATTTTTAAGCGAGCCTGCCAGATTAACAGCCGTAGTAGATTTACCCACCCCACCTTTGCCTGAGGCGACTAAAACAATATGTTTAATGGCTTTAAATTTCGCAGCCTCTTTAAGGTGAACACTAGCCGTTACGTTTACATCAATCTTTAAACGCTCAGTCAAAAATTGAGCCACATGCGGCATTTCAGATTGCGCCGCAAAAGGGAGATTGAGTTTAACCGTAATTGATTTATCGGTGTTTTGAGTGATATCAGCAATGAAATCTTGCTCAATACCCACAGCGAAAGCGGCACTGCGATAGGCCGCTAGAGCAGAAATAATCGGTTGTTTTTGCACCGATTTTGCAGAGAATAGTTTCGACAGTCCAAACATAGCAATAAAATAGCGTTTCTTTGATGAAAAGTGCCACGGAATTATGTAACATTCAGGGCATTAACACCAGTCAATTAGTAAATATCGATAAGCAGTGTGCTCTGTTATCACTTTGCTTATCGATAATGTAATAATTTTCATCTGTTCCTGACTAGGAACGCTTAATTCGGAATGATTATGGCACAGCGAAAGATCCTGATTACTAGCGCATTACCTTATGCCAATGGCCCTACCCATTTAGGGCATTTATTAGAGTATATTCAAACTGATATTTGGTCGCGTTTTCAAAAACTACAAGGCCACGAAGCGTACTATGTGTGCGCCGATGATGCTCATGGCACACCTATTATGCTTAATGCGCAAAAGCAAGGGATCACGCCTGAGGAAATGGTAAAAAACGTTAGCATCGAGCGCCAACGCGACTTTGCTGATTTTAATATCAAATTTGATAATTACCACAGTACCCATAGCCAAGAGAATAAAGAATTTAGTGAGCTTATTTATAATCGCCTTAACGATGCAGGTCATATTAAAAAGCACACTATTTCACAGTTATTCGATCCAGAAAAAGGCATTTTTCTGCCAGATCGCTTTGTTACTGGCACGTGTCCTACATGTAAATCGGAAGATCAGAACGGGGATAGCTGTGATGCCTGTGGCGCAACCTATAGCCCAACCGAGCTAATCAACCCACGCTCTGTTATGTCGGGTGCTGAGCCTATCTTAAAAGATTCTGAGCATTACTTTTTTGACTTACCCGCCTTTGAAGACATGCTTAAAGAGTGGCTACATTCAGGCACAATTCAACAAGAAATGGCCAACAAGTTAGATGAGTGGTTTGCAGATGGTCTCCAGCAATGGGACATCAGCCGTGATGCACCTTATTTTGGTTTTGAAATTCCAAACGCACCAGGTAAATACTTTTACGTATGGCTAGATGCGCCTATTGGTTATATGGCGAGCTTTAAAAACTTATGTGATAAACAGGGCATCGACTTTGATGCATTTTGGCAAGAAGGTTCAGACGCTGAGCTTTATCACTTTATTGGTAAAGACATCATCTATTTCCACAGCCTATTTTGGCCTGCTATGTTAGAAGGCGCTCAATTTAGAAAGCCAACTAACGTATTCGCCCATGGTTTTGTTACGGTCAATGGCGCAAAAATGTCTAAATCAAAAGGCACGTTTATTAAAGCGCGTACTTATTTGGATAACCTAGACCCAGAATTTTTACGTTACTACTACGCAGCTAAACTTAATAGTGGCATTACTGATTTAGATTTAAACCTTGAAGATTTTGCACAACGTGTAAACTCAGACTTAGTGGGTAAAGTAGTGAATATTGCCAGTCGTTGTGCTGGTTTTATTACTAAAAAGTTCGACGGTAAGCTGAGCAATACAGTTATGCAACCTCAATTGCTTGCAGAATTCCAGAACGCATCAGCGACAATCACCGAATATTACGAGAACCGTGAATACAGCCGTGCAATTCGTGAAATAATGGCACTTGCTGATAAAGCAAACCAGTTTATTGATAATGCCGCGCCTTGGGTGCTTATTAAAGATGAGTCAAAGCAAGAAGAAGCGCATCAGGTTTGTTCACTAGGACTTAACCTATTTCGCGTGTTGATCACTTACTTAAAACCAGTGCTACCAGGCATGGCAAGTAATGTTGAAGCCTTTTTAAATGATGAATTATCTTGGCTGGGTGCGCAAACAGCGTTAGTAAACCACCCTATCAATAAATTTAAGCCGTTAATGCAACGTGTAGAAATGGATAAAGTGAATAAAATGGTTGAAGAATCAAAAGAAAGTTTAGTTGCTGAAAAAGACAAAATCGATCCTAATAGCCCACTTGCGAAAGAGCCTATTAGCGAAGAGATTGAGTTTGATGACTTTGCAAAGGTAGACCTGCGTGTTGCTAAAATTGCCAAAGCAGAGCACGTAGAAGGCGCTGACAAGCTGCTTAAATTAACCCTTGAT
Source organism: Pseudoalteromonas sp. APC 3250 (assembly GCF_030407915.1). Classification (NCBI taxonomy): domain Bacteria; kingdom Pseudomonadati; phylum Pseudomonadota; class Gammaproteobacteria; order Alteromonadales; family Pseudoalteromonadaceae; genus Pseudoalteromonas; species Pseudoalteromonas sp. APC 3250. Next base: position 300,563 of record NZ_JASDCM010000001.1, read on the forward strand.
TTAGGCGGTGAAACTCGCCAAGTGTTTGCTGGAATTAAATCGGCTTACGCACCAGAAGACATTGAAGGTAAATTAACGGTAATGGTTGCGAACCTCAAACCACGTAAAATGCGTTTTGGAATGTCTGAAGGCATGGTACTTGCGGCAGGCCCTGGTGGTAAAGAAATTTACATTCTTAACCCAGACGACGGCTCTGAGCCGGGTATGCGCGTAATGTAATTATTATCGCTTAAAGCCGCTAATATTTAGCGGCTTTTTTTTCATCTGTTATTTAGCTATTCTAATAAGAATTTTTAACGCCGCTATTCTCTGGTTTGCTCCCTGAAAAATAATTAAGCATTATTGCGATTTGGTATTACTGCAACAACTTTTGCTAAGTGAATCACCAAGCTTTGCGAGCTAATATACACAAACCAGTTTATATAGCGCACTTGAGGGTAAAAGCCTTGCCCCTGATTACCATAAATCCAAAAAGCACCAATAATGGCATCAGCCAATGCAGCAAGGAAAAGCCCTAAGCTCACCCACACTATTGATTTGGGTGCGTTAATCCCACCATAGGCAACAACTAATACCAGACCCATAAGCCCAACAGCCGTTATCACTAAGCTATAAACCCCAGTCATAGCTAAAATAGTATCTCCTGCCCCCTCAAGATACATAGAAGAGAGCGACGCACTACTTAGCACCAACACAACAACAACAAAAAGTGCACTTTTTATAAGCGAGACCCGGCGTTTTATATTAAAAGCTAACACACAGGCTATAAATAAAAGGCTGTAACCAGGTGCAAAAAATAAGATTGAATCAACTAAGTAATCATGTTTTATCAAGGTACTATAGCGATAATAGTGTTGGGGTAAATTAAAATTAACCACATCACCCGCGATACACAACATAAAAGCGCCACTGCCTAAAAGAGCAATAAAGCGTAATTGTTGGTCTTTAAAACGTTTAAATACCCAAGCTGACATCGTTACACTATTAAACACAAGTAAGCAGAGGGAACTCAGTGACAACAGCATTAAAACACGTTTATTTTCAGGCGCAAGTAGCCCTATTAACATCACAGCTAAAGCGCACAGCCAAGCTATAAAAGTAATAATTTGATGCGGATGTTTTATAGATAACGGATTAATTGCACTATCCAACCTTTAAAATTAATAACGTTAACTTAGCAAGTTTTTATCGTCCAAGGCTATTTTTTGTTTTGCATGTGCTGTATTTCTTTTTGTGTTTTAAGCCGACATTGCGCTAACTGTTTGAGTCGAATTGCTTTAATAGCGGCTAATGGATCTTGTGCATTAAGTCCACCAGCATCATGGTTATTTTGTTGGTTTATTACTTTATTCTCACCGTGCTTATTGTGCATATCTTTTCTCTTGGAACTGTTTATCGATTTTAGGCGCGGTACCTTAAGTAAAAAAGTGCTTTAACGCTAAACGATTTACTTGAAAAACACCTGACACCCTATATATTAGAACCTTCTAATGTTTAGAGGTGTATTATGCGTATTATTTTGCTTTTTTCCAGTTTATTTCTTTCATCCGCTGCTTTTGCTAGCAATACCGACGAGGCACGACAAACAATCAAAGCATTTTCAAGTGATTTAAAACAGGTACTGGTTAGTACTATGAAACAAAGCGGCCCACTAGCGGCAATAAGTGTATGTAATACAGCTGCACCCGCTATCGCTTCACAACATAGCAATAGTCCTTGGCAAATTAGCCGCAGTGCTTTGAAAACTCGTAACTCAGATAATCAACCCGATGCATGGCTCAAAAATGTTTTATTAAACTTTGAACAACGTAAGCTCAATGGCGAGCCGGTAGCAAGCATAGAATATCAAGAGCAAAGACCGGATGGCTGGTATTTTGTAAAAGCGATTCCTACTCAAAAAGCGTGTTTAGCGTGTCATGGCAGTCAGATTGACCCCACAGTTTCTAAAAAAATAGCGACTTTATACCCTAATGATCAGGCAACTGATTTTAAACTGGGTGACATTCGTGGCGCGTTTGTTGTTAAATGGCCAGTGAAAATTACCAATGATAATTCATTGACGATCAGCTATTAAATTTTACCGCATCGGATGCAATACGCTTTTTACGCCTAACATATAAAGTATGTGGCAGCATAAGTAATTGATTTAATAAAATAGCTAATACCAATGCAAACAACACTGCACTCGCGGTTAAAGGGATACCTAACTTAAAGTTATCAAGTGTATTTTGTAATCTGTCAACGCGTTCAGGGGAGAACATATACAGCAGTTTTTGCACTAAATTACCTTGTTCAAAAATAGCCATCCCTTTTTTTAAATCGGCAAATTGCAGTAATGTTTGCTGTTTTTGATTTGCATCGGCTCTAACGCTAGGTTCAGGGTTAGCTAAGTGGCGGTTTATCATCGCTTGCGTGCTAGAAAAGTTATATTGCTTGGCCGTTTTTGCATAGCCATCAACTTGCCACTTGGTCGCATGATACAAGCCCGCTAAATGTTGTTGGTAATGATCACTCAGCTGCGGTAGTTGCAATGAAACAATAAAAGCGCAAGCAAATATTAACTTATCGAACAGGTTAACGATCATAATAATCCCTTGTGCTGCGTTTAATAAAAGTGACTACCGTTAACTATAACAGGTAGTCGCTTTAGTCTAAATACGATGCGCTGCTGCGCTGTTAATCTGCTTGGTGAAATTGACGATGTAGGGCGTGAACCTGCTCAACAAGTGCTGGTACGGGCCCATAAACAGCGACATTAGGAGCAACCGCTTCAATAGGTAACGGGTTAACCGGCGACTTAGTCATTTTGAGCTCGCTAAGCCAGCTAGTTAATTGCGCAGATGAACTGACATACATAATTCGCCCTAAACCTACCCATGCGTGTGCTGCGGCGCACATAGGGCAATGTTCCCCAGAGGTATACACAGTAGCCCCAGCGCGTTGCTCAGGGGTCATATTGTTGGCTGCCCAACGAGCAATTTCAAACTCAGGATGACGTGTATGATCGCCACCGGCAACACGGTTACGATCTTCCATACATACATTTCCTTCAGCATCAACAAGGACAGAGCCAAACGGTTCATCTCCTGTTTCTAACGCCTCTTTAGCTAGCGCTACGGTGCGTTTTAAGTGCGCTAAATCAGTCTCGTTCATAATCTGTAAACTCCTTTACTATCACTTTTGGGGATATTTAGTAACGTGATCTGTTTTTCTACTGCGCTAACCATAACGCTTTGATCCCTGCTTTTGCAACACGTACATCCTCACTGCCATGAGCACCGCCAACTCCCACTGCCCCCACCACAGTATCGTTAATATAAATAGGCACCCCGCCATCCAATATTAAAATGTTTTCATCTAAATAACGAAGGTCTGCTGGAATAGTGCCCTCATTTATGCCTTTTGCTATAACTGCGGTTTCTCGCTTTTGCGAATTGGCGGTATATGCTTTTTTATAACTGGCACGAATAGTATGAACACCGGCACGATGATTGCGAAGTACCGCCAGCGTTTGTCCAGATGCATCCACAACGGTTATTGATACAGCTAAATTGTCCTTGAGTGCCGCTACAGACGCTGCATTGACTATACGCTGTGCCATTTCACCCGTTAATTGTGCCACCATAGCCACATTTTCAAGCTGTTGATTATAAGTATTTATCTGCATTTCAGTTTGTCCAGCAACAGACGCTAATGAAGAAAGTGATGCAATGAGCGCTGTAAAAATAGCCCGTTTTTTCATGGTTTATTTCCTATTGTTAATTAATGACGTTATATCGCTGAACTGGATATAAAAAATTGAAAATAAACAGACCGTGTTTACTCATAAAAGCTTTCACTAGGAGGGTTAATAGCAGGCTTTGCTTTTTATAAAATACTTTTATTGGGATAAGGTAATGTAACCCCCCTTTTTTAAAATGATCGTAAGCTAGCAACCCGGCGTAATATTTAACCGACAACTAATCAATTTAAAGGAAAGTAACATGTTTAAGAAAATAGCGTCTGTTCTGACTTTTGTATTAGCAAGTTTAACCCTATCTTCAGCAGCTCATGCCGATCATCATGGTATGAAAAAAGATATCGTAGATGTAGCTGCTGCCAATGGTTCTTTTTCAACACTCGTTGCAGCTGTCAAAGCGGCAGGCCTCGTTGATACGTTAAAAGGAGATGGCCCTTTTACTGTATTTGCGCCAACTGATGAAGCATTTGCCAAGCTACCAGCAGGTACCGTTGAAAACCTTCTTAAGAGCGAAAATAAAGACAAGTTAACTGCAATTCTTACCTACCATGTGGTATCAGGTAAAGTAATGGCTGCAGACGTTGTAAAATTAGACAGTGCAACGACCGTGCAAGGCCAGTCTGTGAATGTAACCACCAATGATGGCTCTGTTATGATCAACAATGCAAACGTAGTTATGGCAGATGTAAAAGCCAGCAACGGCGTGATTCATGTCATTGATACTGTTTTGTTGCCAAAAGAGTAACAATATAATCTCCACAGCGGAGTAAAATACTAACTCCGCTCACTATTACAAGCACAAAGTATTATTTTCTTTTACTAAATGCCCTCTTTTATACTAGTGATTTTTACACTATATTAAAAGATAATTAAGCGTCTGTTAATATTGAGAAAGTGTTTGTGGAAACAAATAAAAATAATACTACTGTTGAAGATAAACCAACTGAAGATCAAAAGAAGTTTTTCCTCGATTTACTCCCGGGAAAGCTAATTGATATACAATTTAACAATCCCATTCAGGTTCGCTTTAAACTCACTTTAATCGGCTACGACACCGGTAAATATTTAATATTAAAATACCCTGCTCAAGCAGGTAAAAATGATTACAGCGACATTTTAGTTGAAGGTAATGGGGCTATTGTACGTTATATCATTGAAGACGAACGGGGCGAATGTGTTGCTTTTTCAACCAGCATATTAGCGATTTCATTTCGCCCTGAACGATTAATTTATTTAGCTTACCCTAAAAAAATTGAAAGCCGACAATTACGTGAAACTAGCAGGTTGCCTACACACATTCCGGCTAAAATTAGTTTACATAAAGGCGATATTGATGCTGATAATAAAAGCTTATTGCACGGTTTAATTATTGATATTTCTCCGAGTGGCTGTCGCTTTGCTATTCACGTAAGCTCTGGATTTGTTGCACTAAAAAAACGTCAAGTTTTTGTGCATATACTTTCTCCACTAGACAACGAGCCTGTAATTATTACGTCTTACATTAGGAATAACCAAATGAAAGGCAACCGCCTTAGCGTTGGTATAGAGTTTGATGCTTCAGAGCAAGTTAAGCTTAACAAGCTGTTAGAAGCTTACTCGATTGATATTGATTAATGCCTTAAATAATCCTACCTGCAAAAACAGCAATGGCTAACCAATTTTGCTTAGCCATTGTAATAGTTAGTTTTTTATTCTAAACGCTTCAAAAACCGGTCACTTCTTGGCAAGTAGTAATCATCATAATCAAGCGAGACAATCACTCGCTCTGCCCGACCCAGCAACTCATCACGTGGAATTAATCCAATAACCCGTGAGTCCGCACTGTTATCGCGGTTATCACCCATAACCAGATAATGATCTGCTGCTATTGGTGTTGCCGGAAACTCTACTAAGCTTGCTGCCGATTTGGTAAGCCGTATGGTATGAGTATGCCCCTTTAAGTGCTCAGTTTTATCTAGCCACCGAATACTCTCGTTTAAAGTGCTATAACTTACTTTCTCGCCATTAATGGTCAATTCGTTATTTTGCAACGAAACTATATCACCTGGTGTGCCAATAACGCGTTTTATTAAACGGTTATCCGCCACTTTAGAATCAAATACAATAATATCGCCGGTTTGTGGTTCTGCCAATCTTATCAGGGATACATGCGTAAATGGTATACGTAAATCATACGCCATTTTATCGGTAAGGATTCGGTCGCCTTCTTCAATAGTCGGTTTCATTGAACCTGTTGGTACTTCGTACCAATCGGCGACGGCACTACGAAACACACTCTTTAAAATAATAAAAACAATAGGGCCTGTTGACCTTTGCGGATTGGAATTTGTTCAAACAAGGGGCGATTTAATCGCGGCGCGAGGTTTGTAACCTAGTGGGCTAAGTAAAAACCGAGTAACAAAGAGTTAATCGCCCCTTGGAAGAACCCTTTGGGCAATACCTGTTTGGCATTGATGCTACGTTATCGCCTATTTATGGGGAATAACCACACCACATAGGCTCTGCCTTGCTTAAATACCAAACAGACTACTGCAAATTCAACCTTGAAAGGTTAACAGGCCCTTAAGAACGGTTATTTTTCCAAAATTTATAAAGTCGCTTCATGTTTTGTCCCTGCTATAGGTTAAGTATTTATTTGACTGTATAAATGCAGAGCCGTTCAAATGAGTGTGTTACAAAACATGTTTAGGGATAGAGACATGCATAAAACATGTCTCTAAAGATAGTTTACTGCTGGTTTAACTTGTCTTTCGCTTCTTGTACTTTTGCAAAATCTAAACCTAACTCATCCGTTGCTTCTTTAATTAAATGAGGTTGGGTCATTACTACCGCCATCAATTGCTGAAGTTTTTCAGGTGGTATGCCCAGCTCTTGTACTAATGCCATAGCCATCATTGGGTTTTGGGTAAATGCTTCAAATAATGCCGCTACTTTTTCATCGCTGACATTGTGCTCTTTTAATATTGCAATAATTGGATTCATTATTAACCTTAAAATCGAAATAGTTTTTTAAAGTATATGGCCTCATACAGGGATTAACAATATTAATCCCTGTGGCATTACTTGTTTCACTCTACCAACAATACAACTTTACCTGAGTTTTCATTACCCTCTAAAATGGCATGTGCCTCACTAGCTTGTTGCCATGGCATGGTTTTATAAATATTAAAATCATATTTCTGATTGGCAATATCATCATAAAAGCGCGCTACAAATGCATCTCTTAACGCACGCTTAAACGCGATACTGCGATTACGTAATGTGGAGGCATGAAACGAAATACGTTTTTGTAATAAGCGTGCAAAATCGACTTCGGCAAAGCGACTATCTAAAAATGCGAGCATCACAATCTGACAATCCATTGCGGCCACTTTGGCATTTTTATTCAAATAGCGGCCAGAAACCGGATCGACTATGGCGTTTGCACTTAAGTTATGTGCCTTCATATATTCAACAAAATCAGTGGTTTTATAATTAATCACATGGTCAGCACCCAAGCTTTTAGCGTGTTCACATTTTTCATCAGACCCTGCTGTTATTACCACCTGTGCACCGGCACTTTTTGCCATTTGAATAGCCGCTCCGCCTACGCCACTGGCACCGGCATGAATAAGCGCCGTTTGCCCTGATTGTAGTTTTCCTAACTCAAAGAGTGCACCAAAGGCAGTTAAATACACTTCACTAATAGCAGCACCTTGTGCCATAGAAATATTATCTGGCAATTCCATTAATTGCTGCGCATCTACCGCGACATATTCACTGTACGCACCTCCAGCACATAGAGCAAAAATACGCTTATCTTGCCATTTAGGGTCTACCTCACTGCCAAGCTCACACACGGTACCTGCACATTCGAGTCCTAGAATAGGGCTATCCCCTTCAGGAGCAGGATACTTACCTTGGCGCTGCATACAATCGGCACGGTTAACGCCAATCGCTGCTACTTTTACCAATACTTCATTACTGCTAATCTGCGGCTTATCGGTTTGTTCAAACGCTAATTGCTGATCTTGATGTGAAATGTACTGCATAAATCTCCTCGTATTTTATTCTATTTGATTTTCGCCATACTTCGGCTTCAACTAACTCGTTATTTTCTGTGTAATATATTTAAAGTGTGTAGTGGTTAGTAATTTTATTGATGTAACCTCGGGGTTTTAGCACTGGCAAACACAAAGCCTGACAAAAAAAGCGAAGCCAACTAATATAAACCTCATAATACTCCTTTTGGAGTTAACAGCGCCTTAAGCACAAAAATTCAGTGCTGATTTAATCAGTTTATTGGCCTTTGTGGACTAACCTTTGTTCAATTTAGGCCGAACTCGTTGGGCAGTACATGTTCTGCATTTATGCTGCGTTATCAGCAATTGCTGGGGAAGCCTTGCCTAAAAACACAACTTCGAATTTAACTATGAAAGATAAACAAAACTATAAATTATTAAAGCGCCAGCTTTGTTTATAAGGATATACATCAGGAAGCTGACCTTGCTCAATACCTTGCTGAGTCATTTGCCAGTACTTTGCCGTAAATAAGTCACTATGATAATGATTAAAATGGCTAAAGGCACTGCTGCTGGCACTAAAAAACACCTTAAATTCACTCGGGAATATATCATTTTGGTCTATGTCAAAATAAGAATGTGAGCTTATTTCCTCTAACGCGTTGTCAGTATTTGGCACTTCTCTAAAATTACAATCAGTAAGAGGGCAAATTTCATCGTAATCATAAAATACCACTCGCCCCCAACGTGTCACACCAAAGTTTTTCATTAGCATGTCACCGGCAAAAATATTAGCACTGGCAAGCTCTTTAATCGCTTTACCATAATCAACCATCACCTGCTGCAGTGATTTACTGGTACATTGACCGATATATAAATTAAGCGGTGTCATTTTTCGCTCAACATAGACATGTTTGAGTATTAACGCTTTACCCGAAATAATTAAGCTATCACCAATGTGTTTTTTCATTTGTGTAAGCAATTCATCACTAAAACGACTTAAATCAAAAGCTAGGTATCTAAATTCATGAGTATCAACTAATCGCCCTACTCTATCAGCCTGTTTTACAAAGTTATATTTATCTTTTACCTGCTGTTTTGTCGCCGTTTTTGGTGCACTAAATTTATCTTTTATTACTTTGTACACATAGTCTAGGCCATCAATTGTAAAAACAAGCATCACCATACCTGGTGTACCTGGCGCTAAATGATATTTATATTGCTCGGGGCTACTTTTAGTCGTGTCCACCTTATAGCGATAGAATTCTGTTTTCGCATGTTTAATAAAACCTATCGCATTAAACAATTCAAACCGTTGTTTGTGAGGCATTAACACACTTAAGTAATCTACATACCTTGCAGGTTGGTCGGTATCTACCATAAAGTACGTGCGCGCAAAGCCAAATAACAAGCTCAGCTGATCAGCGCCCATCATCACAGCATCAATTGTAAGCCCGTCAGGGGTATTTAAAATGGCTATTGCAAAGGGCATATTATCGCCATTTTTAGCAATACAACGTCCTATTACATAACACGCTTTATTTCGGTAAAAATGTGAATTGGCGTACTCAATATAGCCGTCATTTAAACTTATTAGCTCATACACTTGTCTACATTGTTGCTGCGCCCCTTGGGTTAAAGTTGCTTGTAGTTTAGCTAAGTCATCGTTTAAATTTTTAAATGGCACTCTAAACACTTGTTCATTGACTAAAGTTTTAACTGCGCTATCAAACCCTTCTTTTAAGGAAATACGACTCACTAATCCTTCATAAGAACGTGGTTGCCCACGGTACTTTGCTTTTAAGACAAATAAATGCACCGTACGAATTTTTTTATCATCCCAAATAGCGCCAAAAGTAGAATTAAAAAACGTATGTGCAATTGGCTGGTTTTCATGCTCTTTAACCATTTCGCCATAAATATTTTTTGCACGTTGCCATGTTTGTGGACAGTTTAGTTCATCATAGGCAATCACTTTAACGGCCTCACTCACCTGCTTTACTTGACGCTCATACACTTGCAAGCGCGCTCGCATTGCCGCTTGCACCTCATGATATTGGCGTTGTTCAAAGCGACTTTGTGCCCCTAAGGTAATATTTAAGAACTGTGCAAACATAGCTTCAAAGCCTGCAAATACAGCGCGTGCTAACTTAGTGGCTATGAGTTCTTGTATAGGATTGTGGGTAGACGTTAACGACGTGCTAGGCATAGTATAGGCGCTTCTATTTTTAGCAATTATGCTGATTATTTTTTATTAGAGGTTTACACCTTAGCAAGCACGCTTTAATTTAGATAATTAATACAGCAAATAAATAAAATTGATCATATGAATATAAGAAATGTCGATCTCAACCTACTCGTCTATTTAAATGTATTAATAGATGAAAAAAGTGTGTCTAAAGCGGCCAATAAACTCGCATTAACACAACCGGCTATGAGCAATGCGTTAAAACGCCTAAGAGATTTATTTGACGATCCTTTGCTGGTACGAGCTGCGGGCTCCATGACCCCAACAGCTAAAGCCCTTGCCCTTAAGCCCGAAATTGAAGAGCTGTTAAAAATGGCAGAAGAGATCACGCAGCCCAGTGAGCAGTTTAATCCGGCTACCGCCAACGTGACGTTTCGTATTATGGCAAACGATTATATAGAATCGACGCTAATTGCCCCCTTTATTTGCGAGCAGCTAGCTAAAAATCCGGGCATTGACTTCGATGTACTTAGCCCCAGCGACGTTAACCTACAGGATATGGAAAAAGGCACTATCGATTTGGCAATAAACCGTTTTAATGGTCTGCCGCGCTCTTTTCATCAAGCTACTGTATGGCGAGATAACTACTGTTGTTTAACCCATCCACATAATCCATTTTTAAACGATGCAAACTTAGACCAATTTTTAAAAAGTGAACATATTTGGGTTAATCGAGCCGGCTGGGGCCCCGAACCCGCTGTAACTAATAAATCAGGTAAACAAAAATTAGGCTGGGTCGATGAGGCATTATGGCAATTAGAACAAACACGTAAAATACGCGTGTTTACTCGTCATTACATGATTGCCAGTTTACTGTGTCAATCTGAGCAACTCATTGCAACCCTTCCGCGCCGTCAAGCAAAGCTTTTAACAAGCCATACTAATTTAGTGATTAGCCCTGTGCCATTTCAAGTCGTGCCCATAGAAGTAAAAATGATTTGGAGCCCGTTATTACACCATACACCGGCGCACCAATGGCTTAGACGCGAGTTGTTGGCGTTTGCAAATACAGTGATTGATAGGTAAAGAATTAAAATATTGATCAAATCAATATCAGTTATTGAAAACAACAATTTCATTAATATTACACTTAGCGCTACAGTGAAGTTAAGCCAACAAACAAAGAGTAATAATTATGCAAACATCAGCAAGCTTCACACAACAAGACGGATTATTCATTGATGCAAATTTACATCAATTCATTGAACAACAATTGTGTCGTAAAACAACACTTCAAACGCAACACGTTTACCAAGCGTTAGCCACGTTAGTTGATGAGTTTGGGTGTGCATGTCGTAAAACAAAACACCAAGAAAACGACATTCTAGACGTGAATACTTTATTAAATGCATATCAACGTAAAAGTCATCCACATTGTCATGTAGATGCACAAACAACCGCAGCCGTTCTAGATGAATACTGTTGCCAAGTGCCTGCAATTATTGTGGTTGCTTTAATGGATACGCTTAGTGGCACACTCTGTGATGAGCCAAGCGCCCATAAACTTTACCACAGAGCTGCAGAGCTGACAGAGCGTCCATGCGTTCATCGCGAGCAAACAGCTAACGCCTCTGCAGCGTAAAATGCTGCCCTTTAAAAGTGCTCGATAACCTTGTTGGCAAATTGTTTGCAACTTAAGGTTGTCGAGTTATGATTTGATTGAGCTAAATCAAATGTAATCTGTCCACTGGCAAATGTGCTTTCAAGCGCGTTTTCAATTAAACAAGCAGCCTCACTCCATCCCATAAACTTAAGCATTAACACCGCACTCAATAAGCTACTGCTCGGATTTGCCTTATCTTGTCCTGCTATGCGCTCAAATGTACCATGTGTGGGTTCAAAAAACGCAACTTCGGTATTTAAGTTTGCCGCCGGCATAATCCCTACTCCACCGACTTGTGCACTGAGCATATCGGCTAAAAAGTCTCCGTTTTGATTAGTGGTGGCCACCACATCAAATTGAGCAGGATCCATTAAACACTGCTGAAGCATATTATCGGCAATCACTTCTTTAATAACCAGCGGCGGTAAATCAGCACGTTGTATTTCAAGCCAGCGCCCGTTTTGATGTTCAACGGCAGCGTATTCACGTTTGGCCAGCGCAAACCCCCAGCGCTTAAATGCGCCATCGGTAAACTTAAGTACATTGCCTTTGTGAACTAAAGTGAGTGATTCACTATTATTTTTTAGGGCATAATTAATTGCATAGCGTATTAATCGCTCTGATCCCTCTTTAGAGATATTTTTAATACCTAAACCACATTCTTGGGTAAAACGAAGCCGAGTTACGCCCATTTCTTCACATAAAAAATCGAGCATTTTTTCATTTTCAACACTGCCCGCTTGCCACTCAATTCCTGAGTACACATCTTCACTGCTATCACGTAGCACAGTAATATGCGTGGTAAATGGGTTTTTTAATGGTGACGGTAATGCACTAAACCCTTTAATGGTTCGCATATTTACATACAAATCCATTTCATGGCGAAGCGCGACATTGAGCGAGCGAAATCCGCCTCCAAGCGGTGTTGTTAAAGGGCCTTTAATCGCGATTTTACAATCTCGTACTGCATTAATCGTTTCTTGAGGGAACCAATCACCGTCATAAAGCTTGGCAGCTTGCTCACCATTATAAACTTGCATCCAATGAATTTTGCGTCTTGCGCCATAACTATGCTCTATGGCGGCATCCACTACTTTTCGCATCACTGGCATCACATCGAGGCCGACGCCATCACCATCAATATAAGCAATAATAGGGTGTTCGGGTATATGCCACTGTCCTTGTTCATCAATAAGTATATGTTCACCATTTTCTGGCACAGTAATATGTTGATATTGCATTGTTAACACCTAGAAAAACATCCTATTTTCATTAAAGCATGTTCGTTAATAGGTGTCTGTAATTGCATTTTTATAATTGATATCACCGCAGCGAATAACAGCACGGTATTCACTATTAGTAAAAATAAGGGAACGATTTTTTAACCAAGGTGGCATCAGGCATTTTATTTAACACCCGACCAAATAGAACATTACTGAGTAGAGCATAACTGCAGATTAATTTTAACCACCGGATGATTATAAAATTAACCTGCTAAGTGAGATTATTTATAATAGGCAAATAAGTATTTATTAAAGCTATATTGACTTTGTATAACCGCAATAACAAATCCTGCTTTACCATCTAAAAAGCCACGTCTTAAAAAATAATGGCGGATAAAAGCAAAAAAAGCGGAACTACTTGCCTTTAAGAGTGATGGTTTTTTACCCTTATTTACCATTTGCTCTGCACCTATGTGCGCATAATGATTTCTTTTATTCATATAGCCAAAAATATCTTCATGCTGAAAATGTAATATATTTTCTTTCAACTCAATTGGTTTACAATCAAGCATTACAACAGACTCATGCACTAAGTTTTGGTTATAACCTGTTATTTTTTTATTGTAGATACGCGCAATACGATCAGGATACCAGCCGCTGTGTCGAATAAATTGGCCACAAAAATACGTTAAACGGTTAAGCTTTAAAATATTTTTCTCATTGCATTTTGCCAATGTCGTTATTATTTCTTCCTTTAAACGCTCACTGACAACTTCATCACAGTCAATTGCAAAAATCCAATCGTTAGTTGCTAATGCTTCTGCTCTACGTCTTTGCTCACCAAACCCTTGCCAGTCATCACGCACAAATACTTTATCTGTGTATTTATTTGCAATAGCACGTGTTTCATCAGTGCTGCCTGAATCAAGTACAATGATTTCATCTGCCCACTTTACTGACTCTAAACAACGCTCAATTTTATCCTTTTCATTTTTACATATAATACAAACAGATAGCTTCACAAAATTTCCTTTTTAATAACACTGTATTTTAAAAATTATCTTCCTATTATAAACAGATCATAACAACACAGGAAACAAGGCTTTAAAAAGTATGGTTTTAAGCTTCTAAAATAACGTCAATTGTATTGAGTAAAGCCTCTACTTGATGTCTATCAAGCACGGCGTTAGCGGATTTTAATCGTTTTTCAAACTCAACAGCTTGTTGATACAGTGCTTGGCATTCAAACATCCCTGCCGTTCCCTTAATCATATGTACGCTGCGTGCAAAACCGGTTATATCACCCTGCTTAAATTGCGATTGTAATGTGTGTTTTTGTTTTTTTAATCCTTTAATGTATTCTTGCTTGAGAAGTGCAAACTCATCATCAGGCAGCTTAATATTTTCGCATATATCAATATCAAGATAACTTGCGATTTTACTACTAAAACACCGTCTATCGATGGGTTTGGCAATATGATCGGTAAAACCTTGTTTTAAATAACGATCTACTTCATGCTTCATCGTGTTCGCAGTAAGCGCCACAATCGGTGTTGTTACTCCTGTTGCTTGCATAATATTAATTGCTTGTTCACCATCCATAATTGGCATTTGAATATCTAATAAAATTAAATCAAATTGTTCATCAAGTGTCGCTTGTGCAGCATCTCGGCCATTTTCTACTGTCACCACGGTTAAACCCATTCGTTCTAAAATCCGCTTAATCAGCTGTCGGTTTTCTGGGTGATCTTCAGCCACGAGTACCCTACCAATCAAATTTCGCTGGTTACTATTTATAGGGAGCTCTTTGTTTTGTGACTTACAAATATCGTCAAATGCGTTAACCCATTTTGTATGAGCCGTTGTATGCAGTGCCATAATAAAACAAAACTCACTGCCGCTTCCGAGCACAGAATAAACCGTAATATCGCCATCTAGTTTAGTTGCTAAGCTTTTTGATATGTTTAATCCAAGTCCAGTACCACCGTATTTACGAGAAATCGACGAGTCAGCTTGATGAAAGGGAGTAAATAGATCTTTTTGCTCACTGTCGGTCATACCTATTCCCGTATCTTTCACTTTAATAATTAGTTGTTTTTTATTACAGCTAACCGTTAGCTTTATATAACCTTGGCTGGTAAATTTAAGCGCATTGCTTGCTAAATTTAATAATATTTGTCTCAATCGAGTTGGATCTGAGACTATCCAATCAGGTAGCGGAAATTGATAATCAACTTTAAATTTTAAGCCTTTATCACGAATTTGTTTTCCTAATAACGATTCGATTTCAGCAATAGTGGCAAACAAGTCCGTTTCAACTAGCTCTATCTCTAGACGGTTAGCCTCAATTTTTGACATATCCAAAATGTCATTAATTAAGCCAAGAACATGACGACTATTTTGCAAAATCACCCGAATGCCATGGTTTCTCTCATGAGGCTGTATATCACCTAAAATAATACCATCAGCATAACCAATGATTGATGTCATTGGGGTGCGAATTTCGTGGCTCATATTGGCTAAAAATCGACTTTTAGCTTCACTTGCATCACGAAGTTCTTCAGCTAATTGTTGTAACTCTTGAGTACGCAACTGTACTTTGTGTTCTAAATTTTTAGTCAACTCAACATTCTCATGGTGTAAAATGCTAAATTTATTTGCCACGGCAAAAGCAAGTAGCACTGCATCGAGTGCGGTACCAATGAGCCCAAGTAAATAGAGATCCATCTTTATAGGTTCAATTAGCCCTAAATTAGTTAAATTGCCGACCATATTAGGAATGGCCATCGCCAAATACGCTAAAACAAAATAGCGAGCGGGCTTAAAGCCACTTAACCAACTTCGTATACCAACAATCATACCCAGGCACAAAGTAGCCCCCGTTACTAAAGTAGCCCATATAAAGCCAAAACCTGGCCAAATGATTGCAAATGGAGTACCTGCGGTAGCAATAATGCCCAAATAAATTGAAAACCGTGATAATTGAGGAGACGTTTCCTTTAATTTAAGTAAGCTGTTAAAAAATAAGATATTTGTGATGGGAATTAAGGTAAAACCTAGCCAATGAAAATGGGCGTTGTAAAAACCAAAAATTTGATCTGGTATATGAAAAAACTGACTCCAAGCTAATACCCAGCACGCGGTAAACAGAGCGTAATACAAATGGGTTTTATCTCTATCACCCAAGTAAATAAGAAAATTATATAAACCTAATGCAATACCAACCCCGAAGCACAGTAGCATAATCATGTTATCTGATGTTTTTTTCACAAAAAAATCATCATAAGGTGAAAGCACTAATTTAGGTGGGGTGTAAAAGTATTCACTTTGAAATTTTGCAATTAATATGTAGGGCCGATTAGGCGTCAGCTCGATTCTATTACCATAATGAAATGCAAACTCATTAGGGTAAATGCCACCCGTTGTATAACGATTTATTGGCTCATCAAAATCCGACATATCATAAATACGCGTCTCAATTTTTGAAAGCAGCGTGTTATAGGGATATAACACAAGTTCATTTAAATCAGTTTTGTTTTCCAGCTTAATCACAAACCAAAAACTACCACCAAAAAACGATGTTCTCGATTGTGGTTGCTTTTTTTCAAGCCACGTTTCTATATCGCTATGATCTCGGGGAAAAGCGCCATCAGTGACTTGAAATACACTGCCTTGATTAAGCAAATCAGTATCTTGTTGTTTCAAAGTATAAGCAAAAGGCTCAAGTGCATTTGCCACTGCTAAATTGCTAAAGCATATAAATACACAATATATAAATAGCTTTAGAGCTG
The DNA here is from genome assembly GCF_030407915.1 of Pseudoalteromonas sp. APC 3250. NCBI lineage: Bacteria > Pseudomonadati > Pseudomonadota > Gammaproteobacteria > Alteromonadales > Pseudoalteromonadaceae > Pseudoalteromonas > Pseudoalteromonas sp. APC 3250. The sequence continues at coordinate 317,168 of NZ_JASDCM010000001.1, forward strand.
CCTTTATTGGCATACTTTGCACCTTAAATTAAAACTGATAACTAATATCCAAGCCAAAACGCCGGCCTTCACCCTTAAAATCTTCAAGCATGCCAAGAAAAGAACTTAAATCAAATTTTAAGTGACTGTATTGAGTACCAAACAGGTTTTTACCCCAAATGGCAACCCCCCAGTTATCGTGTTGATAGTGTATATTGGCGTTAAAAATACTATAGCTGTCTTGCATCGCATAGGGGTTTTGATTCTGATCAAAATAGTAATCGGATTGATAATCAACTAATAATTGAGTAGTTAGCGGGTGATTAGCCACCTCAAAAGTGTATTCAATACCCGCACTGAGATTCCATTTTGAGGTAAACGGCAAACGATTATCAGTTAACGCATTCCCTAGTGGATCAACATATTCTTCAAACTCTGCATGAGGTATATAACCCATAGCAAACTTAACATTCAAATTATCGGTCAGCCAATACTCAAGATCAGCTTCTAAGCCGTAAATAATGGAGTCAGCCACATTTTCTAATAATTGAATTGGCGGGCTCTGCTCAGATGTTGAAGGCTGATTCATAAAGACTTGTTGATCATTATAATCATAATAAAATGCAGCCCAGTTAAATCGAATACCCTGCTGTGGCCACCAGGACTTTGATCCGATTTCATGTGAGTTTAACCGCTCTTTTTGATAGTCAGCGAGTTGGGCTTGTTCAACCGATGATAAAAAGCCACCGTTATAGCCTCCGCTTTTGGCGCCATTAGCAAAACGATAATAGGCGTAAGTTGAATCATCGACTTTAAAGTTCACTCCTAACTGCCCAGAAATGCCATCATCTGACTGCTCTCCTTGAACACGATAAAATGGAACCCTAACTCCTGTTAAATCGTTAGCATCTATAACAACGTTAAGCTGAGATACTGAGTCGTAGTCTAACGATTCATAAGAGTAACGAAGCCCTGCAGTGATCAACCAATCTTGGTTTAATTGATAATCGAATTGCGTAAACGCAGCCATACTCTTTGTGTTTATTTTATTATTATAAAAAAAAGTAGCGGTTAAATCTGTCGCTAAAATTCCCCGATAGTCCCGTAAAATATCATTTACATTATCTTGAACAATAGACTCATCAGCATAATATATTCCCGTCGTTAAAAAATGCTCACCCAACTGAGATTGCAATCGCAATTCTTGCGTCACCAAATCAGTATTTAACCCTAAGTTGCCCTCACATAACTGTGCGGGAGAGCCATCACAATTAAAAGCATGGTCCCGTTTTAATTTGTTATAACTGCTTAAAAAAACAAGCTCATTGTGTGTGTCTAATTGCCAATTAGCATGGGCGCTAATGCCCTTACCATCTGTTTTATGAGGCGAATTATTATTTACGCTGACTGTATAAAAATCATCACTGGCATCATTAAAGCCAAAATTATCAAAACAGCTGGTTGAACCCGCTTGTGCTGGCGAGCATCGCTCTCCTGTTAGTGGATTAGCAACAATTCCAATACTGCCAACCGGCTGTACTATGCCATCCCAATCGGCAATATGCCCTTTTATCAATAGCTGTACCGTGTCAAAATCAGCTAAAAAGGAAACTCGGCCATTCGTTTGTCGCATGCCAGCTTTCGGTGAGTCGGCAAAAATATTGTTAGTGGAATAATCATAATCTTGATGATTAAGCGCTATACGAACGGCAGTGTTTTCACTAATTGCTGAATTAAACATAGCATCAACACTGGTCGCATTGTTATTAGCAATGCCAGTGCTTAAATAACCACTTTGTTCAAACTCAGGGCGTTTAGAGCGGATTAAAATAGCGCCCCCTGTAGAGTTGCGACCAAATAAAGTGCCTTGAGGACCACGCAAAATATCAATTTGTTCAATATCAAATAAATTAACAATTTGGTTACTTGCAGAGCCAACAGCAATGTCATCAACATACATCGCCACAGGGGATGTATTCGCCGTATTGTAATCAACTAGCCCTACACCACGAATGTTAACCGCTGGCGGTGTGCCTTCCGCTGCGTTTTGACTAATTTTTAGATTAGGAGCAAATACAGACAACTCTGTCGAATCTTTAACGTGTTGTACTTGAAGATCATTACCTTTAATGGTGCTTACAGAAATGCCAACTTCTTCAATTTTTTGCGCTCTTTTTTGCGCATAAACTTCTATGATTTCCATATTACGCGCATTCGCACTTTCATCATCTACAAGTACTTTCGCCTGCAGTGGCAGTAAAAAGCCTGGTAAGCATATCAACCCTATTTTCTTATTGAGAAGCTTGCCTTTATTTTTCATTTCTTGTGACCTTTACGCTAGACAAATGTAAACAGCATGTTTAATTATATACTAATCAATCGATAATACGGTTATATGAATAATATTTTAATGTTTGAGGGCTGCAAATGCATCTTCGCCACTAATGTGTTGTGGGTAACCCACCATTGCTCTTGCTGTTTGCATACCAGCCATGACAGCCGCTTCAACACAACCGGCATTAACGCCTGTTTTTATCCAGTCACCGGTAATAAAAAGATTGGTAAATTGTGTTTCATCAGTTGCCAGACGATATTGACTTGAGCCCGCAACTGACAAAACATAGCGCTCACTGGGATCCACATTTACTCGCCAGTATTGAGCATTTAATCGTTCATCCCCTGATAACTGAGAGCCATGCAAAACAGACCAGTCAAATTGATTATTTTGATACGCTAATGGCCAAATAGCCTGTATGTTATTTTCTAGCATACCTTTAAGATTAGCTTTTACTTGCGATTTTGCTTGAAAAACAAATTGATGTTCACTTTGTGGCGGGTAATAGTCACAAGGAAAAACACTGCAAAAGTAAGCAATGTTTTTAGGAGGACAATCGATAGGCCATTGCTCTTTGTCGATTAAATTCATCATCGCCGCCCATGTATCAAATGGTTCGCTAAAGCTACTGAGAATGGGGCCTTCTTTGCTAGGTGGCCTATATTGCCAACCTAATTGCTCGTCAGTCTTACTAAGCCACAATTGGGCTGCCTGCGTTGCCACCGTTTTAACTTGCTTTGCTTGAGCTGCAAAATTTGTATCCAATGCAAGTAAAGAAGGACATACATGTTCAAGTGAAGCAACAGATACGCCAAGAATAATCCTGTCAAAGTCATCTTTGTAGCGTAATTTTTTTATTGGTAGGGGCTGCCCAAAATGATTTTCATATTGAGCTGGCCAGTTAGACCAAAAAGATTCTAAATTAATATTATGCTGTTTTAATAGTGCAGCTTGTTCACTATTAATTTGCGCATAAAGCGGCTCACTTGGCCAACAAGGTAGTTTTTTCACATCAACAAGTGGTTGATATTCAGCGCCTGATTTCAAAGTAACTTGTTGCTGTAACTTAATTATCTCAACAAAACGTTCACCCTGCTCATTTAGGCTGGGTTCCAGGTTTTTCAATTGATGGAAATATTCAAACTTAACCCCTCTTTTTTTTAGTAGCTCATACAGTGGAGCAAAAATGACATCGCCCATCCCCGCTTGCATTTTCCACATGACGCCACCGCGATAACACAGCGCAATACGTAACATAGCTAGTGATGCAACACCGGCTTCAACATTAGGCTTACTGATGTCTCCATCAGCGTAAGCAAATACTAAATCATAAAATCCCCGTATTGGCGCAGAGTTAGCACTGTACTGCTCATTTGCCCCATTTCTTATCAGCCACTGTCTAAAATCAAATTTGTTTATTACCCCAAACCCATCTCGATATACTTTGTCTTTGACCAGGCCAACCAACATTGCAATAGCAAGGTCTGCACAAATATATAATCGTCTAAGCTGCGCATTATTGTCTAATAACTCAATCATTTCGCTATTTAGCCAACGCTTTAGTTTTCTAACTATATACCAAATGACAAGGCCATCTTTTTTCTCTTGTACTTGGGGTTTTAATGTATTGTCAGCGTGAGCAAACTGATTTAATTTACTTATTAATAAGCTGGGAGTAGAGGCTATTTCACTTGAGTATTGTTTTATATCATCAGCAAAGTGTTGCCAAGTTTCCTCTGTATCATCAACCAAGTCCGCTATTTGTTGATGTAAATGGCGTAATAAAGACTGATCACGAGATTTTTTTGTGCTCAGTTTTATATTTTTATTGGCTTTTTTTGCGGCTAATTGTAAATCCAGTATCCACTTTTTTAGCCAAGCTAGGGTCATTTTAATAAAGTCCCATGGCGTAATATCCAAACTACCCTCCGCAGGATTTCCAGGTAATAAGGGGAAATCTATTGGCCATGTTGGCCATTGATCATTAATATATTCTTCTAGTGCTATAAAACTATGCGGCTTTAAAGCTTGCTGCCATGTAGATAAAGGTGAATCGACTGGGCGTTGTAACTTAGTGTAAACCGTTTCTATAGTTTTAAAGCTATTTACATAAGCACCAAACCATACATGCAAGCCATGCTCTTCAATACGCTGCCCACGAGCCGCATTACGGCCACTTGCGCCTTTACCACCCAAACGCCAACCTTGTTGGTATACAGTAATAGTTCGATGCTGTTGCCAATCACGCTGCTCGGTTAAATACAGTGCAGCAGTCATAGCCGATACACCGCCACCAATTATCACAATTTTTTCTTGGCCCATGATAAATCCTTCTAAGTAATTTAAATTTTAGTTGCGGCTAACTGGTCAAAATCCATTTGAACATAAAATGGTAAGTGCAGCGCTTGACTACCTAACTTCAGACCAAACATATCGGCAAGGGGGAAACTATCTAATTTATTAAGATGTAACGTAAACTCAGGTTTCAGAAATTTAAAGCGATGTATTTTTTTAATCATAGAGGGTGAGTGCATTACGCTTTGGTATACCGCTGAATCACTACTGCCATCGGGAAATTGCTTAAACAATATTTGATCCATTTGTGGATTAACAAACCCATTCAATAGCTGCTTTAATAATGACAAATCAATGCCTAAATGTTTACGAGAAAACAAATTTGCTACTTGCTCGCCAAAATCATCTAGGACAGAGAAAAAGTCATTTTCGTGCCCCTGAGAGTTTATTGTAATTGTAAATAACTCATGCATTTGCAGCTTTGATTCAGGCGAAAAATGATCAAAGCATTCTAAAGATAGTGAAAAATTCGAAAGCTCAGTTACACACTCGGGCATAATGTAATCACATAAATATTTATTATAGCCCCACGTTTCGCGACCATTTATGAGTGCATAAATGTTATTAACGCAGATAAATGCAGGATACCAATATAGGTAGGTTATATCCTCATCTTCAACTTTAGCGACAGGCAACCAGATGATAATATCTGTTTCTTGCATCCAACCATGCTGATCGAAAGGCGGTGTCATTGAGGCTATTTTTTCAATATCTGTAAATGTAATAAGTGCAAACTCGCCAAGTATTTTAAAACGAATATTCCCTTTAACGCCTACGTTTAGCGTTGAATCAATATATCTTTGTGATTTAGCTAATTCTATCTCAGCAAAAAAACCATACATATTCGCATTGTGCATACGACAAGGCGGCTTTGCTATTGGATTAGATAAAAAATGTTGATATGGCGTAGATAGTGAGCTCATTTGACCCCCTCAGTTAAAAACTGAGTATAGTCAGATATATTAGGGTCTGTTGACCTTTGCGAATTAATATTTATGGCTATATGTGAATTCCACTCGATTCAAAGTATTTTAATAAATTGCTTGCAAAGTAAAATGTTGTGAAGTAGTATCGCTGCTTGGCTATAAAAAGCCCTAGCGGTTAACCTCTTTACCCTGATCCAGTAAGCCCCGCAAAACGTATATTCAAAAGCTAAGTTATTGTACGGCGAGAACCCCTATTAATACCTTGATGATTTATTTTTAATATCATCGTAAAAGTGTCATAAAGATCGTCAACACTGTAATGAAGCTAAACACAATTAGATTATTTATCATCTGTAATGTGCTTTAAGAAAAAGCCCAGAATAAATAACAAAAATAAAGTGAGTTTTATTATGTCATACCAATATAACGGATCTATGATCCAAATAGCACATCCAGTGCAATCAATTTCGGTTAACAAACATCGTGTAATCTTTAGCGATACACAAGGTTTGAAAAATGCATTGTTTCAAAAAGCAAGTGATGCACGTCAATTTGTAAAGTGGCTCAAAGCCAGCTAATTATTATTGATAAGTTAAACACTTATAAATAAATCTAAATGCCAGCGTGAAGCTGGCATTTTACTTTTTGGTGTATTATTGACTACACTTAAATCCTTGTTTATTTATTCGTTGTAGTGCCAATGCGGTTTTCGTGGTTAATACTGTTAGTCTGTGTATTTTTAAGCACAAAGTGTAATGCCAGAACAATAAAATGGTTAACACATGATTTTGCGCCCTACTACATTATAAGCGGGCCGAACAAATCCCAAGGTCGTGACGAAAGTATTATTTCGCTTTTAGAACAGCAGCTGCCGCATATTACCTTTGAAAGAGTGATCATCCCCTCAGGTAAAGTGATTCAGGAACTCGCAAACCTGCAGTCTAATGCCTGTGCTTTGTCGCTCTATAGGAATAAATACCGCGAAGAGCGTGTTTATTTCACACATCAAAGCTCTACAGCAGGGCTTTCGCCATCAATTGCCATGCATACCAAGCTAAGTAGTGCGCTTGATATTGAAGACGCTAAACCGGTGTCATTAACCAATTTATTAGTTAATAAAAAGCTTACCTTAGGTGTATCTATGAATCGCTCCTATGGCAGTGAAATTGATAAAATAATCAACACCACACCCGGTATAAATCTGGTCATTCGACCAACCCGCGATACCCTCAGTACGTTAACATATATGCTTAACCTTAAAAGAATTGATATTTTATTAGGTTACCCAAGTGAACATTATTATTTAGCAAAAACAATGGGGTTTACTGATAATTTAACCCAGCGGATGCTCACTGAAGCACCAGAAATAAGTTACGGTTACATTGGCTGTACTAAAAACGAGCAAGGTGCAGAGGATATTGCTACGCTTAATCAACAACTCAAACTGATTAAGCAGACTGAAAACTATAAACAGATATTAACTCGGTGGTTACCAAGTCATTTAAAACCCAAATTAGAAGCACATTTACAATAATAAAAAGCTAAGCGTATTACTAATTAGCGCTTAGCTTTTTTAAAATAGTCTTACTGGCGAATACCTTCAATAAATAAACCAATATCAACATGGGTAGATGCTGGGCCTAAGTTATAGTCAATACCGTAGTCGGCCAGTTTTAAGCTAGTTTCTCCTTCAAAACCAACACGGTAATCACCCCATGGATCTTTACCTTCACCAATTTTATCTATTTCAAAGGTAATTGTCTTCGTAACACCGTGTAGAGTAAAGTCACCGGTTACTGTGGCTTCTTCACCGTCTTCGTCAAACTTAATCGCTGTACTCTTAAAGCTTGCCTGTGGGTATTTGCTTACGTTTAAAAAGTCACTACCACGTAAGTGTTTATCACGTTCTGCGTGATTTGAATCTAGGCTTGCCGTATCAATATTTACACTAATTTGAGACGCATTTGGATTTTTAGCATCGTAGTTAAATTTGCCATCAAAGGTATTAAAACGCCCATGCAGCCAGCTGTAGCCTAAATGTTTAATCTTAAAGTTTACAAAAGCATGCGCACCTTTTGTGTCAATAACATAATCTGCGGCATTCGCAGTGGTCGCTGTCATAAACATCGCTGCTGATAACGCTGAAGTTAAAAATAATTTTTTCATTTTAATCATCCTTTTGTAATGTGATCATTCTAATTAATGTTTTATCTTTATCGATAAAGTGATGTTTTAGCGCACCTAACACGTGCAATACTACAAATCCAATTAATAAGCATGCGCTATAGAAATGGATTTGCCCGGCTATATCAGCCTGAGAATCAAACGCAAAGTCGATAGCTTTTACATAAAAAAAGCCAAATACTTCTATGGGTCGTCCATCAGCCGTCGAAATTAAATACCCTGACACCATAATGATCAGTAAAAACAGATACATTAAAATATGTGCTGTTTGGGCTAATTGATTTAACTGCTTGTTACTGCCAATCGGACTGGGTTTAACACTAAAGTGTCGCCATAACAGCCTAAAAACAAAAACCGCTGCTAAGCTAAGGCCAATGCTTTTGTGTAGGTCTAATGATCCTTTATACCAACTATCATAATAAGTCAGCTCAACCATATATAAACCTAAACCAAACAGACCAAACACGGTCAGCGCCATTAGCCAGTGTAAAAATATAGCCACCACGCCATAGCTGGTTTTTGAGTTTTTAAACATTCCCTACTGCCAATCTCTTATTTAGTAATAACACTACGATATAATGATTAAGTGGTGATTAAAATAGCTTATGCAAACACTCATCGTGCGTATACGCACAGTAAAATGTATAAGGTTAATATAATTGTAAATGACGTTGAGAAGGGATTAGCTAGCAGCTGACTCGTTAAGAGACACGTATATTTGGCTATCAGGTTCAACCTGTAAGCAGGCAATCAGGCCCTCTTTTATTAGTTCTAACATAGCGATAAAACTAACAACAACCCCACTGCGTCCCTCTTCAAAGGTAAATAATTGAGTAAACGCAACAGGCGCTTTTGATTGGGATAAGGTATTTAAAATCAAGCTCATGCGCTCACGCGTTGAAAGGGTTTCAGCGCTAATTAAATGATGCTCGAATGTTTTTGCACGCGCCATGACATCGCTTAGCGCTAACAATAAATCTTTGATTGCCAGTTCAGGTAATGGCTGGTTTTTTTCTGCTAGTTCTGGCACGCTTGCCTGCGCTATAAAGATATCGCGGCCAACACGAGGTAGGCTGTCTATATTTTCGGACGCTTTTTTAAATTGTTCGTACTCTTGTAGACGTTTTATAAGCTCGGCGCGGGGATCATCTTCTTCTTCTAACTCTTCATGAACAGGCAGTAACAGCCTAGATTTAATTTGTGCCAGCAATGCCGCCATTACTAAATATTCACCCGCGAGTTCTAGCTGGAACTCGCTCATCATTTCTACATATTTTACATACTGCTCAGTAATGCTAAAAATAGACAACTCAAGAACATCTAGCTTATGTTTTTTGATTAAATAAAGCAGCAGATCCAAAGGCCCTTCAAAGGTTTCTAAAATAACTTCAAGGGCATCAGGCGGGATATATAAATCTTCGGGTTTATCAACAACGGCTTTACCATGTAAAAAAGCCAGAGGGAGCTTTTGCTGCACTGGCATATCAGGTGTTGGCGTTGATGATAGCGTCTCAGACTGTTTCATTGTTATTCAAATGGCGTTGTATCACCGCAACCAACACGAAGAATTTGAATATCATCTTCTGATAAATCAATCACTGTGGTCGCCTGCTCAGGTAAATACCCACCATGAATAATTAAATCCACATGTTTATCAAGGCGCTCTAAAATGTCATCGGGATCAGCTTGAGTAAACTCTTCGCCCGGTAAAATAAGTGAGCACGACATTAAGGGCTCACCCAGCTCAGCTAATAAAGCACACGCTATTGGGTGCTCTATAACACGTATGCCTATGGTTTTTTTCTTGTCGTTTAATAACCGCTTAGGCACTTCTTTTGTACCTTTAAAAATAAACGTGTAAGGCCCTGGGGTATTATTTTTAATAAGCCTAAACATTTGGTTATCAACACGCGCATAAGTAGACAGCTCAGATAAATCACGGCATACCAAAGTAAAATTGTGATGTTTTTCAATACCACGAATACGTTCAATGCGCTCTTTAGCTTGCTTATTACCTAAATTACAGCCTATCGCGTATCCTGAATCTGTAGGATACACAACTACGCCGCCTTGTTTAATAATATCAACAGCTTGAGAAATTAATCTAGGCTGTGGATTATCTGGATGTATATGAAATAATTGACTCATAATGCAACTCCTTCGTGCTTTTCCCATGTTTGCCAAACCCCTTGGCAATCTTTAGGTAAGTATAAATTTTTTCCAAGTTCTAAATAACTAGTCGGAAAATGAAAATCAGAGCCTTGAGAGCAAAGTAGCTCGTATTCTTGACTCAATAAGCCTAAAAACTGACGCTCACTCGGGGCCTGTTGCGGTTGGGCAACTTCCATTGCATCACCGCCCACTGATTTAAACTCTACGAGTAGTTTACGCAACCATTTATTCGACATTTTATAGCTAGTTGGGTGCGCCAAAACAGCCACCCCACCGGCGGCATGAATCGCTGAAATTGCCGTTTGCATATCACACCAGTTACTCGGTACGTAACCGGTTTTTCCTCGCCCTAAGTACTTTTTAAATACCCCAGGAAAGTTTTTAGCCACACCTCGCTCAATTAAAGCTCTGGCAAAGTGAGCGCGAGTAATTTGCGCATTTTCAGCCAGATCGCGGGCTTGTTGATAAATACCCTCAAAGCCATTTTTAGTTAATCGATGGCCTATTTCAATTGCACGGGTTTCGCGCTTTTGCTGTTGCTCGCTAAGTAATGTATGCAAAGTGCTATCATTGGTATCAATGTTAAGCCCAACAATATGTATTTCAAAACTCTCCCATTTGGTTGATATTTCAACCCCATTAATCAGTTTAAGCGGCAAGTTTTCACGTTTGATAAAAGCCTGCGCAGGCTCAATTGCGGCCACAGTATCGTGATCGGTAATGGCAAATACATCAATGTTTTTATCGACTGCTCGCGCTAATAGTTCCTCAACGGTTAAATGTCCGTCTGAGTGTGTTGTATGGCTATGTAAGTCGTATTTTATCAAATGAAAACTACTTTAATTAATGGTTTAATGCTGTTTCACACAGTATAACAAGTTTTTTAACGAAATTGTTTTAAATAAACACTTGACACAAAAGCAGTTGATACGTTTTACTGTAGCCACTTTTAGACATTAAAGAATAAATAACAATGAAAAATACAATTCAAAACATCATCTGGTGGTGGCACTCTTAAAACAAAGGGTGATGAATTGTCGTGTCTAAACAAAAAATTCTAACCCGCTACCATGCGGGTTTTTTTATCACTAAATTTTGCAATACAAGATTAACAGGAATTAAAAACATGAATAACGTAAACACTCTTACACATCATTGGTGGTGGCGCCTGGCATAGCGGGACGGTAATGGTCTATCTATAATTTAGACATCGTTATTCAAACCCCGCACTGCTTAGCATTGCGGGGTTTTATTTTTTTAGGGGATGAGGTTTGATTTTTAGTCATATAACAACAACACCAGGTGAAGTGACCAGCATAACGCAAGTACGAGACTACATAAGTAGCCCACTTGCCTTGTATGCGGCACTTGATAAACCTAACTCACTATTGCTTGAATCTGCAGAAATAGATTCAAAAGATAGCGTAAAAAGCTTAATACTAGTTGATTGTGCATTGCGTATTGTTTGCCAAGGCAACCAAGTGAGCATCAGTGCACAATCAAACAACGGCCAACAACTACTTAACTATTTGCAGGCTAATGTACAAAACTGCGCTTCACAGTTAACCGATACCACACTCACACTTGAGTATCACCCAGTCGATGACACCATTGACCAAGCTAGCAAACTGATTGCAGATAACGCTTTTAGTGCACTACGCACTTGTTTAAATAGTATTAGAAGCACCACTGACAATCCGTTCTCAGTGTTTTTAGGCGGCGTATTTGCCTACGACATGGTGGCTAACTTTGAACAACTATCCGATGTGCCTGACGGTGAAAACACCTGCCCTGACTACGTATTTTATTTAGCCGAAACACTGGTTGTTATTGATCACCAAAAACAAACAACCGAGTTAATTGGTAATGTGTTTAATGGCCCTGATGTTCACGCTAATTGTTTTGAAGTGGGCAAACAATTAGAGCGCCTTAATACATTGTGCGACCACGCCGCAGACTTTAGTGCCCTAAGCCAAACAGGTGACTGCCCTGTAAATGTTGATATTAGTGATGAGCAATATTGCCAACAAGTGATTAAACTTAAGCAACACATAGTTGATGGCGATATTTTTCAAGTGGTGCCCTCTCGTACTTTCTCATTGCCGTGCCCTGACTCATTACATGCTTATAGCCAGCTTAAAAAGCAAAACCCAAGCCCGTACATGTTTTACATGCGTGATGAAGATTTCTCATTATTTGGCGCTTCACCAGAGTCTGCGCTTAAGTATGAGGTGAAGTCTCAACAAGTTGAGGTTTATCCGATTGCAGGTACTCGTCCACGGGGTAAGTTTGCAAATGGACAAATTAATCCCGATTTAGATAGCCGTATTGAACTTGAGCTCAGAAACGATCAAAAAGAACGTGCCGAGCACTTAATGCTGGTTGATTTAGCACGTAACGACGTTGCTCGTATTAGCGTGCCTGGTACTCGCCATGCCAAAGAGCTATTAAAAGTAGACCGTTATTCACAAGTAATGCATTTAGTATCACGCGTGGTGGGGAAATTAAAACCCGAACTAGATGCCCTGCATGCTTATCAAGCCTGTATGAATATGGGTACCTTAGTGGGGGCACCCAAAGTGCGTGCGGCAGAATTAGTGCGCAAAACTGAAGGCAAACGTCGCGGTAGCTATGGTGGCGCGGTTGGTTATTTAACTGGTGACGGTGCCATGGACAGCTGTATTGTTATTCGTGCCGCCTTTGTTAAAAATAATATTGCTTATGTGCAGGCTGGTGCTGGGGTTGTATTCGATTCAGATCCAATGTCAGAGGCAAACGAAACGCGCGCTAAAGCCCAAGCGGTGATCACCGCGATTAAATCGACGTATAAGGCAGTATAAAATGAGTGAAGCACACCCTATTAAAATTTACTTTTTAGATAACTTTGACTCATTTAGCTACAACCTTGTTGATGAGCTAACAATGCTAGGTGCTGAGTTAGTAGTTTACCGAAACAACATTAGCGCAGAGATCATATTCGAAAAAATGCAGGCAGAGCGTGGACAAGTACTGCTGGTATTATCACCAGGCCCTGGTGCACCTAGCGATGCAGGCTGCCTTATGGAGTTAATTAACCTGTGTAAGGGGCAATTTCCAATGCTAGGTATTTGTTTAGGCCAACAAGCGCTAACACAAAGCTATGGCGGAGTAATCGGTCACGCTGGTGAAACCGTACATGGTAAGTCATCAATTATAAATTTAAATGATCACCCTGTATTTTACGGTATGGGAAGCACCATGCCAGTGGCACGTTATCATTCTTTAATGGCAACAAAAGTACCTGATAACTTAGCCGTTATTGCCAAATACCAAGATATACCAATGGCTATTTATCATCATCAAGACAATGTACTGGGCTATCAATTCCACCCAGAGTCAATTTTAACGCCCAATGGCGCAATGCTACTACAGCAAAGCGTTGCTTATTTAACACGTGCCAAATAAAAGGAACATTATGACTAATCAATTACACAGCCCGCTTAATGTTCAACACGCCATTGAGCACATCATCACAAAGCAGTCACTTAGTTACGTGCAAGCAAAATCGCTATTTGATCAAATTATGCAAGGTAATATGAGCGACATTGAACTCTCTGCGTTACTTATTGGCCTTAAAATGAAAGGTGAAGTAAGCGATGAGATTGCCGGTGCTGCCTCTTCAATGCGTGAAAATGCCGTTGCCTTTACCACTAATAAAACGCTACTTGCTGATAGCTGTGGCACCGGTGGCGATGGTTCAAACACTATAAATATTAGTACCACGGCCGCGATTGTGGCGGCCGCGGCAGGTATTAATATGGTAAAACATGGCAATCGCAGTGTATCGAGTAATTCTGGGTCTGCTGACTTGCTCAAAGCACTGGGGATCAATATCGATATGACCCCAGAGGTCGCTGCTCGTTGTTTAGAGAGCACAAATTTTACCTTTTTATTTGCACCGCACTACCACAGCGGGGTGCGCCATGCGATGAACGTGCGTACCAGTTTAAAAACCCGAACCATTTTTAATATTCTTGGGCCACTGGCTAATCCAGCCGCTCCTGAGGTGCAATTACTCGGCGTGTACGATGAGTCTTTATGTCTGCCAATGGCACAAACGCTTAATACTCTAGGCACTAAACGCGCTATGATAGTGCACGGCTCTGGTACTGACGAAATTGCCTTACATGGCCCAACACAGGTTGTAGAGCTTAATAATGGTAAAATTACTCAGTACACACTCAGTCCAAGTGATTTTGACCTTGCAAACTATTCACTTGAACAATTAGCCGGTGAAGGCCCAAAATACAATGCAAACGCCAGCCTTGCTATTTTACAAGGTAAAGGCACTGAGGCACACAACGCCGCAATTGTTGTTAATGTGGCCGCATTGCTGTACTTAACCGGCCAAGCAGAGTCGTTAAAACAAGGTGCGCAAATAACACACTCTTTATTACGTTCAGGCAAGGCCATGGACACATTAAATGCAATTATTGAGGTAAGTCATGGCTAATGTATTAGACAAAATTATTGCCGATAAAAAAATAGAACTAATCGAGCGTAAGGCTGCACGCCCACTAGAGAGCTTTAAACACCAAGCCAAACCGACTGAGCGTAGTTTTTACAAAGCACTGGCAGCACCTGGTACTCAGTTTATTTTAGAATGCAAAAAAGCGTCGCCCTCTAAGGGGTTGATTCGTCAGCCTTTTGATTTAACAGAAATCACCCAAGCGTATAAGCAGTATGCCACTTGTATGAGTGTGTTAACTGACGAAAAGTACTTTCAAGGCAGTTTTGATTACCTTGAATTTGTGCGCAGCCAAGTAGAACAGCCGCTTATTTGTAAAGACTTTTTTATTGATGAGTACCAAATTTATATGGCACGTATATATGGCGGCGACGCTATTTTACTTATGCTATCTGTGCTTGACAATCAGCAATACAAAACACTGCATGAAGTGGCCGACTCATTAAATATGTCAGTATTAACTGAGGTAAGTAACGAAGAAGAAGTTCACCGTGCGCTGGCACTAAATGCACAAATAATTGGAATTAATAATCGAGATTTGCGTGATTTAAGCACCGACTTAGCCACCACAGAACGACTACGTAAACTTATTCCTAACGATAAAGTGGTTATTTCAGAGTCAGGTATTTATACCCATCAAGATGTAAAGCGTTTAGCGCCTTTATGTAATGGTTTCTTAATTGGCAGCTCATTAATGGCTGAGGCTGATTTATTACAAGCGTGTCGCCGCGTAATCCTAGGCGAAAACAAAGTCTGTGGATTAACCCGTAATCAAGATGCCATTGCGGCTTACGACAACGGTGCCCTTTATGGCGGATTAATTTTTTATCCAAAATCACCGCGCTTTGTCGATTTAGATTGCGCCAAAGAAATCAGCCAAAGTGCCCCTTTAAAATTTGTTGGGGTGTTTGTTAATGCCGCCATAGCAGAGGTTGCTGAGCACGCTAAACAACTAAAACTGTCTGCTGTTCAATTACATGGCCAAGAAGATGAACATTACATTGCATCGTTACGTAATGAACTACCACGTCATTGTGAAATATGGAAAGCACAGGCCATCAAAGATGCTTTGCCTCAACCGATTATAGGAGCCGATCGCCATTTATACGACACTCACAGTGATTCACAGGCTGGCGGCACAGGCAAAACATTTGATTGGTCGGTACTTCGCGATGCAACGACCCCATTTATGCTTGCTGGCGGCTTAAACCCAGACAATATTAGCGATGCACTTTTTCAAGGTGCTCTTGGGCTTGATTTAAATTCAGGTGTTGAAGAGTCTCCAGGTAAAAAGTGTGCAAACAAACTACATCATGCTTTTACAAGTATCAGAAATTATTGAGGTTAAAATGCAAAATCCAGCTTATTTTGGCGAGTTTGGCGGTATGTTTGTACCCGAACTGCTTGTCCCTGCGCTTAAGCAGTTAGAAAACGAATTTAATAAAGCACAGAAAGATCCTGAATTTCAGGCAGAACTAAGTAAATTACTTAACGAGTATGCAGGCCGTCCTACCCCGCTTACTTTAACGCGTAACTTAGTTAAAAACCCAAAAGTAAAACTGTACTTAAAGCGTGAAGATTTACTCCACGGTGGTGCGCACAAAACAAACCAAGTTTTAGGCCAAGCTCTGCTTACCAAACGTATGGGTAAAAAAGAAGTGATTGCTGAAACAGGCGCCGGCCAGCACGGCGTTGCAACGGCACTTGCCTGTGCGTTACTTGGACTAAAATGCCGCATTTATATGGGTGCAAAAGATGTTGAACGCCAACAACCAAATGTATTTAGAATGAAGCTAATGGGCGCTGAAGTTATTCCGGTAACCGCAGGCTCGGGTACATTAAAAGATGCGGTTAACGAGGCACTGCGTGATTGGTCTGCCAATTATCAAGAAGCTCATTACCTTTTAGGTACTGCCGCGGGTCCTCACCCATTCCCGACTATTGTACGTGAATATCAAAAAATAATTGGTGAAGAAGCAAAACAACAAGTACTTAAAGCCGAAGGGCGTTTGCCTGATGCGGTTATTGCGTGTGTAGGCGGTGGGTCTAACGCAATTGGTATGTTTACCGATTTTATTGATGAGCCAAGCGTTAAACTCATTGGCGTTGAACCTGCAGGTAAAGGGTTAGACACGCACGAACATGGCGCAACTATCTGTAAAGGAACAAAAGGTATTTTGCACGGTACTTACACTTATATTATGCAAAATACAGATGGCCAAATTGAAGAGTCTTACTCTGTATCGGCGGGACTAGATTACCCCGCAGTTGGCCCTCAACATGCCTTTTTGCACGAAACTGGCCGTGCTCAATATGTCGGTATTACCGACACCAAAGCACTTGATGCCTTTCAAGCATTAGCTAAACACGAAGGGATTATTCCTGCGCTTGAATCAAGTCATGCGCTAGCCTATGCCCTCGAATATGCAGAAGAGCAAACGCAAGACAGTATCATTGTTATTAATTTAAGTGGTCGTGGCGATAAAGACTTAGCCCACGTACACAAGGTATTATCAGAGGAAGGTCAACTATGAGCCACGTAAAAACTGACCGTTATGGACAAATGTTTGCCGCGCTTAAAGAGCAAAACCAGGGTGCTTTTGTTCCGTTTGTAACCATTGGCGATCCAGGTAAAGCGCAAAGCATCGAAATTATTAAAAGCTTAATTGATGGCGGCGCTGACGGGCTTGAATTAGGTATTCCGTTTTCCGACCCGATTGCCGATGGCCCTGTCATTCAAAAAGCCAATATTCGTGCCTTAAACGTGCATATTAATACGCAAGACTGCTTTGATATTATTAAAGAGATCCGTGAATATAACGCCGACATTCCAATTGGTTTGTTATTGTATTCAAACTTAATATTTAAACGTGGCTTAGAAAAGTTTTACACCGATGCAAAAGCTGTGGGTGTTGACTCTATTTTAGTGGCTGATGTGCCATTGCATGAGTCTAAAATGTTTAGAAAAGCCGCCATGGCCAATGGTATAGACCCGATTTTTATCGCTACACCGAACGCCAGTGACGATACCCTGCGTGAATGTGCATCATACGGCCGTGGCTACACCTACTTGCTTTCTCGTGCTGGGGTAACAGGTACAGACACAAAAGCACAAATGCCAGCAACCCATGTGGTTACGCGCTTAGAAGAGTACCACAGTGCACCTGCATTATTAGGCTTTGGTATTTCAACGCCTGAAGATGTAAAAGCGGCACTTAAAGCCGGTGCTGCGGGGGCTATTTCGGGCTCTGCTGTGGTAAAAATTATTGAAGCAAACTTAGATGATTTAGATGCAATGACCACGCAGCTAAAAACATTTGTAAGCGATATGAAAGCCGCTACTGCGCTTTAATAGCGAGCTGTGTTTTATCATTATCAATAAAAAAGGGCATGTAATATGCCCTTTTCTATTTAAAAGCCCACAGCTAATGCGCTTGGTGCTTACCTTCGAGTATTTCTTCAATAAATTTTGCATTAAATGCATCTAAATCTGCAGGGCTGCGGCTAGTGACTAAGCCGTTATCAACACACACTTCTTGATCTACCCAATGAGCTCCGGCGTTAATTAAATCGCTTTTAATACTAGGGAAAGAAGTCACTTTTTTATCTCTGAGCTTATTAATTTCAGCTAATAACCAAGGTGCATGACATATAGCGGCCACGGGTTTGTTTTTCTTAGCTCCAAAAAAGCCATCAACAAACGCTTTGGCATCTGTATTTTGACGTAAGCTATCGGGATTAAACAAACCACCCGGCAATAAAAGTGCATCGTAGTCAGCGGCATTTGCATCTGATGCTAATTTATCAACGGTTACTTTTTCACCCCAATTATCTTTATTCCAACCTGTGATCTGCCCTTCTTTAATAGACACCACCTCTATATCGGCGCCCGCCTCTAGTAATGCGCTTTGCGGCGAAAGTAGCTCGCTTTGTTCAAATCCATCGGTGGCTAAAATGGCAATTTTTTTACCTTGTAAACGGGTGCTGCTATGTAAATTACTCATTAAATACTCCTTATCTTATTTTTTGATACACAGAGAGGCTTGCATATCACATACCAAGAATAACATATTGATAATATTGGCGTTTTATATAAAGAGATGAGAGTGCTATGTAAATTATTTACAGTGGTTGCAGATACTACACAGCCATTTTTCAAAAATGGAAATAGCCTGCAAGGTACATGCTTTGTTTGAATAACAAAACTCCCTTACAGGCATTGACAATTAAAGGCTGTCTTTTAACGCTTTGGCTGGCTTAAATACGGCTTTATTAGCCCCTTCTATTTCTATTGCTTCGCCGGTTTGTGGATTACGACCTGTACGGGCTGGGTAATAACTTAATGTAAAAGTGCCAAAACCAGATATTTGTACCTGATCGCCTTCAGACAATGATTTGGTAATCACCTTTTGTAAGCTGGTTAACGCTGCTTGTGCGTCTTTTTTTGTTAACTCGCTCGTGTGTGCCATGGCTGTAACAAGTTCTGCCTTATTCATTTTTTGCTCCTAAATACACGCGCTGGCTTTAGCCAACTAGCGTGGCAATACAATGATGTAAAAATAAAAGCAGGCAGGCTAAGGGTTGCAAGGGGGTAAGTCAACCTTAACCAAGGGCTAAGGGCCTTAGTGAGAGTCATTGGGTTTAAATATAATCAGCTTGGCTGTTTTATAGTCATAAAGATGACTTAATCGCTTGCTAAGGTAAAATAAAAATCACCGTGAGCAAACGTGAACGCTAATCAATACCGCTGGTTTGAATTTACCTTTATTTTTATCATCCTGCCTTTAATTGGCTTTAATATTCGCCAGTATTTATCTAACTGGCTTATTCCAGCACTGATCATTTTAATGAGTGTGTGCTGTATGCTGCTACTAAACGACATTCACTTTAAGCGCTTTAGATTAACCAGTATGGGGCAGTTTTCTGCTGTGAAGCGCCGTATGTTTAGCTTTTTCTTTATTGGCGCATTATTTTCAGGGGTGTTTTATAACCTACTCTACCAAGGACACTGGTTTACTTTACCGCGTGAAAACCTCACCGATTGGCTGATGCTATTGCTGCTCTACCCTTTGTTGTCGGTGATCCCGCAAGAGTTAATATTTAGAACGTATTTTTTTCATCGCTATAAGCGCATTATGCCCAGTAAATGGTTGCGCATTATTATTAGCGCCAGTGTATTTGCATTGGCACATATTATTTACGCCAATTGGATAGCTGTTAGTTTAGCGTTTGTCGGTGGCTTACTGTTTGCCTATACCTACGCGCAAAGCCGCTCAACTTTTGCCTGTGTTATTGAGCACAGCTTATGGGGCATTTGGATGTTTACCCTAGGGATTGGTGACTACTTAGATTCGGGTGCACTGAATTAACTAACCGCAACAAAAAAGCCGCGACATGCGCGGCTTTATTAAATTAGTTTTAATTAAAAACCAAAAATACTGATATTAAAAAACTTGGTCGCAACGGTATTTACAAAAATAAGCAGTAAAATCGCTGGGATAAATGTTTGTAGTGAAAAGTTAACGTACTTTTCCATAAAGCTATTCGCATAATTAGGCGAACCTTGTCTTAGCTCTTCACTTAAACGAACTTTCTTCCATTTATACATTACAAACAAACACACCATTAAACCATTGAGTGGTAAAATAGTGTCGTAGAACACGTCATATACAATATCAAAAAAGCTCTTGTTACCACTGCCGTAGCTAGTAAAGGTAGTGAGGCTGTCAATCATACCAAACGACATAATACACATAATGGTTAACACACCGGTTGATAAGGTAAGTATTCCTAGCGCTTTTTTACGGCTAATGCCTTTACGGTCGCTGAGTGTGGCAGTCGGCACTTCGACAATTGATACCAACGATGTAATTGCAGCAAAAAATACCAGCAAAAAGAAAATAAACGCCACGGCTGATGCGCCAAAGTAGCCAATATCGTGTTGTAACGCTAATAAGATTTTTGGTAAGTACACAAAAATCATTGAAACTGACGAGTCAGATAACTTTGTTGGATCGGTATTTGGGTCAAAGCTAAAAATAGCCGGTAACACCATTAAGCCTGCTACAAAGGCAACTAATGAGTCGGTAATGGCAACCATTTTCGCACTGCCCACAATGTCATCTTTTTTAGAAATGTAAGAGGCATACGTAATTAAAATACCCATACCTAACGACAATGAGAAAAACGCTTGGCTCAATGCGCCATTAAGAACACTGGCATTCATTTTACTAAAATCAGGAATAATATAGTACTTCACACCCGCCATAGCGTTATCAAGGGTGAGTACGTAACCCACTAATATAATAAGCATGACAAATAACGCCGGCATCAAAAATTTAGCCGCTTTTTCTATGCCATCTTTTACGCCACCGACCAATATTAAGTTAACAATCACCACAACCAGTGCCATGTAGCCAAACACCGTGTAGCTATTAATAAACTCATCAAAGTGCCCAGGGTTTGCCAACTTATCCAAATTACCAAATGCGGTTTGGCTTAAGTAACCAAAAATCCACACCGTGATCACCATGTAAAAAACGGCAATCATAAATGGCGTTAACACGGCTAAAAAGCCAGCAAACTTCCATTTTTTGTCGTTATTGGCTAACGCCTTGTATGCACCAAGAGGATCTTTTTGTGCGTGGCGACCCATAGCCATTTCGGCCATCATGACGGGTAAACAAATGAATGCGACGAACAAAGCATAGACGAGCAAAAATGCACCACCGCCATTCTTAGTCGCAGAAACTGGAAAGCCTACTAAGTTACCAATGCCCACAGCAGAACCCGCCGCTGCTAATATAAATCCTAAGCGGGAGCTAAAGTGCTCTCTATTTTCACTCATGTAATAACCTTGTTATTATTTATCTTATCCAAGGGACTCTACCAGTGTTACACAACGCTTTTCAAGCAATTACCGCGTAAAAAAACATTCTTGCTGTAAACATCGCCATAAACACTTTTAATTCACCATTTATCAACGCTATGCTAGTATGCGGTTAATTAAATTTAACAAGTTTTGAGAGTATTTTTATGTTGTATATGATTTATTCAACGGACGTCCAGAACAGCTTAGAGCACAGAAAAGCCGCTCGCCCTGCTCATTTAGCACGTTTACAAACGCTAGAAAACGAAGGTCGACTATTAACAGCCGGCCCCCTTCCAGCGGTTGATAGTGAAGACCCTCAAGATGCGGGCTTTACTGGCTCTTTAGTGATTGCTGAATTTAACTCTTTAGAAGATGCCAGAGAATGGGCCGCAGATGATCCTTATGTTGCGGGTGGCGTATATGAAAACTCAATCGTTAAACCATTCAAAAAAGTGTTCCCTGCTTAACATTAACGTGAGTTCCCCTGTTTAACTGCAACCAGTAATTCAGGGTTTGTTCACTCATTTTTAATTAGACTTTGTCTTATAAAAATTTAAATACCCAATAGAGTAATTAAATTTTAGTGGCTTAGTTTTTTAGGCTAAGCAGGTATGTTCTAGGAGTTTCGTAATGCGTGTATTATTAACACTCAATTTAATTGCTATTTTTTGTTTGGCTAATGTTGCCCATGCAAATAATACTAACAGCACACCCGATAAAATTGAGATAAGCAAAAAGAAAGCAGTAATACTTGCAAAACAAACCACAGACGGTACAACATTAAAAATTTCAGAAGAAACACAATTTTATACAGTACGAATTTTAAAAGCTGACGGCCACGTCGTCGATTTGAAGATAAACAAAAAAACTGGCGAAGTGAAAAAGGATTAACCAATGCGAATTTTAGTAATAGAAGATGATTTACATTTGGCAGACAATCTGCGCAATGCATTAGAAAAAGAGCGTTATAGTGTTGATTTATGTCACGATGGCGAAGCGGGCCTTTTTCATATAACAGAATACCCTTTAGACATGGCAGTGGTTGATTTAGGCCTGCCTAAAATAGATGGCATAGAGCTTATAAACAAAGCCCGCGCCCAAGGGATCACTATCCCTATTTTAATTTTAACAGCACGCGATCGCTGGCAAGACAAAGTTGAAGGCCTCGATGCGGGCGCTGACGACTACCTAACTAAGCCATTTCATGTTGAAGAACTCATTGCTCGCTGTAATGCGCTTATTCGTCGTAGTGCAGGTAAAGCAAACCCAGAAATGACGGCCGGCCCTATTAAAATTCATACGCGTTCACAACAAGTATGGGTAAACGACAAAGAGCTAAGCTTAACCGCATACGAATATAAAGTGCTTGAATACTTAATGGTTAACCCGCAAAAAGTAATTTCAAAGTCTGAGTTAACAGAACATATTTATGACCAAGATTTCGATCTTGATTCAAACGTCATTGAAGTATTTGTATTGCGTTTACGTAAAAAGCTCGACCCAGACGGTGTGCTTAACCCAGTAGAAACACTACGAGGGCGTGGTTACAGGCTTAAAAGCCAGTGGTAGCACCGCAAATTTCGTTAAAAATAAGGCAAGGATTTATCCTTGTCTTTGTTTTATTAGTCGCCTTACCTATTTTGTTTTACTCCATAGGTAAGGCGTATTACGCGTCACTTGTTGATGCCACCGAAAAAAACCTCGAAGCGCACCTGTATTCACTCATCTCCGAGGTTGATTTTACCGAGCGCGGTATTATCATGCCCAGCTCTATCTTAACGCCCGAACTCAATAACCTAAACTCAGACACCTACGCCATGATTTACCGTGACGATGTGCCTATTTGGCATTCTGAGTCGGCGGTTAACGTTAACTTTGTTCCCCAATATATAGAGCCCAAAGCCGGTGCTGCAGACTTTAGACGCGTGGTTTATAACAACACCGCCTATTGGCAGTTAAGCTTAACGGTCATTCTTAATAATATTGACCAATCAGAGCAAGCTCGCTTTATTTTATTAAAACGTAACGACGCCCTACTCCGTTTAATGGACGGGTTTAAACAAACCTTAGTCGATTGGATGTTTATAATGGGGATTGCCATTGCAGGGTTAATGGCCATTGGTTTTATTTGGAGTGCAAGGCCGCTGCAGCGCCTAGATAAAGAAATAAAAGCCATTGAATCGGGCGATATTCAAGAAATTAAAGGCTTATACCCCGTTGAGCTACAAACAATAAAAGCCGACCTCAACCTATTGTTAGAGTCGCAGCAGCGCCAAAAAGAGCGCTACAGAGCCTCACTCAGTGATTTAGCACATGCACTTAAAACGCCGTTAGCTGTATTAAAATCAAGCCCACTGGCCAACGATGCCGACGCACAAGAACAACTCGACCGAATTAATGTGATGATCGAGCACCAATTAAAACGTGCTGCTACTGGGGCTTCCGATACATGGAAAAAGCAAACCCCCATCAAACCGGTTATCGACTCTATCTTAAGTGCAATGGGTAAGGTTTATCGCGATAAAGACATCATATTTAATTGCAAAGTGAGTGATAAAGATTACTTTTTAGGCGATAAAACCGATTTAATGGAGTTATTAGGTAACTTAATAGATAATGCCTGCAAAGCCTGTCGCTCCCAAGTAAGTATTGACGTTTCACAAGCTAAAACACTTAGCATTAGTATTTGTGATGACGGCCCGGGTATTCAACCAGACAAACGCGAGTCATTGCTTCAACGCGGTACTCGCCTTGATACTTACGAAAGTGGCCATGGTGTTGGCATGGCGATTGTATCTGACTTGGTGAAGTCGTATCACGGGTTGTTAACTATTTCTCAGTCGCAACGTTTGGGCGGCGCAAAATTTATTCTCGAGTTTAATTACCATGAAAAAAAATAACTATATCCTTTTTTTTACTCTAGCTCTGTTATTTGCTTGGGCTGTTCCAAGCGTTGCAGCGCCGCTTGAATGCACACTTGAAAAAAACGCCCTACCCGAACAAATCAAAGCATATACACAATGTTTAGATGCCAAACTAAATAGAGTACAGCAAGAACAAGATAGCTGGATCCAAAAGCGTACCTTTGAACTATCTGCATTAGAAAGCGAAACCGGCAACACCCAAATTTTGTCATTATTTAAGCTAAGCATTAACGCTAAAGACAACTACATTCAAAGAAGCTGCCAATGGCGCTACATGCTAAAACAACCTAATGCACAACAAGCTGTAGTAACTTATAAAGAGTGTGAAATAGCCATGACCGAGCAATTTATTCAGCAGCTTAAAACGTCTCTTTAATTAGCTCATAGGGAAGCGATTTATGTTGTGGCTTGGTAATTAAGTGAATAGTTTATTGGTGTTTTGGGAAGTGCAGCCTTAAAGACTGCATTTTTGTAGTTATATAGTTTGAAATGTGATTACTCTGACCATACCGCAAATTCATTTCCATTAGGATCGCTAAAGTGAAATCGTCTACCACCGGGAAATGAAAATGTAGGCTTAATTATTTTGCCTCCAGCTTTTTCAATTTTATTTTGAGTCGCTTCAAGGTCATTACTGTATAACACAATTAACGGGCTTCCGTTTTTAGTAGAAACAACTAAATCAGATTTAAAGAAACCACCATCAACCCCTTGCGCGGTAAAACTACAATATTCTGGGCCATAATCTACAAATGACCAGCCAAACACCGTACTGAAGAAAGCCTTTGTAGCTGCAATATTTTGTGCAGGAATTTCAATATAGTTAATTTTATTATTTTGAGTCATTGTAGTTTTTACCCTTATTATCACTTATCTTATTTGTGGCTTGTGCTAGCAATAAATAAAGATAGCAGTAATGCTCGACTGTACTTAAACCAGAACAAATCTCAGTGTTATTAGGTATCATATTTTTGATAGGGTTTTAAATATATTTTGGGTAAATGCAGTCCTAAGACTTCATTTTATTTTTTCATTCCAGCTATATTATTATAATAATCGCGTCATTATTTAAATTACGACAACAAAACAGAGATTCATATCAAATTTGAAATATTTACCACTGCCCATTGTGGCAGCCTTTTTGATTACAATACACAAAGTTGCCTGTTGTTTTTTCATCAACTAATGTCCAATTTGCTGTAATTTTAACGTCGTTTTTGACATATGTTACCTCTGCAGAGCAATTTGGGTACTCAGTAAATGTTGTACTTGATATATCGGTGCCGCCTAGGCTTCGCCCTTGATAATATTCAGTTCCATCATCACTTCTAGACCAAGATACCTCGGCTTTAGAACCATCCTCGTTAAACAATGTCATATTACCATTCCAGTAATTTGGAAGTTCAGATGAGAGAAGCAGCTTTATTCTTTTAGCACCAGTTTCAGCATTGGTTACGTATTGTGTCATTGTATATTGGGTATCACTTTTCCATTCAGTTTCCATACTAATAAGCCGCCCTCCATGAATATTCCTTTCATAATTACACTTATTATTAATTGCATATTCCTCATTGCACAACGCTAATTGTAAAACAGGAAAAACCGTTTGCATTGAAGCAGCAATAATGCCCATGGACGCAAACGAATATGACATAATTTCTTTAACAGGAACGCTCTTCATCTTTTGTCTAAACCCTTCATCATAAGCAGTAAATGAATTCAGACCGACAAAAATGTCTACTCTTTCTTCTCCTCTTTGTAGTCGGCTTTTTTTATCTTTTTCACTCTCAACACTAACACAAGATTTGCTAATATTCTGATTCTGTAGTGATGTTGCATAGCTATTAAATGTAACTAAGATCAGGCTAAAGCCTAGCGCTGTTTTAAACTGTTTCATTGTCATTTAATTAATTCCTTTTAAATATTTAATTCACAGGCAAGGGCAAGCTATAATAATGTACAAAAAATTATAGGTTAAAATGGAACGAAAACAGTCAACTATATTTTTGCTTTTTTAACAGCTTGATATACGCTTTTACGCACTACTCAACCTGTGCTTTTTCCCACCATGGTTTGGAAAAATCGACTTTATCCTCTGGAATAACCATTGGGTGTTTTCTCAAATAATACGCCCAGAAAGCTTTTTCATATTTTGGGTTATAAATTTTAAAATTCCCTTGGGCTTGATACTCTTCTAAAAGTTTACGGTAGGCTCCTACAGGTTCATGAGGGTTTCCCTGTTGGAAAATAACTGTGCCTCCATACGTTTCATAAAGATACTTACTAATTTTGTAAGTTTTAACGACGTCTCTATTTGCCTTAAATGAAGCTTCTTTCATCTCAGAAGTTAATGTCTCAGCTGATGGCTTTGAGCTTAAACGATGCATGGCTTCAGTAAAACTTCCTACTTCTTCGGCTGTTGGTTCTAAATTATGTTCATCAGATAACTTTTGGATAATTCGTTTCCAAATTATTGACGTTAATTTATTTGCTCGCATTTTATCAAGCACATCATCTTCTGATAAATCAGGATAAGATCGCTTATATCCTTTTAAAAACCTCAAATCTATTTCTAGATCAGTCCCGTGTATTGTATCCCCTAATATCTGGGCTACTTTTGCTGAGCTATCCTCTTGAGCAAACGCATTCAAAGAAAGCGTTAATAAAAAAGAACACACAATAACCATAAACTTATTTTTCATAATCTACTTCTATGTTTGGTAATACATGATTAAGCTAAAAAGTGCTTTTCATTTTTATCCGCTTAAAGCTTTTGTTAGCCATCAATTGAAAAGTACTAATGTTAATAGGGAGGTAATCGAATACGCCTCATTTAAGTTAATATCTCGAAGTTTAAATAAATCGGTAAACAATCGATTCCATATATTTCGAAAAATTTATGCAAAAACTAGCATCATTGTTATAAGCATTACAAATAAGAACAGTGATTTAAACAACGAAGATTCAAAGAACAAATCAATAAAAACGGTGTTCGATTCAGAGTGTGGTTCATAATATATTAATTCGTTGACAGTTATCGCTAGCAGTGCCACGAATGTTGCTACTGCGTTAAATGTTGTTGTGATTTCCTTTTTCATAGACCTTCCTTTGTTTAAGTATGGCAGACAATTTTATAGTCGGTGACTCTCGTATATTTATACCAGCGCTGCGCTTATTTTTTCTACTACATATAGTTTTAACAAATTACCTAACACATTGCTATAATTAAGTTTTATTCTTTTAAGCAGTGCTAATTAGCATACTATACGCGCGTCGCTCATTTTCCTGAGTATGAGTGCACACTAAAGCTTACTCACTTAGCCCATAAAACGTTTTGACAAATCTGCATAAAAACCACAAACTACCTACTAGTAGATTGACTTAGCTAAAGTGATTTTAAAATGCATAAACCTGTGGTTATTATTGGTGGTGGCTTAGCGGGCTTATATGCCGCTTACAGCCTAAAAAAACGAAATATTCCGTTTTTATTATTAGAGGCCAAAGCCAATTTGGGTGGCAGGATTGCCTCTCACTTTTTAGCGACTAACAACAGCATTGGCCACGATTTGGGCCCTACCTGGATATTTCCGCACCAGCCTAATATTCAACAGTTAGTTGCTGCTTTAAACATCCCTGTGTTTGAGCAATACACCCAAGGTGATGTGTTGTATCAAGCATCGCATACTGCCCCTGCTCAGCAAATTGCAGGGGCGGGTGAAATGCAGCTATTTAGAATTCAAAACGGTATGAACGAGCTTATTAATGCGCTTTATCAGCAGCTTGACCCAAACACCGTTAAATTAGAGCACGCTGTTAGCGAAGTAAAAAAGCTCTCCGATGGCTGGCATATAAGCGCTAATTACCAAGGGAGTACGCAGCACTTTACTTGCGATCAGTTACTGTTTGCGTTACCCCCTAGAATGATCGGCCAGCATTTAACCCCGCATTTATGGGCTGATAATGTTTTAACTCAGCGTTTAACGTCGGTGCCGACGTGGATGGCTGGCCAAGCAAAATTTGTTGCCACCTTTGAGCACGCTTTTTGGCGAGATAAAAACTTATCTGGGCAATGTTTTAGCCGTGTTGGCCCGTTAGTAGAAATTCATGATGCGTCAGCAAGTGATCATGCTCACCCTGCTCTATTTGGCTTTATTGGCGTGCCTTACTTACAGCGAAGTCAAGTAACTCGCGAGCAATTAACCCAAGCCTGCCTTGATCAGCTTGGCTATTTTTATGGTGAGCAGGCTTATACTGCCACTCATTGCACGATAAAAGATTGGGCTGAGGATGAATTTGTGGCCAACAAGGATGACCAACTAGGTGTATCGCAGCATCCTGAATTTAATTTTTCAGGGCTTAGCGAGCAGCTCAAACAGTTAAAAGTGCATTTTGTGGGCAGTGAGTTTGCAAAGCAGGAGGCTGGCTATTTAGAGGGGGCTATAAACGCTGTAGATAGCGCCTTAGCTAATTTAATAAATACTTAATAATGTTAAAGGCGTGCTTAGCCACGCCTTTGTAAGGTATTAGTCTTCTGATTTAATGACGGTTTCTTCACCTGTGCCAAGCATGGTAGCTAACCAACGCCCTTCGTCACTGGCTTCTAGCGCTATTTTTACAATCATAGTTAACGGCACCGATAACAACATTCCCACAGAGCCTAATAGCCAACCCCAAAATATTAACGATAAAAATACCACTAACGTAGAGAGCCCTAACCCTTTACCCATGTATTTAGGCTCTACAATATTACCCATTACGGTATTTATAGTTAAATAACCCGCACCAACGAGGCCTGCCACTAAAGGACCTTGAGTAATAAGCGCCAGTAACAGTGCTGGCACAGCCGCTATGATTGAACCAATGTTAGGAATGTAATTAAGCATAAATGCCAGTACGCCCCAAAGTACAAAGTAATCAACATCGAGTATCCATAAGTAAAAACCAGCAATTACACCGGTGGCTAAACTTACTAGGGTTTTAATAGCCAAATAAGAGTTGATAGAGTCTAAAAAGCGGTCAATTTGCTTAATTTTACTATCGGGGTCGTCTAGTGCTAAATGTATTTTTTTACCAAGTATGGGCCCTTCAAACAGCATAAAAACAACCGTTAAAATAATTAAAAACATATTGGCCATTACGCTACCTAAGCCGGTTAACATATTGGTGGCAACATCAACCATTTTACCGGGGTCGAACATAGACAAAATTTGTTCTTTATTAATTAATATATTGTATTGCGAGGCCATATCAACCAGCCATACAAATTCTTCTTTTAACTGTGCTTTGTATTCAGGTAACTGCTTTGAAAAGTCATTAACCGACTGCCCCACTAAACCGCCTAAGCTAACACCTAAGCCCATAATAATAAGCACCACAAGCACCACCGCTATGCCTTTTGGAATACGGTAGCGAGCAAAAAAATTAATGAGTGGGCTACAAATAATGGCGATGAATGCTGCCAAAATAAACGGAATAACAATAGCACTTGCGGCTTTAATGCCCGCCAATACAATGACCAACGCTGCAAAAATAATTAAGCTTTTATTTACCCCAGTTAAACTTGCCAATACTCTTATCCTATTGCTGTTATTTGGCTTCAGTGTAAGGCAAAACCCAATAGAATGAAATATTTATGGGTGATCATAATAATGATTAGTACGTATAAATTTGCAAATCGTTGAGCTGGGGAGTATAAATTTTAAACATCCCGCTTTATTTATAATTTTGGAGTTGCAATGCATATATTTTTTACAGGCGCCACGGGCTTAATTGGTAGGCACCTTTGCCCTTTCTTGTTGCACCACCACGACATTACGGTACTAAGTAGAAACCCAACCAAAGCTAAAGTTTTGTTAGGCCACAGAGTAAATGCTGTTAGCAGCTTAGACGATGTCGATTTTAATACGGTCGATATTGTCATTAATTTAGCCGGCGAACCTATCGTTAATAAACGCTGGAGTGATAAACAAAAAGCAAAAATACGCGATAGCCGAATTATTATTACCCAAGCCATAAGCGATGCAATTAATCAGTGTCATACACCGCCACATACGTTTATTTCAGGCAGTGCAATAGGCTATTATGGTCGCCAAGGTAAAACCCAAGTTGATGAAAACAACACAGAACCACACGATGAATTTAGTCACCAACTTTGCAGGGATTGGGAACTCGCTGCATTAAAAGCTGAGTCTGACGATACTCGTGTTTGCTTACTTCGCACAGGCATTGTACTGGCTAAAAAAGGCGGCGCACTTGGAAAAATGTTGCCTGCATTTAAGCTTTGTTTAGGCGGGCCAATTGGCAATGGCGAGCAAGGTATGTCGTGGATCCACATTGATGACATGGTGCAGCTCATTTTATTTTTGATTCGTAATCAAGATATCTCTGGTGCTGTAAATGCCACTGCCCCGCATCCGGTAAGCAATAAACAATTTAGCCAATCATTGGGTAAAGCATTGTCACGCCCTGCCTTTATGCCCATGCCTGCAGCTGTGCTCAATGTTTTAATGGGAGAAATGGCAGATCTACTCACAACCGGCCAATTTGTGGTGCCTAAAAAAGCATTAGAAAATAATTACCGTTTTCACTTTTCTGAAATCGATGCCGCATTAAAAAGTTTAGTTTAACGACTGACCTGAAAGGGTTAAGTTTGTAGCAAGGGAGTATAAAGTTAATACTTTTTACTCCCTTGCTATTTTAGTGTTACTACCTAATAATGAGTTAAGCGTTATTTCTTATTCAGCTAAAAGAGCAACTAAAACATGCTTCATTTACCCACATTAATTAGCCTCTGTTTTATTCTTAACTTGTTTATTGCAGTGTTCTTTTTTTCAGTGTATTCATATAAAAAACAACCTAGCTTTTTATTTTTTGCTACTGCCTGCTGCTCGTTTATAACCGCTATTGCCCTGATTGGTTTGAGAGGAGTGATTGACTATCCACTTTTAACTTACTTTTTTGCTTACCTATTTATTATTTTAACCCCACTCCTGCTTATTTTAGGGTTAATACCACAAAGTACGGTGCCTGCAGTGAAGCTAACGCCTTTATATTATGCTTGTGCTATATGTTGCACATTGCTACTTGCTGTGTATCTCATTGATGCGGGACAAATTATTACCAGTATCATTACTGCCGTACTATTTAGCTACGCGGCCTATTTAATGATCAAAACCCCCAGTGTTGCTAAAGTACAGCAACGACTACTAATTGCCTGCTTTTCACTACACAGTGTAGTAATGCTGTTGCAAGTTGTACTCCTTGTTTTACCCTACTTTAGCCAAATTAGTCAGGCGAACTTAGCCGCAGGGTTACAACTATTATTGGTCTCGCATTTATTTTTAACCACAGCCAGTGCGTTAATTCTGCCGTTTATTGCTTTTGCCAATGAAGAATCAAAACTAATAAACTTAGCTAATCACGATCCGCTCACACAATTATTAAACAGGCGAGGCTTTTTCCGCCTGTGTAAAAAAATAACCCACACTGCACCACTTAACAGCAGAGTGTCGTTAATTATGCTCGATATCGATCTTTTTAAACAAGTGA
The DNA here is from genome assembly GCF_030407915.1 of Pseudoalteromonas sp. APC 3250. Lineage (NCBI taxonomy): Bacteria > Pseudomonadati > Pseudomonadota > Gammaproteobacteria > Alteromonadales > Pseudoalteromonadaceae > Pseudoalteromonas > Pseudoalteromonas sp. APC 3250. The sequence goes on from NZ_JASDCM010000001.1 coordinate 348,969, forward strand.
ACGACCGATATGGTCATGAAACTGGCGACGAAGCAATAAAGTGGATTGCACAACATATTAACGAATTGTTTTTTGAAGCAGGCATTACCGCTCGAATTGGCGGAGAAGAGTTTGCTATTTTCCTTAATCAAAAAAATCTTACTCAAGCAAGGCAGTTAGCCCAAAAGCTATGCAGAAGTATTGATCAATATCCCTTTTATTTTAACGGTAATAGTATTGCACTGTCTGTTAGTGCTGGAGTAAGTAGCGCACTTATTCGCGATTTAAATATGCAAGAGCTGCTATTGCAAGCTGATAAACGCCTTTACCTTGCTAAAGAAACGGGCCGAAATAAAGTTGTTACTCATGATGAAAAAAGCGCGCTCATGAATAGCCACTCTGCCATTATTTAATTTAGCAATAAAAAAAGCGGGGTCAAACCTGACCCCGCTTTATAATCAAACCAATTAATTTTATTACTTACTGATCCAAGGCGTTACTTTAACTACCTCGTTTATATCAGCCAATACTTTTGTGTCGTTTTGCCAGCTGTCTGTTACTTCAAAATAACATACTGATTCTTCGCATGTTATGCGCTCATCATCAAATTGTTTAGGCGCATTAAAAGTAACAACCACCCCTTTTTGCTCAGGCAGTAAAAACCACATTAGTTTGCTAACAAAAAAGCCCGACAAGTCTGTTAAAAGCGCTTCAAGCTCATTATTAATGGTTAATAATGATTGCTTTGAAAAGGTTAGCCCTTCTAGCTCGTTGGCCTCTATTTGGAGCTTTAACTGACAATCATGAATCGGATTTTTAGGCTGAACCACAATCACCGCTTTGTCAGTATCGAGCTGCTTATCATACGGTAATAACAGTTGCGCTTTGTCAGTGTAATTAAGCGGGTACTCATTTTTTTCAGTTAAAATAGTCCCGCTTTTGATACTACATACTTCGTTAGTACCAATATCGCTAATATAAAAGTTTACGCGGGCGTACTGAAAATCGCCTTTGTTTACTACTTTTAAACGGTCGTAAAAACCGTCATACGACATAACAAACTCTTTAGCATAGGTGTTATTTGCCGCTATTGCTAAAAAGCAGGTCGCTATAGTCGTAACTAATTTTAATACTGGTTTATTCATCAAAGTACGCTCGGTTTTGATTGATCATCGTATTTAGCTCTTCAATATACGCTTCACCACGCTCTGAGTAGGACATCAGCCCAAGGGTTAGCTTAGTCGCCTTAATTGGCTTTTGCTGTGCGCGTAAATCTTCACGTATACTGCGTAATTGTTTATAGGCATTATGCGTATTAATATTTCTAAAATATGACGTTACAGCAGCGCGAACCGATTTAAATGCAGCCACTTCATGCTCGGCTTCATTATTACGTCTTCTTGGCACCATGCCACAGCCTTTTTTGTAGCACCATTGGCCAAAAAAGTTTAAGCCTATTCGGGCAAAGCGTGAGGTACCCCATGCCGACTCATTAGCAGCTTGCATTAGGGCAAGTTCTTTAGGAATAATATCTACACGGCGCAGCGCTTGAGTTAGTGTAAGCGTGTCTAAGGTTTCAGGTAAGCGGTATAATTTAAGTATTTTTTTAATATCGCTCGCTTGTTTTTTACTTAACGGCTCGTCGTGTTCTAGCATCATGCGCGCAATTTCAATGTTTGCACGTTGCTGTAAAATCTTTTTGTTTTCGGCTTCTACATGGGGCTTAATGAAGTTAAAAAACGCATGCTTTTTCTCTTTTACATCGGTGTATTCTGAGAATTTTGGCAACTTAACATTGTGCAATGGTTTTTCTTTCTTCTTTTCTTTTTTAATGTCGTCAGCACGTGTTTGTTCATCTGAAACAAACTCATCAGTTTGTATAAATGGATGAGTAAGTGCCCAAATAACAAGGGCGGCTAACAACAACTGAAAAATAGTTTTTAACATGTATTATCTCAATTAAACTCTAAGTTATGTATGGTGTAGTCACATACATACGAACACTCATTATACCTAAGCCACTTTATAAACGCGAATACCGAACAACTGAATAAAATTCATACGCCTATTGTGAGTTATTTATAATATACTAAGCGTTAAAGTCGTAGATATAGAGATAGGTTGTGACATGGATAAACAGTGGCAAAATAGAATAATTGAACAATATAAGCACCGCCCAAACGATAACCGCTCTCCTTGGCAAATAGACCGCTCTCGAATTATTCATGCTGCAGCATTTAGACGCCTTCAAGCCAAAACTCAAATAATGGGTATTGGTTTAAATGACTTTTATCGCACACGTCTTACCCATTCTTTAGAAGTATCGCAAATAGGCACGGGCATATTACGTCACTTAAAAGCCCAGCACCCTCGTTTTGAACATTTTCCATCAACCGGATTACTCGAAACCTTATGTTTAGCGCACGACATCGGCCATCCCCCCTTTGGGCACGGCGGAGAAATTGCACTTAACTACATGATGCGTGATCATGGCGGGTTTGAAGGTAACGCACAAACGCTACGAATAGTCGCCAAACTAGAGCCTTATAGTAATGGCTATGGCATGAACTTAACAAGGCGCACATTATTAGGGTTTATAAAGTACCCTGGTTTTATCGATCAGTTGTGGTACAACATTCCCAAAGTAGATAAACAACGCGCGTTTATAAAAGCCGACGACTGGCGACCTGCTAAAGGTATTTACAATGACGATGCACCTATATTTAATTGGATCATTGAACCACTGAGTCAAAACGATAAAGCATTATTAACCAGCCAAAATATTGTAGATTCATACCGAGCTAAAACACGCTATAAATCTCTCGATAGTGCCATTATGGAACTGGCTGATGACATTGCCTATGCCGTACACGACCTTGAAGATGCCATAGCCACCGATGTGTTAAGCCTAGACGATTGGTTAGCCCATGCATTGCCGCACTTACAAGCACTCAACTATGATTGGTTAAATACGCTACTTAAATCACTTACAGAGCGATTATTTTCAAAGCACGAACATGAACGCAAAGATGCCATTGGTGAATTAGTAAATACCTTTATTATTCATATTCATTTAGACATACAAAACGATGCCTTTGAATGCCCTATTTTAAAGCACACCGCTAAATTAGATCAGCAATACGAAAACGTATTACAAATACTTAAACATTTTGTATTTCAACGCTTGATACGCGATCCACAAATGCAACAAATAGAATTTAAAGGGCAGAACCTGCTTATTGAACTGTTTACCGCATTTGCCAGCGATCCAATGCGGTTATTACCCGAAACCACGCAAGCACTTTACCTAGAAGCCGAAAAACACCATCAAGGCATGCGAATTATTTGTGACTACTTAAGCGGTATGAGTGACGAATACGCTTATAAAACTTATCAACGGTTGTTCTCTCCCATACAATAAAGTAGTGAGCATAAAAAAAAGCCGAGTCATTTAAGTAACTCGGCTTTTCGTTAGCTTATAAAGTCACATTAAAGTGATTTAATGCCCATGTTGTAAAGCGTAAAACCGTACATGTCGGCATAAAGGTCAATAATTTTACTTGTTGGCGTACCCGCACCGTGGCCTGCATTGGTTTCAATACGAATAAGCGTTGGATTAGTGCCCGCTTGGTTCGCTTGAAGCTCTGCTGCAAATTTAAATGAATGCGACGGTACAACGCGGTCATCATGATCGCCTGTAGTGATCATAGTCGCCGGATATTCAACCCCTGCTTTTACATTATGAATTGGCGAGTAGCCTTTTAAGTAATCAAACATTTCTTTACTTTGGTCGCTAGTACCGTAATCGTATGCCCAGCCAGCGCCCGCTGTAAAAGTATGATAACGCAGCATATCCAGTACACCTACCGCAGGTAGCGCCACTTGAAATAAGTCAGGTCGCTGGGTCATTACGGCACCGACTAATAACCCGCCGTTTGAACCACCTCGCAGTGCTAGGCGCTTTTTAGAGGTGTATTTTTTATCTTGTAAGTATTGTGCGGCGGCAATAAAGTCGTCAAATACGTTTTGCTTTTGCAATTGCGTACCCGCTTTATGCCACTCTTTACCATACTCACCGCCACCACGAATGTTTGCCACTGCGTATACGCCGCCTTGCTCAAGCCAAGCCGCTGTTGTAGAGCTAAAGCGAGGTGTTAAGCTTATATTAAAGCCACCATAGCCATATAAAATAGTTGGGTTGCTACCGTCTAATTTAATATCACTTTTGTAAGTAATAATCATCGGTACTTTAGTGCCATCTTTAGAGGTATAAAATACTTGCTCAGAGGTGTAGTTGTCGCTATTAAAATCAATCCCTGACTTACGATATACTTTAGACTCACCACTTTGTACGTCAAAACTGTAAGTCGTGCCAGGTGTTTTGTAGTTAGTAAATGAGTAATAAAGCGTAGTTTGCTCTTTTTTACCGCCAAAGCCACTCGCTGTACCAACACCTGGTAAGCTAATTTCGCGGATCAATTCGCCTTTTTTGTTGTACTGTTTCACTTTAGAAATAGCATCAACCATGTAGTTGGCAAAAAACGTATTTCCGCCAAGCGTTACATTAAGTACGTTTTCGGTTTCTGGAATAAAGTCTTGCCAGTTTTCAGGTTGCGGGTTGCTTGCATCAACCGTCACTACTTTTTTATTCGGAGCATTTAAGTTAGTAACCAAAAATAGCTTGCTGCCTTCGTTATCAATCACACTGGTATCAGAGTCCGTATTACCCACTACGGTAACAAACTCGCTATCTGGCTTAGTTAAATCTTTAATAAATAACTTATTGCCTGAGGTCGATACGCTAGCACTAATAAACAAATAACGGCCATCTTTGGTCGCGTTGGCGCCTACATAACGGTGTTTTTGCTCAGCGGTATCGCCAAATACTAGCGTATCCTCGCTTTGGGCTTGGCCTAATTTATGGTAGTACACTTTATGTTGATCAGTTTTTGCAGAAAGCTCACTGCCCTCTGGCTTATCGTAGCTTGAATAATAAAAACCATCATTTGCCAACCAACTTACGCCACTAAATTTAACATCAACCAGTGCTTGCTCTACTTGCTCTTTGGTTTCGGTGTCTATAACAATGATTTTACGCCAATCACTGCCACCTTCCGATATTTGGTATGCTAACAATGAGCCATCTTCTGAAAATGATAAGCCCGACATTGAAGTGGTACCATCTTCACTAAAGGTATTAGGATCTAAGAAAATCTCAGCCTCGCCGCCGTCTTTACTGCGGTATAAAACGTACTGATTTTGCAGGCCATCATTTTTGTAAAAATAGGTGTAATCACCTTCGGTGAACGGCGCGCTGATTTTTTCGTAGTTCATTAACTTTTCAAGGCGCTGCTTTAACGTATCTCTGTACGGTATTTGCTCTAAATATGAAAAGGTTAGGTTATTTTGTGTTTTAACCCATTGAGCCGTTTCATCACTCATATCATCTTCTAACCAACGATACGGATCAGCCACATTTTCACCAAAGTAAGTGTCAACCACTGTGCCTTTTTTAGTTTCAGGGTAATCTAGAGAGTTAACTGCTTTCATTGCTGTTTTTACTTCATTTTGAGAGGTGTTTTCTGCAGGTTGTGAACAACCCGCAAGTGCGATTACAACCGCACAGGTAAGTGTTTTTTTTAGCATTGTTATTTTATTTCCTTGTTGATAATCACTCTAAGTTATTAACTTTTCCTGCTTTTGTCTATTAAGATGCGGTAAACGTCATTTATCGCTGTTAACCTGCGCTTAGTTACGCTTAAATACATTAATGAACAACGTTTAAACACCAATAGGCTAAGTAATGACAGAAACCCAATCCTTTAAAAGCTTTAAACGCTTTTACCCTTATTACTTAAAAGAGCATCGTAATCAAACCTGCCGTAGATTGCATTTTATAGGCAGTAGTTTAGTACTGTTACTGGCAGGTTATGCGTTTTTTAGCTCACAACTTATGTTGTTATGGTTATTACCAGTGATTGGTTATGGCTTTGCGTGGGTTGGGCATTTCTTTTTTGAAAAAAACCGCCCTGCTACATTTAAGCACCCGTTATATAGTTTATGGGGCGATTGGGTAATGTTTAAAGATATGCTCACAGGTAAAATTAAATGGTAAATGGCGACTTACGCTACAGGCTACTCAAATAGTCCACCTGCCGCTGTAAATAAATTGTAGATTGAATGTAATTAAATTGACCTTGGTTGTAAAAATGGTCTACCTTGACAACAGAAATTTCAATTAGTTCATTAACAATTGAATTACCTGTAGAGCATTGAATGAGGGAAACTAATCATGCAACTAAAACAGCTATTTACAGCAAAAAAAACCATTACACTCAGTGTTGCCGCTGCACTACTTGGCTCGTGGTCGGTAAATGCCGCACAGCAAGAAACACAAGCAGAAGAAAATATTGAAAAAATTAGTGTAATTGGCTCTCGCCGACTCGGCCGCACAGTTGAAGACAGCCCAGTTCCGATTGATATCATTAGCGGTGATGCCCTAAAAAGTTCAGGGCAAACTGAAACCAATGCACTACTGAGCACTTTATTACCAAGCTTTAATTTCCCTCAGCCATCAATCACCGATGGCAGCGACCATGTGCGCCCCGCTCAACTGCGTGGCTTAGCACCTGATCACACCTTAGTGCTTGTAAATGGTAAACGTCGCCATAGTAATGCACTGCTTAATTTAAATGGTTCAACCGGTCGTGGGTCATCATCGGTTGATTTAAACGCTATTCCAGCCAATGCCATTGAGCGAATAGAAGTATTGCGCGATGGTGCCGCTGCGCAATATGGCTCAGACGCCATTGCCGGTGTGATTAATATTGTCCTTAAAAGTAATAGCAGTGGCGGCAGCCTAGGTGCTGTATATGGAGCAAACATCACCGAAATGCAGGGTGTGCCTCAACTAGAATCCGTTTCTGAAGATGCCAATGGCAACTTAGCCTTTAATGAAGGCAGCGACCGTTCGCTTACCGACGGCCACACCTTAACCCTGCAAGGTAATATGGGGTTTGAATTGGGCGATAACGGCTTTTTAAGTATTTCTACTGAATATCGCGACCGTAGCTCAACGAATCGCTCTGATTATGACCAGCGCGAAAATTACGCCCGCCTACCTGATGGCTCTCTTGATCCGCGTGAGTTCACATGGGATCGTTACAATCATAACTTTGGTAATGGCACCGTTGAAGACTTCGCGCTGTTTTATAATGCCGGTTATCAATTAACTAACGATGCCGAGCTTTACTCGTTTGGCTCTTACAGCAAGCGTGAAGGCGAAGGCGGTGGTTTTTATCGTCGCGCACAAGACAGCCGTAACGTAACAGATATTTATCCTGATGGCTTTTTACCGGTGATCACCTCAGATATTGACGATTTTTCATTAGCACTTGGCGTAAAAGGTTTTGCTAATGAATGGAATTACGACGCTTCTGCTGTATACGGCCAAGATGCCTTTAACTTTGGTGTTATTGATAGCTTAAACACCTCATATGGACCTAGCAGTCAAACCAGTTTTGATGCCGGTACACTTACCTACGATCAGCTGACTATTAATCTTGATTTTAGCCGCGAGATTGATGCAGACTTTTTAGCTAGCGGAATTAACGTCGCAGTGGGCGCTGAGTATCGTCGTGAAGGCTACGAAATTCAGGCAGGCGAAGAAGCCTCATACGCACAAGGCACTTTTGGCCCTGGTGGCGCAGTAACCGACCCAGTTAATGGCCCATTTGGCTCTGCAGGTTCGCAAGTATTCCCAGGTTTCACACCTGAGTCTGCGGGTGATAACAGCCGCCATAATGTTAGCCTTTACATTGATTTAGAAGCCTTTATTACAGATAACTGGAACGTTGCCGTCGCTGCGCGTTACGAAGACTACTCTGATTTTGGCGATACGCTTAATGGTAAAATTGCCACCCGTTATACGCTAACAGAAGATTTAGCATTACGCGGCTCTGTATCAACCGGCTTTAGAGCGCCCTCTCTGCAACAGCAATATTTTACTTCAGTGGCCACCGTGTTTGTTGATGGTATTCCAACACAAACAGGGACGTTTGCCCCAAGTAGTGATGTAGCCGTTGCATTGGGATCACCGGGCTTAGATGCAGAAGAAGCCACCAACTACGGGGTAGGTTTTACCTGGTCAACCGACTTTAATTTCAGCTTATCTGTGGATTATTACCAAATATTAATTGATGACCGTATTGTGTTATCAAATAACCTGTCGGGTGCAGGTGTAGCAAGCTTACTTGAGGGCACTGGAGCTAACCAAGGGCGGTTTTTCTTAAACGCGATTGATAGCAAAACCCGTGGCGTTGATGTGGTTGCCTCTTACAACCTAATGACCGATAACTACGGTGATGTAGCATTTAATTTAGGCTATAACTACGGCAAAAACGAAGTGACTAATATTATTGCCCCACCCGCTGAGCTACAAAGCGTAGGTGTTGAACAAGATAATTTGTTCTCGGGTAATGAACTGCGTCGTTTTGAAGTAAGTACCCCGCGTAACAAATACAACCTAAGCGCTACATGGACACTAAACGAATGGCGTACCACACTTCGCAGCACTCGCTATGGTGAAACACAAGACCCATCAGAAATTCCAGAGCGTAACGAAGTGCTCAAGCCAAAGTGGATCACCGACTTAGATGTTGCTTATGCACTTAATAACAACATTACTCTGAGCTTAGGCGCGAATAATGTGTTTGATGTATACCCAGATCCAACTCGGGATTTAGTGAGCGATGTAACCACTTTCTCTCGTTTGTTCTCTTACTCGGGCTTTTCGCCATTTGGTTTTAATGGCCGCTATGTTTACGGCAAAGTTGAAATGAAATTTTAAGCTGCAGCTAAAAACAAAAAGCCACACTATTTAGTGTGGCTTTTTAATGAATTTGAACCCGATTAGATTTTAGTTAACCAACCGTGTGTATCTTCACTTTTACCCCATTGAATATCGTTCAATGCTTGGCGTAAACGTGCTGTTGTTGGTCCTGGTTCACCATTACCCACTTTGTATTCTTTATCGTTATGGATAAACGTACCTACTGGTGTTAATACTGCTGCAGTGCCTGAAAGTGCTGCTTCAGTGCCTGGTTTTGCTGCACGCTCTAAAAGCTCAGTTACGGTAAAGTTACGCTCGCTTACCGTCATTCCTAAATCTTTCGCAATGGTTAAAATACTATTACGAGTAACACCATGTAAAAAGGTGCTGTCGAGTGCTTTAGTAATGATTTCGTTGCCATCAATTAATATGAAGTTGGCCGCGCCGGTTTCTTGCACATCGCCACCTGGGCAAAATAAAATTTGGTCGGCTTTATATTTAGTGCGCGCTGCTGATATTGGGCCAAGCGCGCTAGCATAGTTACCACCGCTTTTAATCATACCCATATGCGGGGCACAGCGCATGCCGTCTTCTTCTAATAAAACACGTAACGCGGTAGCACCACCTGAAAAGTAGTCACCCACTGGCGATAATAACGTATAAAGCAATGAGCTCATTGAAGGCGCAGCCGCTTTGCCAATGGCAGCTTCAGTACCAATGTGGGTTGGGCGAATATACATAGAACCAGGAGGAAGCGGCGTTTCATCGGCGTATTCACGAACAATATCGATGATCATTGTTTTTAGCATCTCGCCATCAACCGCTGGTAAACTTAATAATTCAGAACTTTGCTGCATACGCGCAATATTTGCATCCATTCTAAAAATATTTACCGAACCATCTTCATGGCGAAAGGCTTTTAAACCTTCAAAACATGTACTTGAATAATGAAGAACGTGTGCACCTGCATGCAACTCAAGCTTATCGCAAGGAACAATTGAGCTTTCGCCCCACTGATTGTCAGAAAACTTAGCTTGAATCATCTGCGGCATAAACACAGTACCAAATGCGGCCATTTTTATTCTCTCTTGTGTGGTCTATTTTTCTCCATTGTATGACAACCCGCTACTATTTAACCATAGCAAAACAGGCTGTTTTTAAATTAATTAGACGAATTTTTTGCATGTACTGATGATTATTTAATCAAAAAAGCACTTGCTAACTCTTTAATGCAATAATCAGCTAACAATTTAAGGCTAGCTGATTATTTAATGCATACATTATAGTAGCGGCTATTTTATTAACCTCTATTTAAATGAATAACGAAATATACGTTTTAACACCGAGGTATATTGGTGAAAAAAACCGCCGGTGTTGTATGCAATGCCCTGCTTTTGTAAAGCAGCTTGCACTTGTGGTGCTATTTCTTGGTAGCGTGACGATGGCATATCAGGAAATAAGTGGTGTTCAATTTGAAAACTTAAATGCCCCGTTAAAATATGAAACCAACGCGCCCCTTTAATGTTTGACGACCCAAGCGCTTGGCGATAATACCACTGACCCTGGCTTTCGTTTTCACAATCTTGCTCGTAAAAGGTATGCGTTTGCTCGGTAAAATGGCCACAAAAAATAATGGTTGATGTCCATAAATTACGAATTAGGTTCGCCAATAAGTTACCGCTTAGCACCCATAAAAACAGAGGCCCCGCTAAAAGTGGAAACAGCACATAGTCTTTAATTAATTGGCGCGCCCCTTTACTAAAAAAGCGTTTTTTTAACGTACTATGCGCTACAGCCCCTTTGCGGTTTGGCTTCTTTTTACCTATAAACACACGCTCACCCGCCAGCTCATGGTACGACACGCCCCACTGAAATAGCACACTTAAATTTAAATAGGTAATAAACTGCCAAGTATTTTTTAAACGCCATTTAAAGTCATTACTTAATCTTAATAAGCCATAACCAAAATCGCGGTCTTTGCCAATAATATTAGTGTAAGTATGGTGCTCAAAATTGTGTACTCGGTTCCAACTTTGGCCGTCGCAGGCTATATCCCACTCGTATGTTTTTGAATTAAGCTGTTTGTCGTTCATCCAATCGTATTGACCATGCATTACATTGTGGCCAATTTCCATGTTGTCGAGAATTTTAGCCAAAGCCAGTAACAACACACCCGCCACCCACAATAAAGGCTGTACAAAACCAAGCATTAATAAAATGCGCCCACCTATTTCGCACAGTCGCTGCTTGCGGACAATAGAGCGTATATAATTAGCATCCTTTTGCCCTACTTTGGCAAACGTCGACATTTTTATGCCATCTAAATCTTCGGCTAATTGTTGATAATTTATGGTTGTCATAGCTGTAACTCCAAATCACTGACCGCTTGGCTAACACACAGTTGAATTAACTGCTCGCCGTTATCTGATAACTCACCGGTTTTTAAATTGCGCACCACGCCCGTTTTTTTAATGCACTGGCATTGATGACAAATACCAATCCCACACCCTCGCTGCACAGGTAGTTTTTTTGCCTCAAACTGAGTTAACAACACCTCATTCGCTGCTACGTCGTGGTGATCATTATTAATTTTTACAGTAAATTGACTGTCATCATTTAAGCTTGGCAATGCAAGGCTAAAGGCTTCTTGGTAATAGGTTAAATGATGCTGGTTTGCAAAATGTGCAATTTTTTGCATAAACGCTGCTGGCCCACAGCAGTAAATATCAGGATTGTCATCGATGTTTATATGCGTAGTTAATTGCGGGCTCATATCGCGAGTGAGTAACAAGTAAGAAAAATGCGCATAACGCTCTGCTAATGCGGCAAGTTCTTCAACGCATTGGTGCTCATTAGCTTTTGCAAAATACAGTAATTTGATGGTGTGCTGAGTATTTGCTAATTGCTGGCTAAGCATTGCCAGCATAGGTGTAATACCTGAGCCACCAGCAACAAAGGTGCTGGCTTTATGCCAGCTTTTAAATACAAAGTCGCCACTTGGCGCAGAAATATTACACCACGACGGCGCCTTTAATGTGCTTTGCAACTGAGCTGTAAAACGTCCTTGCTCATTGGTTTTAATTAAAACTCGCAGCAATCCGGTTGCTTTGTATTGCGCGGGGCTGCAAGCAAGCGTAAATAAACGGGTAAGCAAACGCCCGTTGAGCTCAAGCGTTAAACTAATATGCTGGCCCGCAATGTGGGCGCGCCACTGTTTATTGGGTTTAAGCGTTACACTTAAAAACTGACCACTCAACGCGTGTACATCAACAATTTGCGCACGAAAAAAGCCGGCTCGCCATGCAGGTTTAACGACCTGTATTAAAGGCTCTATGTAAGCGGCAAAGCTTTGATGGTGTAAAAACCATTTTGAAAATTGGTCTAATACCGAAGTTAACATGGTGATTAATTCTCTACTTAAATCGACTACCCATCACTTTGTGTTAAGCGAATTCAAGCAAACACATGTGCTGGGCTTTAAATATTTGAGCCTACACGTGTAAGCTCAACTTTCAGCGCACAAGTGTACGCTCGAATTTTTAAATTTCAACCCTAATAGGGTAATTATTCAATTTTTTTAAAGCGGTCTTTAATTCCTATACCCGTAAAGTTAGTTAAACACCTGAGGGACATAAACAAGCTCATTAAGCTAAAAACCAACATTAAAGCGGTTAAATAGTGTGCAATTTCATTCATCCCAAATACTTAACACTGTGATCAATAGCGTGCTAAGGTAGTTAAAATTTAGTTAATTTTGGAAGCCATTATGAACAAAGTAACAACGCGTAAAAAATTTTCTACACTCGCCACAGCCAGTTGTGCATTGGCATTTTCGGCGCTTACCAGCCTTAGTGCTCATGCAGTTGATTTTAAAGAACTGGATAAATTAGCGCTTAATGTAAAACCGGTCACTGTTGCCCAAGGGATTTCTATTCCCTGGGCTATTGAGGCTCTACCAAACGGTGATTTATTAATAACCGAGCGCAGTGGCACCTTATATTTATTGCGTAAAAATACCACCAGCTTAACTAAAATTTCTGGGCTACCTAAAATTGATGCCAACGGCCAAGGCGGCCTACTTGATTTAGAGCTGCATCCTGATTTTGCTAATAATCAATGGCTGTATATCACTTACTCAAGCAGTGAAGGTGACGGTGCTGGCAGTAACACCGCACTTATGCGCGCAAAATTAAGTAACGATCACAGCCAATTAAGCGAGCCACAACAATTATACAAAGGCGAGCATAATTCTAAAAAAGGCCAGCACTACGGCAGCCGTATTGTGTTTGATAACCAAAATTATGTGTATTTTTCGATTGGCGATCGCGGCTCGCGAGATATTAACCCACAAGATTTAAGCCGCGATGGCGGTAAAATTTATCGTTTACACGACGATGGTAAAATTCCAACCGACAACCCATTTGTAAAACAAAAAGACGCAAAATCAGCGATTTGGTCTTACGGGCATCGTAACCCACAAGGCATGTGGTTCGATGGTGAAAATAATGTATTTTGGGCACACGAACACGGCCCCCGTGGCGGCGATGAGCTTAATATGATTAAGCCTAAAACTAACTACGGCTGGCCAGTGGTAAGCTATGGTATTAACTACAGTGGCACCTCGTTTACCGATTTAACCGAAAAATCAGGCATGCAAGCGCCCACATTACAATGGACACCCTCTATTGCTCCTTCAGACATGCTGCTCGTAAAAGGTGACAAGTATCCTGAGCTTAAAGGAAAATTTTTACTCGCTTCAATGAAATACGCGTTTATTAGCGTACTTGAAATAGCAGATGGCAATGTCGTTAAACAAAGTAAATTACTGGAAGGCATTGGTCGTATTCGCAGTCTAGCACAAAGTGATGATGGCACTATTTACTTAGGATTGGACGGCCAAGGCATTATGCGCCTTGACCCACAATAATCTTTTAATAAGCTAATTACAGTAACAGCAAACTTTTTGCGTCTTCACTGCGTATTGTTTCTGTAATTAGCTAATAAACAACGAGGGTGTTGATGTTTTCATTTTTAAAGCCAGATCCAATCAAAAAATTACGTAAAGAATACGACGCAAAATTAGAACAAGGCATGCAAGCGCAAAGAAAAGGCGATATAAAAAGCTACGCTATGTTAACCGACGAGGCTGAAAAAATTTGGAATGAAATAGAAGCGCTCGAAGCCAAAAAAGCCCAGTAAACATTTAACCAAATGAGTTTAAACCTATACCCCGCATTAACAGTGCGGGGTTTGTATTTCCCAGACTAAATAACTTCGATAAACATTTATCCAACTAAGTAAAATTAGATACACTTCTTATAAGTTCACTTTGCATTTCCCCCATCACGTTATTACAGCCCTATTGGTGCGACACTCAAAAGCCATTTTATTTCTCGCATAATCAGTTGTTTACATTAAAGTTAATTAGTGGAATTATTAACCAATAATTACTTTCCTCTGTTTGAGGGATATCCACTTTTAGGTCACGGGGTATTTATGGAATTTAAGCAAGCACAAAAAGACATGGATCTCGCCTATTTTGGTGGCGCAACAGGTGTTGTTATTTCTGGGTTAGTTTGGTGTTTTGCTGGTTTAATTGCAGTACTGTATTCAACTAAAGCGAGTATGCTTACCCTGTTTATTGGTGGTATGTTTATACACCCGCTGGCTATGTTGCTATCAAAAGTACTTAAGCGCCCTGGACAACATGACTCCACAAACCCATTAGGCAAACTTGCTTTAGAAAGTACCGTTATTTTATTTGTTGGTTTTTTCCTCGCCTTCTATGTTTCTAAGCTGCATCTGCAATGGTTTTATCCAATAATGCTGTTGGCAATGGGTGTGCGTTATTTAATTTTTAATACTTTATATGGTGCAAAAGTTTATTGGCTTTTAGGTGCTGTGCTTATGCTAGCGGGAGTAGTTTGTATATTATTAAATGCTAACTTCGTCATTGGTGCTTTTGTTGGTGGCATAACAGAAGTTATATTTTCTATTGTGATCTTCAATAAATCAAAAGAGTCAGCAGTAAAAGCCTCGTAGCGAATTGTTATCTAAAAGGAAAGTTACAGATAAAGATACTCTTAGCTTAACACTATGCATCATTAACTTTAACGTCTCCATTATTTAAAAAATAGAAGTACACTGTCAGCACAAATGTAACTTAAATTTTTGCTAACAGTCCACTAATTCTCAGGCTATTTATATTCTACCTTGGCGGTTAAGCGATTAAATAAACTAGGGAAAAACCGTTTTATAAACGGTGCCCAACCACTCAACCCTTGGCCTATTACAACTTCGTCTTTTTTATTATAGATTGCGGTGAGCATTTTCGATGCGGCTACATTTACATTCATACCATTTTCTATTGAAGGCTCAGGTTTGTTTTGTGCCTCTCCTTGCTCGTTCAATGAATTATGGGCAATTGCTGTTTTAATTGAGCCAGGGCAAATAGTTAAGCAATGTATATTGTGCTGCGCGACTTCGGCGCGTAAGCAATCCATAAAGCCTACTACAGCGTATTTACTGCCTGAATAACCCGTTCTAAATTTAGAGCCCACTTTGCCTGCCACGCTACTAATAGCCACTACAGAACCACTTTTTCGCGCCACCATTGAGGGTAGCACTGCTTTAGTGAGTGCAATTAAACCAAAGTAATTTACTTCCATGAGTTGGCGGTACACTTTAAAGTCGTTTTCTAAAAATAAACTACGCTGCGAAATTCCGCCGTTATTAATTAAAATATCAATCGGGCCTAAGCTATCTATTTGCGCTGATACATCCTGCAGTACGATTTCGGGCTTTGATAAATCAAGCGGTATTACCCGATGCCCTTGCCCTTTTAACTGTTCTTTTATCTCGTTGAGTTTATCAACGTTACGCGCTGATAAAATAACCTTCGCACCTTGCTCTGCAAATTGTTTTGCAAGCTCTTCACCAATACCTGATGATGCACCGGTGATCCATACTGTTTTATTGTTATAATCCATGGTTTACCTTATAGTCTTTGACTGATTATGCTTTAGTTGGGCCCGCTATTTCATTAACTTGCTGTTCTAAATTTTTATAAAAGCCCATTAAAAATAACAGCTCTGCGGTGACATACAAAGGGCCAATAATTAAACCCACTAAATCATCAACAAAGGCGGGCTTTTTGCCTTCAAAATAATGACCAATAAACTGTAACACCCAGCCAAATACAAACACACCCACACCAATCGTCAGCCATGATGTAAAGGGCATTGCGGCGATAGGCTGCGCTGCCACTAACAATACAGTAAAAATAATGCCCATGATTAAACCTAGCGAAAAGCTCAGCATAAAATAGTAAACCACACTGGCAAGGACAAAAAGCTGCGCCCCATCGACATTAAAACTCCCTATGGGAATTTCAACACGCGCGAGTAAGCACAATGCCGCAAATACAATCAGTGGAATACCAAAAAAGTGAGTTAATACGTTACGCTTTGAACGATGATACAAGCCATACTGGCCAAGTTGTTGTTGTAGAGTTTTCATCGGTTGATCCCGTTGTTATTTTTATAAGCAAAGTTCACCTTATAAAAAAGTGCGCACAATAACAACAAATACCGATGGTTATAAATTAAAAGGCTAACTAATGGCTCTCTAATTGGGTATTGATGTAAGCTATTTAAAATAAATGTTTAACTGTTGGCCCTTGTAATATAAGGAAATCATCATGTTATTAAAAGCTCTAGCCATAGGCTTATTACTTGCTTTAGGCGAGATAATTAATGGCAACATTCGGGTGCGAGTTCTGCATCGATTATATGGGCAACGACGCGCTAAAACGCTTAGTTTACTCTCAGGCATCGCCATTATTTTTGCTATAGCTTGGTTAGCCCTGCCATGGGTTGCCCCTACAAACTACCTAGATTGTTTTAAATTAGGCTTAATGTGGCTAATAATAATGCTTAGTTTAGATATTTTTGTGGGTAGGTATTTATTTAAATATAAGTGGCAGAGAATTTTTGATGACTTTAATCTCTTTAAAGGCAACTTGCTTAGTGTTGGCATGTTGATACTTTTTATATGCCCAAGCTTGGTTTTTTGGTTGCAGATGAAAGTTATGGTTTAGATCACTGCTCTATAAGCGCAGCGTCTCTTCGCTCTCTTTGTGTATTAATCACTTAAAAATAATTTAAACTGATAGAAATGAATGAGGAATAAATGAGTAGAAAAATTTATTTATTTCAGCTACTTACTTTAAAAGCACAGCGTCTCTTCGCCCTCTTTGTAAATTGATCATAAAAAACAGTATGAACTGAGAGAATTGAATGAGGAGAAAATGAGAAGCCATAAAAAGTATGCTTTAGATCACTGCTCTAAAAGCGCAGCGTCTCTTTGCCCTCTTTGTGCATAATTCTTAAAATCTATTTAAAATCAGAAGTAAATGAGCTTGCAACGTGTCGTTATCTAAACTAATGCGGTTACAAACTTGCCTTTTTCATGCGTAGGTTGCATGGCCATTCGATCAGTGCCTTTTTCGTATTCTTGCTCCAGCATTTTTTGTAACTCTGCAAGCTGCTCTTTAATGGTGTCTATATCAGCACCTTGCTCTTGAAGTTTTTCTGCCAATGCTTCGATTGCTGCTTTTAACTCAGCAATTTTTTCTTTATCAACTCCTAATCGTTGATAGATAAGCGCCTCTTGCGCATTTTCTAAAAAGCTTTTGTCTTGTGGCTTAGCGCTTGCGATTTGCGTTTGTTCGCTATCGCTGGTTTTAGCTGTTGCCGCAGGGCCAGAAGTTGCCGCTACTTCGTCAGCTTTTGCCGGTTTATTTATTGTACTAACATAAGTATTGTATTGATTTTTAAAGGTTATTGATGTCATCAGCTCAAATCCATTTTTGCGTTAAAATATCTATCTTTAACTATTTTCATTTAGATACTTGTATGTGAATAACTACAGCAACTTTAATACCAACTTATATTTGTTATTCGCTTCGCTTTAACTCTTTATTTTAAATTAAGCCCATTTAGCTCATTACGCACCCATTGCTTATCGAGATATTGCTCTAAATTCAGCTGGGCAAATTTTAAAAAGCTGCGCGCAGCATGAGAAATATGCCTGTCTGTGCGCACTACAAAATACCAATGGCTGGCTAAGCAGGTGTCGGTTACATTGAGCACTTTAAAACTGTTATCGCCTTTAGGTAATACATGATGAGAAAGCACCGCAATCCCCATTCCCGAGGAAACAGCAACCCGTATGGCTTCGTTACTGGCCATTTGCACACTATCACTAAGGACTAAACCACGGCTTTGTAATTCGCTTTCAAAAAGCATACGCGTAGCAGAGCCTGGCTCTCTTAATAAAAATCGATATGGCATTAAATCAGCTAATGTTAATGCTTTTACATCGGCAAGCGGATGATCAAGCGGCACAATAAAGACCAAGGGGTTATGTAAAAAACGCGCGGCTTGGGCATGTTCAAGTGATGGTGGGTGGCTAAACACATAAATGTCGTCTTCTCCACGCTCAAAACGCGCTAACACTGCAGAGCGGTTGCCAATTTCCAATGGCAGCTCTACATAGGGATGGGCATTACTGTAAGGCCCGAGTAACTTAGGCAAAATATATTGTGCAGTGTTTACCATGGCAATTTTACAGCGCCCGCGCTCCCCGCCTTTAACCTCGGCTAAATAGTCTTGGTAATCATCAAAGTGCCCAAACACTTGCTCACAAGTTCTAAATAATTGTAAGCCAGCCTCGGTAACCTGTAATTTTTGCTGTTGCATAACAATTAAAGGCTCATTAACGGTTTCTTGTAAGCGCTTAATTTGCAAAGAAACGGTAGGCTGGGTTAAATGCAATTGCCGAGCTGTTTCGCTAATGGAGCCGGTTTTAACTACACTCATAAAGACTTCGAGTAGCCTAAATGATAGTTGCCTTATGTTCATTACTCACCTCATAGATTTTTATCTATAAGATACTATCATTCATTTTATTATTTGCTATACAAAGATAGGCTTACAATAGCGCCGCTTAACAAATTGAGTAACTAATAACAAAAAGGAGAACAGTGTGCCTGATATCGTCGTAATGTTTTTTATTTTAGGATTAGTGGCGGGGATTTTACGTTCTGATTTAGCGATACCTAAAGCCACTTATGACACGCTAAGTCTATTGTTAATGCTCACCATAGGGTTAAAAGGTGGCATGGTGCTGCATGGAAATTTAAGCTGGCAGCTTCTTCCTGAAATGGCCTCGGTTATGTTACTCGGTGGCCTTATTCCCCTCACTCTTTACCCTATTTTAAAATATGTTGTTAGACTCAGTGTGGCTAATAGCGCCAGTATTGCCGCGCATTATGGCTCGGTAAGCGCAGGTACCTTTGCAGTTGCATTGGCTTATGCAGAGTCAGCTAAATTAGAGGTAGGTGCTGAGGTTACACTGTATTTAGTGATGCTCGAATTACCTGCCATTATTGTCGGTTTAATGCTTTATCGTAAACTCGATAAACAACATAGCCAAAGTAATACACTGTCACTCAAAGCGCTTTGGCACGAAACACTTACTAACAAAAGCGTGATTTTGTTAGTTGGCGGTGTGATCATCGGAATGATGTATGGCACACAGCAAGGCAGTCAAGTAACCAGTCTTTTAACCAGTAGTTTTAAAGTAGTACTGGCATTGTTTTTACTTGAAATGGGTTTAGTGGCTGCGCAAACTCTGCGCCCATTTCCTTGGCAGCATTGGAGACTCGCTGCATTTGCTATTATCACTCCGCTATTTTTAGGTACTATCGGCGTGGCTGTAGGCACACTATTAAAATTAGAATTAGGCTCGGTGGTGATACTCGGTAGTTTAGTGGCTAGTGCGTCTTATATTGCAGCCCCTGCGGCAATTAAAGCAGCCGTTCCCAAGGCTGATATTGGCCTAGCTATGCTCAGCTCTTTAGGGGTAACGTTTCCGTTTAATGTGATTGTTGGTATTGGTTTGTACCATAAGCTTGCGCTTGCCATGCACTAAAATAAACACCAATAAAAGCCCAACATGGGCTTTTATTTTTTAACTATGCCCCGCCATTACTACGTTATCACCCTCTTTAAAAAATCAACAAATATAAAACAAAAACGCTAACTTATTTCTACAATCAGATTGCAATTAAGCGATTAGTTTACGTAAAAAAACATTTTAAAAATTATTTTGATTGAGCAATTAAAAAACACTTTACTTGGTATAAAAAGCAGCATAAATTCGCAGCCAAATTAACCTGCTTCAAATAATCGCGCCACTATCACACCTAAATCAGCAATTATTTAAACCCTTTTTATCGGAATAATCTAATGGTGGAACTTGCCGCTAATAGTAAATCAAATAATCCTTTAGCCCCTGTTATTGGTTTATCTTTTTTTGCTATTGCTTCGGGCTTTTTAATGAGCCTGATCCCGTTATCACTGAGTGCTTTTAAGTTAAGTATTGATCTTGCGCCTTGGCTTGCCAGCGTCTTTTATTTTGGTTTACTTATTGGCGCGCTGTGTATTGAGCGTGTGGTAGTAAAAATTGGCCACCGTATGGCATTTATCGCATTTTTAATGTTGCTGATCATCAGTGTTATTGCGCAGATCATTTCCCCTACAGCCACAATGTGGTTAATTGCTCGCTTTGTTGCTGGTATTGCTGTTGCGGGAGTATTTGTAGTGGTTGAGTCGTGGTTGTTAATGGCGAATACACCTAAGGCGCGAGCTAAACGCTTAGGTTTATATATGACCTCTTTATATGGTGGCAGCGCTGTGGGGCAATTAGCAATCACACCGCTTGGCACTGAAGGTGCCGTACCGTATTTATTTGTCGTGGCCCTTTTGGCGTTGGCTATTTTAGCTCCATTATTAATTACCACAGGCCAACCTAATGCTCAGCAATTACAAAAGCTGCCACTTAAAGAGTTAAAAACTCTCAGCCGCCCTGCTATTTTAGGCTGTTTAGTATCAGGATTATTACTAGGCCCCATTTACGGGTTATTACCTATTTATATAGCCGCGCAAACTGATCAAGCCCAATATACCGGCTTACTTATGGCGGTGATTATTTTAGGTGGCATGCTGGTGCAACCTTTAGTGAGTTATTTATCAACCCGTATTATAAAAAGCTTACTTATGGCTATTTTTTGTTTTGTTGGTGCTGCCAGCGTAATGGGAATATTAAACGCGCATAGCTTTGGCGGATTAGTTGTAAGTTACTTTGTATTAGGTGCGTGTAGTTTTGCACTTTATCCGATTGCAATTACTTTAGCGTGCGACTCGTTACCTATGGCAAAGATAGTGTCAGCCACTGAAATAATGCTGCTCAGCTACAGTGTTGGCTCTGTATTAGGCCCGTTGTTGGCAACGCATTTTTCTGATGCAAGCCATGGTGTGCTTATTTATTTAGGTGGTTGTTTAATTACCACCTGTATTTATATGCTCATAAAAAGTATGAAAAAAATACCCACAGGTAACACCCCTGTTGCAGGTTAACTAACGCAATAGACCGCTTAAGCTTATTCGTTTGCCACTAAGCGGTTTATACCTGCGCTACCACTTTACTAGCTATGTTTTTTAACTCTTTTAGCTCAATTTGATACTCGTTTATGAGCTCGTCAACAAAACAGCTGCGGTTGTTGTCATCACTTATGATAAACACCTTGTGTTTAGCACGAGTGAGCGCCACATAAAATAAGCGTCGCTCTTCGCTATGGGCATACAAATCTTTAGCGGGTAACAGAGCTTCTAACATTGCCGGCGATGGCTTAGTGCTCGGAAATCCAAATTGCCCGCCATGCATACCTAATATAACTACATAATCGGCTTCTTTACCCTTTGAACCATGAAAGGTATCACACTCAATTTGTAATGAAGAAAAGGTGTGCTCCAAGGCGTTAATGTCAGCTTTAGTAGGTAACTGATAGCGATAGCGTGCCAGTAAATACACAACAGCGGGCTTATTTTTATTGATAGTGTCGAGTAAATGGGCAAGTGCCCCATTATTTAGCTCAGCTATTTTTGTATTTTTGCTTGAGATAACATTCGCTGTTTTTAATACGCTAATAGCGGGCTTTATCACTTGTGATAACGAGTTAATTTGCTTAGCTAACTGGGCAGGGTTTTTCATGATAAAACATGAAGCAACCTCACTAATTTTATTATTAAAACGAAACGTAACATCCAGTATGGTTTGTGTAGTAAAACCAAAATGTGCGGCAAACTCTGTGGTCAGGCGCATATCAGCACCACTAAAACGGTAAATAGCTTGCCAGTCATCGCCTACTACAAACAATGAGCTCCTGGGCTTACTATCGCGCAGCGCTTTAACCAATGCCGCACGCGTGGGCGATATATCTTGAAATTCATCGACCATGATATAACGCCAAGGTGAAGCAAATTTCCCTGCAGTGACGTAATCAAGAGCTTTGAGGATCATATCGTCAAAGTCTATTTCACCTTTAGTATGTAAATAATGGTTATAGTTGGCTAATAATGGCTTTAATAGTTTCCAAGTCTGCTGTAACTGCTTTGAGTCGCTTTCAAAGGTTTTGTTTGCTGTTTTATACACGCTAATTAATTGACTAAATAAAGTTGCTAATTTGGTTAAATGACCGCCAGTTTTTATCTCTTTTAGAAGCGCTATATGGTTAGGCTTTGCAGCACTAAATTCAAACCCACTTTTAACGTCATTAAAATTGTTATTTATATAGTTTACCAATGCTTTAGCATACTGTGGCTTAGCATTAGCAAGCGATTCAAAACACCCTTCAACCCATTTTATTTTAGCTTTTTCGTTTTCAGCAAGTTTAGATATTTTAGGCGTTTTTCTCTCAACCTCACTAATAATTGTTAAACCTAAGCTGTGAAAAGTAGCGGTTTTTATAGCCTGTGTATTCAGCTTAGCTTTAATACGTTCGTCCATTTCACTGGCAGCTTGCTTACCATAGGCGAGTAATAAAATATCATCGTAATTAGCTTGCTCACTGTTAACTAAATAGCCCGCTCGCGCCACCATTACACTGGTTTTACCTGTGCCGGCTCCGGCTAATACGAGGTTATTATCGTCATCGATGATGCATGCCCGTCTTTGCTTTTCAGTAAGTGGGTTTGCTTCAACGTTATCGAAAAAACCAGCATAACGCTGCAACTGTGTCTGTGTGTATTTATGCTGTAAAAAGCGAGTTAATGAATCGCTCCACTGACTATATTGTTCGAGCAGTTTTATTTGTGTGCTAACAACTGCCAATGCCTCACTCTTTTTTATCCAAGGTAACCAGCGGTTGTATTGTTGTTTAACGCGCTGTTTTATATCTGCCACATAGGATTGACGCAAAAATTGATGATGTGCAAATTGGTTAATATTTTCTAGCAGCTCATTTAATGGTTCAATATTATTATTGACCCATAGCTGATCCGTCTTGGCTTTAAGTATTCGGTGACTGCCATAAGCCCTCATCCACACTCGATACTGCCTAGACTGTGTTGAAAAACGTAGTGTTTGTCCAAAAACCCCATATTCATAACAAATAGGCGAGGTTAAATCGCACCAATTCAGTGTATCTGTGTGCTTTTTGTTGTTAATGACTAAACCTTGTTGATTAATATCAACAGCGAGGTGTGGGGTAAACAGGCGGCCAAATACGCTGGGGAAAATAGAATTCATTAACAGCAGAATTCCTTTATAAAAATGAACCAATTAACGCTATTTTAAGGTAATACGCGCTGTAAGGATAATAAATCTGGCGGTAAAATTTCAACGCGTTAAAGTAGAACAAAAAACAACCAATCAATTTATCCATTTCCTTGGCATAACTCCCTATTGTGACTAATATTTACTCTACATACAGTGATTTAACAAGGATTGAAACATGCGAATTAACTCAATTAGAACCAAAGTTATTTTACCTATTGCTTTTTTAGCACTGATCCTTGCAGGTTTACTTGTTTCAATTGCATCAATTACTTACATACAAGACAACGCGATGAAAAGGCAAACCGAAACCTTTTTTGAAGCCGTTACCGTTATTTTAAATGCTGACAGAGACATATACCAAGCACGTATTGCACTGGAAAATCTACTCAGTGCCACAGGCGATAATGAGACCAATAAAGCAGAGTTTTTAGAAAACGCTGAACAAGTCAAAGACCGCTTCAACAAATACTTAACGTACTTAAAAGATGAACGAGCACTATTGTCAAAACATGACTCTTTTTCTCGTTTTGCGCCTTTATACAATCAATGGCTAGACCACAGTAAAACGTTAATGGATTCCAGTCACTCACAAAGTAAAATGCAAAGTGATTTGAATCAAACTGAATCTGAATTTTTACAAATACGAGAAATGATGGATCAAGCAGGTGAAGAGCTTCGCATCCATACCAATAAACAGCAGCAAGATAAAGTCGGCTCAGAGTTATTAAGTCGCTATGTAGAAGCAATGGCCGAGGTGCTCAATGCAGATAGAGATATATACCAAGCTCGACTAGCAAAACAAAAAATTGTAAACCAACATGGCGAATTGGCACAAAACCAAAAACTATTTGAAGAAAATGCAGCTCAGGTTATTCGTCGTTTTAATAGTTACCGCAGCTACTTAATTGATGAGCCACAACTGACACAAAAATACGCTAATTTTGATCAACTTTATCAACAGTGGTACGAGAAAGGAAAAGCGTTAGTTTACTCAAGTTCGGCTAATCAAATAGCCTTAATTGATGATAATTTAGCGCAAGCAGATAAAAGCTTTAATGAATTGAGAGAAATACTTGATATAGCGGGCGAAGAAGCGCGAACCTATGCCCGAAAAGTAAAACATGAAGTGCAAGCTAGCATTCAACTTTTTGAAAAAATTGTGTTTGTTATCATTATTATTGCCTTTATTGTTGCTTTAGCTGTGGGTTATTACATCCCTAAAAAACTCACCGACAATATAAATAATATTACTCTACGAATCCAAGAAATTGCCGCTGGTGATGGTGATTTAACGCAAAGAATTAATACTACATCACATGACGAGCTCGGTGAGCTGAGTAATGAGTTTGATAACTTTTTAGCACACCTGCAGCAAATAATAAAAAACATTCAGCAGCAATCCATTCAACTAGGTACTGTGACCGGCGATCTTAATAATGTCTCTGATACCGCGATGGACGTGACCCAGCAACTTGCTAATGCGTCTGACTCTATTGTAAGCGCTGGTCATGAAATGGATATGGCAAACCAGCAAATGGCTGAGCTGGCTAAAAATACCGCCCACGAAGCTGATATTTCTAGCGAGCAGGTACAGCAAGGAGTTCAAGCCATTGATGTATCAAGTAAAGCAATTGAAGATTTAATCAATGATATTCAATCGGCTTTATCTAATTCTATTGAATTAGAAAGTAGCTCAACCGATATTACGTCTGTACTTGAGGTCATTAGAAATATTGCCGAACAAACTAACTTATTAGCGTTAAATGCCGCGATTGAGGCTGCCAGAGCTGGCGAGCAAGGCCGAGGGTTTGCCGTTGTCGCTGATGAGGTTAGAACGTTGGCTACTCGCACACAACAAAGCACCGATGAAATAGATACGATGATCCAACGCTTAAATAACAATGTAAAAGCGTCATCAGATTCTATTAAAAACAGTCAAACAAATGCTAATGCCACACTCAGTAATTTTGATGCCGTTATTAGTATTTTTAGCAACCTAACTCACGCCTTTGAAAAAGTGCAGCAAATGTCGGCCGAAACCGCACAAGCAACACAAGAACAATCTCATGTAGCAAACGAGATTAATAGAAATTTGGTATCGTTAAAAGAACAGTCAGCACAAATGAAACAAATCTCTGAGCAAACAACATTGCAGTCAAAAAATGTATCAGCGCTTTACAAGCAAATGAAATCGCAAGTAGATAGCTTTAAAGTATAGTGCTGTAAGTTTTTAAAACAATGGCGCAGTGTTTACTGCGCCATTAAGATAAACCCAACTAAGCCGAATAGCCTAGGCTAATGTATCAATAATAATTATTTCACACTCTATTGTTGCAGTTAGCGTGATAAAATCAGCATGAGTGACCTCAGCACCATCCCCTTTGTTCATGGTAATTACACTGTTTTTGTCATCTACAGTAAATACACCATCAGATGCAAGTACATAAGCTTGATGATCAATACGCTGAGTGATGGTGGTACCTTTTCCAAGCTTTCCACCATAAATACGTGCTTGTTGATTGATAAATAAGGTGTTACCCGCATCTTCTGCATAACCCGACACTAAAAGCGTAAGCTCGTTAGCTACGTCGGTCGGAAATTTTTTACTTTCCCAACGCGGCGGCACATCTTGTTTATTACTTTGAATCCAAATTTGATAAAAAGTAAGTGGCTCATTGGTACGATTATACTCAGAATGCACAATACCTGTGCCTGCACTCATTACCTGCACTTCACCTTGCTCGGTTATGCCTTTATTACCCATACTATCTTGATGAGTAATGGCACCACTGCGTATGAAACTAATAATTTCCATATTTTTGTGTGGATGCGCTCCAAATCCCATTTCAGGTGCAACCCAATCATCATTAACAACGCGTAATGTACCAAAGCCCATACGTGCCGGATTATAGTAATGTGCAAAACTAAAATGATGTTTAGATTTAAGCCAACCGTGATCGGCACTGCCTAAACTATTCTTTGGATAATGATTGATCATGGTCTTTCCTCAAAAAGAATAAACATTAATTAATATGGACGTTCACGGTCGTGTGGAGCATCAAAATGATGCTTTGCACCCAGCGGTACTATTTGTGTTGGATTAATCGTTAAGTGGCTTACATAGTAATGCACCTTTGTGTACTCTAAATCGACTGTTTCTTTAACACCCGGTACTTGGTACAGCTCGTTAACGTAATTGCTAATATGGTGAAACTCGCTTAATTTTTGACGGTTACACTTAAAATGCCCGTGATACACCGCATCAAAGCGAATAAGGGTTGTAAATAAACGCCAATCAGCTTCTGTAATAACATCACCAACGAGATAGCGCTGCTTAGCTAAACGCGCTTCTAGCCAGTCTAAACTATCAAATAGTGCGGTGTAAGCCTCATTGTAAGCTTCTTGTGTAGTAGCAAAACCGGCTTTATATACGCCGTTATTAATGGTGTTATAGACACGGTTATTCACGGCTTCGATTTCTTCACGAAGTGGCTCTGGATAATAATCATCAGTATTGCCAGTGAGCTCATTAAACGCACTATTAAGCATACGAATGATCTCTATTGATTCATTATTTACAATAGTTTGCGTTTTTTTATCCCATAAAATCGGCACAGTAACCCGCCCTTCATAACTAGGATCGGCTTTTAAATATAATTGATAGGCGTAATCTAAGTTATAAAGTGGATCGCCCTGCTCGCCAAATTCCCAGCCGTTTTCCATCATGGGAGCTTCAACAATACTCATAGAAATAATATCTTCGAGCTGCTTTAATTTACGAAAAATAATCGTTCTGTGCGCCCAAGGGCACGCTAGCGATACATATAAATGATAACGCCCCGCCTCAGGGGTAAATTTGCTTTGTGGCGCTGATGAAATAGTATCCCTAAAACGGCTGTCTTGACGTACAAATTTACCGTCGCTTTTTTCGGTGTCGTACCATTTATCGACCCATTCACCGTTAACAAGTAATCCCATGTCCGTCTCCTAAGTATGTAGAATGTGCCAACCTTACGCAGATTGGCAGCTTAAAGTTCAATCAGTTATATGATCAGCTTATTGGTTTAATTTGTTATGAATTTTTCCATCAAGGGATAGCTTTCCAGCTCCTTGAATAAATAAGGCCAAGGTAATTGCCAACAACGATAAACCAAACTCGTAACCGTTGTTGCTCATAAATAAGCCGTTATCTATATGTACGGTAAAAATAGCAACCACCATAGTGATAGCCAGTACAAAACTCGCAGGACGCACCAGCAAACCAACGATGAGTAGTAATCCACCAAAAAATTCAGCGCCACCCGCCATTAATGCCATTAAATAGCCCGGTGCTAAGCCAATCGACTCCATCCATTGCCCTGTGCCTTCCAAGCCATAGCCACCAAACCACGCAAACAGTTTTTGTGCCCCATGAGCACTAAACACTAATCCTGCAATAAGCCTTAATGGTAGTGTTGCAAAAGACTGTTCAGTTTTTGTGATGGCAGCTGTGATATTTTTAATCGTCATAATGTTTACCTGTATTGTTTCTGTTGATTATGCAGCTATTGTATAAGTTGAATTAAAATTAAATAACTCCTATTATTTGCTTTATATGTTCAAATATTTTGAACAGTTAATATTTGGTATGATGATGAATACACCCCCTATTAGCATAGAAGCTTTACTGGTATTAGACGCCATTGAGCATCGTGGCAGTTATGCAGCCGCTGCAGAACAACTTAATAAAGTGCCATCAGCCCTGTCGTATATTGTTAATAAACTTGAAGAGCAATTAAATGTAACTTTATTTCAGCGCCAAGGTCGGCGAGCAGTTTTAACCCCCGCAGGTAAACATTTACTGAGCGAGGGGCGTAAAGTGCTCAATGCTATAAATAATTTATCGGAGCAAACACAAACCATAGCTAATGGCTGGGAGCCTAGAATACGGATTGCTTGTGACTCAATTATTGACGTAACTAATGTTTTTGCTGCTTTACAACAATTTTTAATTGAACATAAAAGCATTGAAATTGATGTAAAAGAAGAGGTCATGAGCGGTACATGGGAGGCGTTAATAGAAGACAATGTTGACTTAGTGATTGGTGCACCCGCCCCCGTGCCTGCTCAAAAAGGGATCAGAGCAGTGAAAATAACGGATATTCAAAATGTACTTGTGGTTCACCCAACCCACCCTTTAGCAAAAGAGCAAAAACCCATCAAGCCTAGTGAGCTTGGTCAATACACCACAGTGATAGTTCATGACTCTGCAAAACAAAGTATTCCGTGGTCAGCTAATTTAATCGAAGGTAGTCAACGTTTTTATGTAAGCTCCGTAAAACAAAAAATTACCGCTATTTTATCGGGAATCGGGATTGGTTATTTACCAGTAAACCTTATTGCTGAACATATTAAAGCTAAAAAACTTCATGTTGTGGAGCTCATTGAACCACGTCCTATTCAAGACTTATACCTTGCATGGAAAATAACCAACAAAGGTAAAGGATTAAAAAAATTGACTCAACTTTTAATCGACAATAATTTACAGACATGAAATAAGCCAACTACATAAATGCAAAAGCCCATGCTAACTAAATTAGCATGGGCTTTTTTAATCACTAATAGATTTTATAGAGCAAGATCTTGCTTAGCACGTGTTAAATTGTGCGACACTAACTCGTTACCTGATATTTGCTGTGCTTCGTAAAAGTCAGATAACGCTGCGGTTTCGTTTTTAGCCATTAAACGGCCAACACCGCGGTTACTTAAAGCAAATGAGGTCAGCTCACGTACTTTAAAACGTGGGCCTGTACTTTGCTGTAATAATGTAATTGCTTTTGAGCAAATTTCTTCAGCTTGGCTGTAGTTTTTTGATTTTACATTTAATGCGCAACTGTTAAATGCAACTTCGAATTCTTGTGGGGCTGTTGCAGCCTCTTCAATAACCATTAACTTGTAGTCACTTTGATCAGCCATTACAGCAGCTGAGCAAGTTAATAAAGAGCCAAGAGCGATGGTTTTGATAAGTGAGCGTTTCATGATTAGTTTCCTATTTGGTTAGTCGTGCTTGTTGCCGACAACTAAACTTTAGAGTGTTTACTTAATCTCGACAAACGATTAAAAACAAACCAATAAGTGAAAAAAACTAACCTATAGACTTTAGTCTAATTAAACTGAGCATATTCGTTTTAATAAAAGCGACAAATAACCGCTCGTTTAACTAGGCTGCAAACCCGGCATGATTATTTACTGATTTAAGTAATCAATAACTTCTTCTTGTAAATCAATATATTCATCTTCAGACATATTTAACTTTTTAAGTATAAACGGTTCAAGGCGCTCCCAATCTTTAATTTTTTCATCACGTAAAATACTATTTACTATGCTTTCAGAGAGCTTTAACACACAAAAACAGAGCTGTTGATTAGGATCGGATGTGTCCTCAAGTAAACTTAAATCATGATGGCGTAGAATAAGCTGGCAAATATCTCTTGGTAAATGCCAACTCGATGCTAAGTAATAGCCGATAATGGCATGATTAGCGCCATAAACACGATCTTCAATATCAACTAAACTTTCTTTACTGCTTCTATTTGAACCATGCAGCACATTGACGTAGTCGTCATATTTAATCGCCATCGGAACTATGCCGCAATCATGAAATAAACCGAGAGTGTATAAGTATTCAACTGGAATTTTATTTTTTACTCGCTGCCCAACAATCATGTTTACATTAGCAATTTCAGACGCGTTATCCCAAAAACGCTCTAAACTAATACAACATGTTTTTTGTAAAAACATTTGCTTTAATTTAAGCGCAGGAATAAGTGCTTCTATGCCATTCCAACCTAAAAACATGATGGCTTGTTTTATGTCAGCAATGCTTCGCACTAAGCCGTAAGCGGGTGAATTAACAATTTTTAAAATAGCAGACGATATGGCCACATCTTTAGCAACTATATCTGCAGCAGCTATTAAAGACGGCTCATTTTGATGTGCCAATTTATCAAGATCATCTAAAATTTGCGGTTTTGGGGGAATAATAAAGTTTTTGTTTACATCAGATAATACCTGCTCATTAACGACAAACATCGATGTCTAGCCTCCAGCTAAGCTATATGGATTATTTAATTAATTCCATTTGAACTTTTATACTAGAAGTTGATTAGAGATTTATCAATTTGTAGGTGCTGAAATTGGTAGGGTAAAAATAATTTTTAAAACCAAAGCAGCACACGCCCGGTATATAGACGTGTGCTTTGAATACTAGCTTATTAGAAGTAATAGCCAATATTAATGTTGAAGCGGCGTTCAGTTTCGCTGCTATCGCCCGCTAATGAACCACCAACAAACGGCATGTTTTTACCATGAACTAAGTCAAAGTATGTAAATAAACCACCTGCAGCGACCGAGAAACCGGTTACGTTCATCCAGGTATCTTTGCTGTTGTCTGATTTGTCGTAAATAGCGCTGTAGTCATTATAAAACTGTAAGTTTGTTACTGCGCCCCATTGCACCGGCACACTGTATGCTACGTTTGCACTCGACATAGTTGCTTCCGCTGCCATGCTATCGTAAAACGAGTAAGCGCCTACAGCAATACGGTTTACGTTATCAATATCGTAGTTGTATTCGCCATGTTGTAATTGCAAGTTCCAAGGGCCCATATTACTGTTTAAGTGAAGCGCCCATGCGTTATAGTCACCTGCGCGGTCAACACCATCATGCAAGCCACCAGAAAGCGCTGACACACCAATTTCAGTTTTACCACCCTCATGCTCTATGTGGTAGCCGTAACGACCTGAGAACGTATTATATTCGCCAATTGGATTGGTCGGCTCAGCGTAAACACCATCACCAGCTTCTCTAAAACCAACAATATCGTATGAGTAGCGATCGCTGCGGTTATCTACATAACCATCAACACCACCTAATTCATCATTTTTGAAAAAGCCTAAATCAAGCTGCCAGTTATCGGCAATTTTACGCTTAAATAACACCCCTAAATCGTGGTCGTCTTCAAGGCCTACGTAATAGTTAGTGCTGAAAAAGTAGTTATGTGAATTGTAAGGCCAGTTACCAAAAGGAACCTGAGTAATACCTGCTTGAACTTGCCAATCATCAGCAAAATCGTAAGCAGCATAGGCGTATTTAACAGCTGTCATGTAATCAAAAAAACGAATTTCAGCGTTTAGTTTTACATCACCCACATCGCCTGAGAAATTTAAGCGAAAAATATCAAAGTCAAAATCGCCGCCGCGATTTTTATTGTCGTCATCATACGAGGTGTGGCTATAGTTGGTTCGAACAGCACCGCCAATTTTAATTCCCTGAGGCTTGTGTTCATGTTTAGCTACTTTAACTTCAGCTATATCTTCTTTCTGTTCAATGGTGCGCTCGATTGTCTTTTCACTTTTTTGCTCTGCTTTTGCAAGTTGCTTTTGCAGCATTTCCACTTGTTTTTGTAAGCTGCTTAATTGCTGCTTTACTTTATCAAGATCTGTATCTGCATGTGCCGGATGTGAAAAAACAACCATAGCCACTGCCAGTGCTAAAGGTTTCATAGGTGTCATAATTTGTCCTTGCTTGCCTTGTTGATGTTATTAACTCGAACTTGGTCAGCGTGAGCTAAGTACCTGCTTGATTTTACATATTGTTTTACAATGATAACGTATTTTTACAACTCTTCAATTACACTTTATGATTTTGCGCAACACACCAGCAACACACACTACTTTTTAGCAGGGTAAGCATAACAATTAATCATCATTTTAATAAATGAAAGCAGCAGCTTGCAAAATTAAAGCTTAAAAAAATAGTAGGATGATCATGTACCTATTTTTAATGTGTTATTATTTAAAAATCATATTTAAAACAGCCAGTTTGTTGCTACATATATAAATTAAGGACTCTCCAAAAATGAAAAATAACGATACCTTTAACACAATTGCTACGTTAATTTTTAAGCATCTTTATAATAACTTTCCAAGCCCAAGCCAGTTAGATCCTGAACAATTAATTAGCGATGCCTCAGATCATCAAGGTGAGCAAATAAAAGGAACAATTGCGTTTCTTCTTCATGAGGAATATATATTTTCGACGCCCAGCGCCACTTTTTTGCTAACCGAAAAAGGCTTTAGCCACGCTTTGTGTCCTAAGTTTTAAACTCACCACTTACAAAGCGATACCACAAAAAAAGCCCTAGCAATTAAAGCTAGGGCTTTATAATGATTTTTAACGTTTATTTTTTCTCTTTTTCTAAACGCTTCTTAAGGCTCAATGCCGCGTCGGCCGCCAGTAAGCGCATAAATTCAGAACCATTATTTTGCTCACCCTGCCCTGCACCTATAACAATTTCAGGCACTAAGCGACTGTTACCTAAGCTATTAAATAAAGCCGTTTGAATTTTAACTTCTGCTTTAAGTGTTTCATCAAACACATATTTAGGATCAAGTGCTGCTGACTTTGCACGTAAACGTGCTTCAGCTAATACATCCATGCCTAACGCTTCTAAGCGTTGCTGTTTTAAGATTTCTTCTTGCTCTTTTGCAAGCTCAGCCTTTACTGCAACACGCTGTTGTGCAGAAATAATCGCATTGGCTTTTATTCGCTCTGCATCAATTTGCTCTTTAATTTTTAGCTTTTCAGACTCAGCTCTTTGCTTTGCAATCGCTTGTTCGCCTAATGCCACTTCAGTACGTGCTTGTTGCTCTGCTTTTTTAAGGTTTTGTCTTGCCAGCGCTTCATCAGCAGCCGCTTGTTTTTGCGCCTCTAAACGTGCATTTACTTTATTTTCGTAATCAATATCAATAATACTCGCATCAACGACTGTGATCCCATAAGAGCCTAAAATAGGCGCATTACGTAGCGGATTACCTTCAGCATCCTTCTTTATATTAATGGTAACGCGTTGTTGCTTACTTAAATTACTTAAATCATCTGACTTATCACGCTCACCGGTACTAATAATTTGCTCAGTAACAAAAATACCATTCGTAAGTTGATCAGAAAAATCTTGGCTTAATTGACCATTACCACCTGAATAATGTTGCTCCACCGACATCATACGAGCCGACGCTTTTACATTTTCTGTTGTTGCACGCATTAAAAGGTTAGAAATTAGGGTTTCTTGGGAGCCAAATTCTTCATGAATTTTTAATAAACCACGCAAAGCACCCGATTCACTAGCGGGTACGTTGCCAGGTAATCTAAAGCGGGAAACACCGCGTGCCCCACCGGTCGTGGTATCTAAGAATCGAATAGGAATGAGTGGTACAATGGCACTGGCTGTTGCGCTGCTATCGCCGGTAAAGTTAATTGAAATAACTTTTTTATAGGCTGATGTCGTACCAAATGCTTTTAAGTAAGGGCCCGCTTGATTTATTACCGTTAAATTACCGGTAAAAGCTGACTGATGAACTAGCCGTTCATCGGCTTCATTCCATGAAATAACCTGCGACGTTAATGTTGCAATCACGGCTAACACCACGACAACGGATGTTAGTAAAATCACATTACGACGACCAAAACGTGCCATAAATGAGGTGTTTTTTGCCTCAGCGACTGCTTGTTGTTCGCTATCCATTTTTAGTACTCTCCATATTTAGTTTCTTTTTAACAAAATACGTAATTTCTTGTTCGCTTAAATGCGCACAAAAACTACCCGATCGATGCAAATCTATAAAAGTTGCAAGGATCTCTTGTTTGCCTTTAATTGTTTTTTCCTGGTTTTCTTGGGTTTGGTTTTTCTCGCTAAGTTGAGCAATGAGTTCATCAATAATGGTGTCTTTATCAAATAACACATTATATTCTTTTGACTTTCTTACTCGGCTCTTACGTATATTGCTGTAAATCACATAAAGCGCCACACACAAAATAATAACAAGCGTACTTAACCCAATAATATAAAAAATCATAACGTCTGCTTATATTAATTGAATAATTAACCCCAACGACAAATGTAACGACTAGGTCACAAATGTTAAGCCGATAATTTTACAGAATAACGACCCAAATAACAGAATTAAAACTTGGCTTGTGTATATTTTTGTAAAAATTAAATTAGATAAAAGTTCAATATCAGAAGTCTCAATATCTACAATATTACTTTTAGTGAGTGTTAGTAAAAGTTATTACCTGTATTGGTAACAGCCTATTAGACTCAACAGTGAACATCTTCTGTTCAAACTTTCATATTGAATACTAAGCCATTTATTCTTTTTAAAATGAGCTGATCTCAAAGTGAAAATTGCAATAATTTCCGAGTAAAGTTAAAAAAATTTAAATTTTTTACTGGCGAAGATTAAAATGCGACCTACCCTTAGTATGTAAATTAGGTACTGATTATTTGCTCAAAGTTAAATCATATGGGCATGCAGTTGATCGTTTACGTTACATCAAACCACTTATTAGTGAAAAGGATATAAAGATGAATAAATGTAAATATGCAACATTAATTGCCATTGCCATTTATGGACAACACAGTATTGCTGCTGTGGATGAGCTCACTATTTTACAACACACTCAAGAAGCAAAGAAAACCACAATCGCCAAACACGCTTCTACCCATGTAAAACTTTCTAAGCAATTTGCTATCGAAACTGCGCAAGGACACGTAATTACTCAAACTGTATCGCACCCTAATGCTGATTACATAAAGCTACATTTTAGCCAAGTAGATCTAAATGGTGACGCAAAGTTAGTCGTTAGAAGCGAAGACAACTCAGAGCTATATGAATATAGTAGTAATAATATGGACGCAGCAACAATCGATAGCTTAAACGGGGATGATGGTGTGCATTCATTTTCTTCTATGTCGGTATCAAATGACAGCGTTATCATTGAGTATTACCCTGATCCAAAAAGTAATAAGCAGCAACACCAGTTTGGTGTTATTGATAGCTATTATTACGGAACTGAAAGCGCCAATATAAATATCAATGAACAAAATAAACCAGCCCCTTTGTCTACCTGTGGTATTAATGAGCGCAAAGATGTGCAGTGTTGGGCTAATTCCAACCCAACAGAGTTTGACCGCAGCCGCCCGGTAGCACGCTTAGTAATTGGTGGCCGCAGCTTATGTACCGGTTGGCGCGTTGGCAGCGATAATAAGTTATTTACCAATAACCACTGTATAGAGACTGCATCTGAGCTTGCCTCTACTGAAGTGTGGTTTAACTACCAAAATAAAAGTTGTAATGGAACAACTAAAGAAACCATTGTAAAAGTGACAGGCAAGGAGTTTTTTAAAACTGACTACACGTTAGATTACACCCTATTTAGTGTTAATAACTTTGCCAATATTGAACAGTTTGGCTACTTAGGGCTTGATGTGCGAAACGCAGAGCAAAGTGAACGTATTTATATTCCGCAACATGGTTCAGGTAATCCTAAGGAGCTGTCGATTGAATCGGATCAAGACACCAATGGTTTGTGCCAAGTTAATGCCCCCTCAACGAATGGGCGTGGAAGTAATACTGATATTGGATACTATTGTGACACTATAGGTGGCTCTTCCGGTTCTCCTGTTGTTGCAGCATCAAGTAATCGTGTTATTGCACTTCATCACTTAGGCGGATGCTACAATAAAGGCGCCAAAATAAGTAAGATTTGGCCCCAAGTCGCAACTTACTTTAATAACACAGTGCCTGTTGGCGATAACGACGGTAATACACCACTGCCACCTACCGCGCGTTTTGAATACAGCTGTGAACAATTACAGTGTAATTTTGATGCAACAGGTTCTAGTTCAGCAGGTACAATCAATAACTACAGTTGGAACTTTGGCGATAATCAAACCGATACAGGTGCAACCGTAGTGCATAATTTTATATCTGAAGGTGATTACGACGTCTCTGTTACTGTGCAAGATAGTAACAATAATACAAATACACTAACCCAAACTATTATTGTCTCCGATGGTTCACCAACAGAAATTGAATTAACTAAAGGGCAAGCATTAACAGGCCAAAGTGCAGCATTAAATCAAGAGACTATTTACTATATTGATGTACCTGCAAATAGCACTAACATTTCAATCGGCATAACAGGTGGTTCGGGTGATGCAGACCTCTACGTTAAGAAAAATACAATACCTACCACAAACGATTACGACTGCCGACCATTTAGAAATGGTAACACTGAAAGCTGTAATATAAGTCAAGGAGAAGGTCGCTATTACGTTATGCTTAAAGCCTATAGCAGCTACAGTAATGTCACTATTATGGCTGATTATGAAAACAGCACACCACCGACGGGAGATAGCACCATTATTGCTTCTCGCGCCTATGGATTTCCTGGTTTTTGGCAACGATATAGCTATGTGGTTCCTTCAGGAAAAACATCTGTAACAATAAACACAACAGGTAGCCAAGGAGATATCAGCCTGTACGTAAAAGCAGATGGTGCTGTCACGCAAACACAATATGATTGCCTATCAAAAAACACCGGCAACAACGAAAGCTGCACTCTAGCCGTTAGTGCTGGTCAATCATTACAAATCGGCTTACTAGGTATGCTCAGTTATGACTGGGTTAAGCTTGTCGCTACTGCAAAATAGATAATATCATTACCCTAAACAAAGCACCCCAGTATACCTGCAGTGCTTTTCACTTTTAGCTAGTTTCATTTTACAGCAATCTTTGTTGGTTTTTATTTATTCTTCTGGCTTAACTTAAACGTACCTAAGGAAAGCTATGTGGGCAGCGTATGCCTAGTAAATAAGGTTTCATCATCTATTAACGAGTTATACCCACACATCAAATACTATTTAGCACCTTCAAACCAAACACACTGCCAAAAATTAAAGTTTAAAAAAAGTACACAGATGCTCCAGCTTTGGTACTAGGGTTTTCGCTTGCCGGTAATCATAGGAGTTATCAAAGAAACTCTCCCCCACCAACCAACCAATACAATTGCGGCAATATGTACTATTACAATTGAATACAAACTGTTCGCGAGTATTGAATGAATATTTTCAACAAGTGAACTACCAAAAAAGTAATCTGTCTCTTCTAGTAAAAAACCCGTTGTGGCAAGTGCAATAAATAATAACCATGTTGCCAACACCATTAACCAGCCTAACGGATTATGGCCAGAGTTTTCCGGCACATTTCTGTTTTTTAAGTGTTTAAAGTGCAATTTAAAATCACTAGGTCGCAATTTAATCTGTTTAATACTAGCAAAACCAGAACGAAAAAAAGCCCAAACAAGGCGAATTAGTACGGCCACAAAGGCAACATAACCCACAATTTGATGCTCGTCGCTGCCCGATTCAAGTAAAAAATAATTCAAGCAAAAAGCAATCACTAAAAGCCAATGGATCCCCCTAACAAGGGGATCCCAAATTACTAATGTAGATCGCAAATTAATGGTTTTCCTGTTTAACTACGCTACCATCAACGGGGTTAAAGTAAATTTCTACTTTGCTTCCTTTAACATCGCTACCGTATAGCTCGTAACAATTGCCTTCGGTAACTTTAAACTCTTTAATTTTATAACCTTGCGCGGTTAAGCTATTTTTAAATTCCTGTTGCTCCATCCAATTTTCGTTTGGCTCACTCGTACATTGAGTGGTTTCGTTGGCAACACCGCAACCTGCAAGTAAAAATACACTTACTACTGATGTGATTAAAAGTTTAGCTTTCATTAAAATATCCTTGTTAAAAATGTATTGTCGGTTAATCATACTACGTGCCTTAAATAACAGGATCAATCGCTTTATCGGTACTTAACTTATTCGTCCCCCTTTATTTATGGCAAAGGAATTAACTTATCCCCATTAATAAGTTTAAATTTATTTAACGTGATAGGTTTTTTAAGTATTACTCTTCATACAAAACAATACTTCAAAGCAAGCTTGGCCCATATCATCAAAAAGTAACTTTCTGGCATAAGGCTACCCTTTTATATGTAATGTTAAGTTTTTAGCCACCCATACTCTTAATACCAAAATTTAGTATAAACCTATAAACTCCTGTCACCCTATGCCATAATCTAAATAATTCATAAATTTAGTAACTTGGCGGTATATAAACCGTTTCAAGCTAACTTATAGGGTTTTTTAATGGCTTATCAAGAGCAAAACCAAGCAACAATCTATTGGCACGACTACGAGACCTGGGGGGCAAGCCCACAGAAAGATAAGCCGAGCCAATTTGCCGGTGTACGCACCGATCTTGATTTAAATATTATTGGCGAGCCGCTTATTGAGTACTGTAAGCCGCAAGCGGATTATTTACCCCATCCTGAAGCGTGTTTAATTACTGGTATTACCCCACAAGTGGCGATGCAAAAAGGCTTAGTTGAGGCTGAGTTTATAGCTAAAATTCATGCAGAATTTAGCGTACCCAATACCTGTGTAGCTGGTTATAACAGTATTCGCTTTGATGATGAAGTAAGCCGATATAGCTTTTATCGTAACTTTTACGACCCGTACGAACGTGAATATAAAAACAATAACAGTCGTTGGGATATTATAGATTTAGTGCGTGCCTGCTATGCACTGCGCCCAGAGGGCATTGAGTGGCCATTAAAAGAAGATGGCAGTCCAAGCTTTAAGCTTGAGCATTTAACTGTTGCTAATGGTATTGAACATGCCGCTGCGCACGACGCACTAAGTGATGTAACGGCTACCATTGCCTTGGCTAAATTAATAAAAGAAAAGCAGCCTAAGCTGTATCAGTTCTTTTTTAGTTTGCGTAATAAGAAAGCCCTTGCTGAATTGGTGGACGTGTTTAACATGACCCCATTAG
Source organism: Pseudoalteromonas sp. APC 3250 (assembly GCF_030407915.1). Lineage (NCBI taxonomy): Bacteria > Pseudomonadati > Pseudomonadota > Gammaproteobacteria > Alteromonadales > Pseudoalteromonadaceae > Pseudoalteromonas > Pseudoalteromonas sp. APC 3250. Next base: position 388,191 of record NZ_JASDCM010000001.1, read on the forward strand.
TGCATACCTCGTCGCGTATTCCAGCAACCCAGGGTTGTACCACGTGGGTGGCACCTATGAGCTTTCATCCTGTTAATAAAAACGCGGTTATTTGTTTTGATTTAACCCAAAACCCGCAGGTGTTACTTGATTTAAATGTAGAGCAATTACGCAAGCGTTTATACACCAAACGTATAGATTTAGCAGAGGGTGATTTACCGGTAGGTTTAAAGCTGGTGCATTTAAACAAGTGCCCTATTTTAGCACCGGCTAAAACGCTACTGCCTGAAAACGCTGCTCGCTTGGGTATTGACCGCGAGCAATGCTTGGCTAATTTAGCCATTTTAAAAGCCAATACTGAGCTTCGCGATAAAGTCACTGAAGTATTTAATGAGCAAGGCGATTACAGCGCCACCACGAACGTGGATTACTTATTATATGATGGGTTTACTAGCCATGCTGATAAAGCTAAATTTGCGATTATTCGTGATGCAAAACCAGATGACTTGGCAAGTTTAAAGCTTGAATTTGAAGATCCTAAATTTAATACTTTGTTGTTTAGATACCGCGCCCGTAACTGGCCACAAACGCTAAACCAACAAGAGCTTGATCAATGGCGTCAATATTGTCAAAGCAAGTTAATGCATGGCGAAGATCAGCCATCAATCAGCGCACAAGATTTTATGATCACCCTTGAAAACCTAGCGCACGAGCATGACGACAGTGAAAAAAATCTTACAATTTTAAAAGCACTGTATAACTACGCGCAAAGCATGTAATTTGCTTTAGTGTATATAAACCATGAAAAACGCGACCCTTTAGCAAAAAGTGTCGCGTTTTTTGTTACTAGGTAAAAAACCAAAAAACTATCTCAACAAGAGAGGTAAATGAGAAAACATAAAACCTACAATTATTTTTATGTATATCACTTCCTCTAAAAGCGCAGCACCTCTTACCCTTTTTGTGAAAAGTTTACTTTTACCAATTACATTACTTTTTATGCAGTGCTTCAATACGCGCTAGTAAACTTGATGTGTCGTACCTGCCGCCGCCAAGAGCCTGTACATCGGCGTAGTATTGATCGACCGTTGCAGTCATTGGCAGCGTTGCACCATTATTTTTAGCTTCATCAAGGGCAATGCCTAAATCTTTACGCATCCAATCTACAGCAAAACCAAACTCGTACTCGCCTGCCCACATTGTTTTGTAGCGGTTTTCCATTTGCCACGAACCAGCTGCGCCTTTAGAAATGGTTTCTATTACTTTTTCGCCATCAAGCCCTGCTTGTTTAGCAAAATGTAAGCCCTCAGCTAAGCCTTGTACCACACCAGCAATACAAATTTGATTAACCATTTTACATAATTGCCCTGAGCCCACTTCGCCTAAAAGCTGACTAAAACGGCTAAATGCCGCCATGATAGGTTGTGCTTTAGCAAATACCGCTTCGTTGCCACCGGCCATTACGGTTAATACCCCGTTTTCAGCACCTGCTTGACCGCCCGATACTGGCGCATCAATAAAGTCGATATGCTGTAAAGCCGCTTTTGCCGCAACTTCACGCGCTACCTCAGCAGAAGTAGTTGTGTGATCGATTAAAATCGTGTTTTTGTCCATACCAGCTAAAACGCCATCATCGCCGTATACCACTGACCGTAAGTCGTCGTCATTGCCAACACACATAAATACCATATCGGCACCACTTGCAGCTTCACGCGGGGTAGGTGCAAAACTGCCGTTAAAATCTTCAACCCATTTTTGTGCTTTAGCTGCTGTGCGGTTATAAACACATACGCTGTGCCCCGCTTTTGCTAGATGCCCTGCCATTGGGTAACCCATTACGCCTAAACCTATAAATGCAATTTTTACTGACATAAAAATGACCTATTTAACTGATAACTTAGAAACATAAGCTCGATTATGTCAATCGGCCGCTAAAAAAGCGAATGAAAGTCTTTTAAAATTTCCCTCATACGGAAATTAGGTAGGTAATCTATGGATAGTATTTATCAATTTAACGCACCACTTTGTAATAACGATGATTTTTCTTTGAGTCAGCTAAAAGGAAAAACGGTTCTTATTGTTAATACCGCCAGTAAATGTCATTTTTCTGCGCAATTATGCGCGCTAGAAAAGCTATATCAACAATACAAAAACGATGGGTTTACTATTTTAGCCTTTCCGTGTAATCAATTTGATAAAAATGAGCCATTAGAGGGAATGGCCATTAAAGACTATTATCAAAAACATTTTTCAATTAATTTTGAGGTGTTTAATAAGGTCATGGTAAATGGCCCAGATACGCATCCACTGTTTAGTTATTTAAAGTCTCATACACGAGGTATTGCACAAAACCGAGCAATAAAATGGAACTTCACTAAGTTTTTAGTTAATGCACAAGGGCAGCTGGTTGCTCGCTATGCACCGCGAACTAAACCGGAGTCATTACATAATGTAATAACAAGCTGCTTAGAATCAGTGCCCGTTATAAAACCGACGACCGCTCGTTTAGGAGTCCGTTCGGCTGCATTAAAATAATCCTGTCGTAATTAAAACAACAAGAGTGAAGCATCTATAGTAAGAATAGTTTATGGTAATAAAATAATTGATTACTTGGAGCTAGTTAATGGATATTGCTTTTTTTAGTGCTCAGAAATATGAGCGCCCTTTTTTTGAGCAAAGTTTAAATGGCTTTTCTAACATCACTATTACTTACTTTGAGCAAAGTTTATCGGCGCAGACGGCAATATTAGCTAAAAACTTTAACGCTGTGTGCGTATTTGTAAACGATACAGTAGATAAAGCAGTGATTGAGCAACTTGCCACATTGGGTGTTAGCGCTATTTTATTACGCTGTGCGGGGTTTAATAACGTTGACTTGCCTGTTGCCAAACAGCATAACCTCAGCGTATTACGCGTACCCGCTTACAGCCCTGAGGCAGTAGCTGAACATTGTGTTGCCCTTATGCTCACCCTCAGCCGTAAAACACACAAAGCTTATAACCGCGTGCGCGAAGACAACTTTGATTTAAATGGCTTACTCGGGTTTAACTTACATAACAAGACCATAGGGATTATAGGCTGCGGAAAAATAGGCTTGGCACTGTGTAACATTTTAAATGGTTTTGGCGCTAACGTTTTAGTGTGCGACCCTTTTGCAAAACCAGGCAATTACACTATTACCGATTTAAATACCCTACTTGCCCAAAGCGATATAATTTCACTGCACTGCCCGCTGAGCGAAGATACGCATCATTTAATCGATGACGCTGCATTTAATAAAATGAAAACCGGCGTCATGCTCATTAATACTTCTCGCGGTGCGCTGGTAAACAGCCAAGCGTGTATTAAAGCACTTAAATCACAAAAACTGGGGTACTTAGGACTTGATGTGTACGAACAAGAATCAGAACTGTTTTTTAAAAACCACAGTGACGAAATAAATCAAGACGATATATTCTCTCGTTTAGTGAGTTTTAGAAACGTGTTAATAACAGGGCATCAAGGCTTTTTTACTCAAGAAGCTCTAACCGAAATCGCTAATATAACATTACAAAATGCATTTGAGGTTACTCAAGGAAATAGCTTAACAAACGAAGTGCTATAGCGCGGCTAAACAAAAAGCAAAAAAGCGAACAAAATATAGTGTTCGCTTTTTTGTTATCAATAACACATGAGTTATTAACGCGTTCTAGCCAAACGCAACGTTTGCAAATACTAAGGTCATTAGCACTGGGCAGACAAAACGAATGTACTGAGCAAACCAATAATGTGCACCAGAACTTGCTTGATGAAGCTTATTACCACGTTGCCATAGCCAGCCTACCGTTATAAAGTAAAACAGCCCCATTAACGGCAATTGGTATTGAGTAAATACCATAATCACTAAACCAAATAACCAATCAAAGTTTAAAATAATGGTACTGGCACAAACAAATACAATTGCACTGACTGCCCATGTTGCTTTGGTTCTATCTACACTGTGGTTTTCAACCAAAAATGCCACAGGGATCTCAGTTGATGAAATAGTTGAGGTAACTGAAGCTATCGACATCAATACAAAAAATAATAAGCCAACCAATAAACCAATTTCACCCATAGTGCCAAATAGCTCAGGTAATATGGCAAAAATAAGTTGTCCCTCACCAATTAATTTACCGTTATTAAATACTTCAACGCCATTGTACTGGGCAACATAAATAGCCGGAATTATTAATAAGCCCGCCAAAAACGCCACGCTGGTATCAAGTAGCGCAACACTTGCGGTTAATTTTGGTAAGTTAGCTCCGGGTTTTAAATATGAGCCGTAAATCATCATACAGCCTACCCCAAGCGACAACGAAAAGAACGCTTGCCCCATTGCGGCAATAATTAAATCAGGGTCGAGTATTTTACTAAAGTCAGGCACTAAATAAGCAGCAAACCCTTCGCTTGCGCCATCTAACGTTGCAATATAAATAATAAGCCCAATAAGGAGAACAAGTAAAAGCGGCATTAAACGGCGTGACCAGGTTTCTATTCCCGACTTCACCCCTTTTAAAATAATACTGGCGGTTAAAATAAGCATAAGCGGCGTAAAAATAAAATTACGTAACATAGAGTCGCTATGTAAAAACTCACTCAAGCTATGCAAGCCAAAAAAGCTACTTATAGGCTCTATAGCGTAGGAAAGCATCCAACCGGCCACAATAGAGTAAAAACTTAACATAACGATGGCACCGGCAAGGCCAATATAGCCTGCTGCGGCTCCCACTTTAGGGGCGTGATCTTGCCATGCTTGGCTTAGCGCTTTAACAGGGTTAGCTTGGGCTTTGTAACCTAAATACAGCTCGGTGTATAAAGCAGGTAACGCCAGCAAAAAAATAACGATAAAGTAAACCAGTAAAAATGCGCCGCCACCATGATTAGCAGCCTGCGTAGGAAAACCCCATATATTACCTAAACCTACGGCTGCACCGGCTGCTGCCAATACAAAACCTAGTCGACTTTGAAAACCATCACGCACTTGTGCCATACACCTACAAATCTGTTATTATTTTAACGAATGCGAATTAAACCATATTTAAGAGCCACTGAGTAATAAAAATGTACTTAGCGCTCACAACAACTAACAACCGCTCACAAACTATCCAGCTTTGGGTAATAAATATGTAATCGGTCGTCATTTATAACGAGCAATGATGAGTGTAACTTACTTTGAAAACCAGCTAGAAATCACGCCCGCTTTAGCAAATAACAGCCATTGCATTGCGTTGCTTAACGCGACCACCCTCAATGTGGGTGAATTTGATTTACCCCACTATTTAAGCCCTTTTGAGCTCAATGTTATTAATCGGCGTAAAAATCCACAGGCTAAACAAGAATATTTAGCCACACGTTTAGTGCTTAAATACCTAGTAAAATCCGCTTGTTCTTCTTATGCATCATTAAAGCTGTGTGATATTAGTTCTGAATTTAACCCCGATAACAGTAAATTAGAATTACATATTAAAAATACAACAGGCGTGATCAGTTGCTGTATTTCTCATTCTCATGGTTTTGTAGGTGCAGCGTTAAATGTAGCATCAACTCAATTTGGCTTTGATATTGAAAAAATTAGTTTAAAGCGCCCTTTTAATAAACTCGCTAAACACTTTTACCACCCAGCCGAAGTGAGCTTAATAACCGATACAGATAACATAACAACTCAAGCACATCATTTCTTTAGGATTTGGACATTAAAAGAAGCGCTGGCTAAAGCCACCACCCGCCCTATTGCTCAGCTATTAAGCCCTAATGTGTTTAACGAACTTAATAACGCCCAGCTTACAGCCTGCAGCAATACCGTGGTTGGAGCACATAACGACATGTTTGATATTAGCGTTGTGGCAAAAAAAAGCACCGACTGGCGGTGCTCAATAATGACTATTAACGATTTACGCAGCGCAATCACTTTCTAGTAATCGACTATGAATCGCTTGAACCACTGCATCAGACTCGCTTTGCTCAACTAAAAAGCACAGGTTGTGTTTACTCGCACCATGGCAAATGAGTCTAATATTAAAGTCACTTAATACTTTCATTAAATTCATTTCATGTTGGCGCAAAACAATTTCAGAGCCAATTAACGCTACCAGCGTTAAATTGTTTTCAACCGATACATGGCAAAATTCAGCGAGTTTATCTAAGCACTCTTGATCTAGCTCTGGGCGTGATGCATTAGGCGCATTATCAAGGGTAATTGCTACACTAATTTCAGAGGTGGTAACCAAATCTACCGAAATATTACACTCACTTAAAATAGTAAATATACGCGCTAAAAAGCCACTGGCTAACAGCATTTCTGGGCTTTTAAGGGTTAATAATATTTGATTTTTACGTTGTGTTACCGCACGAATACCAGGTAGCTGCGATTTTTCACGTTCAATCCACGTACCGCCAAGTTCTGGCTCTGTGCTTGAGCCAACAAACACATTAATATGGCTGCGACTGGCAGGTAAAATAGTTGCCGGGTGCAATACTTTAGCGCCAAAGGTCGCCATTTCTGCTGCTTCATCAAAACTTAAACGCGCAATAGGAGTGGCTTTTACACACAAACGAGGATCGGTGCTAAAAATACCCACTACGTCAGTCCAAATATGCACACTTTTAGCGTTAATAGCCTCAGCAAGCAGTGCAGCGCTATAATCTGAGCCGCCTCGACCGAGCGTGGTCGTTAAATTGTTTGCATCGCTACCAATAAACCCTTGGGTCACAATAACGCTATCATCAAGCAGCGGAATTAAATGTGTTTGAGCGGCTTGCGCTGTGGCGGCCACATTTGGTGTTGCTTTACCAAATTGGCTATCGGTTTTAAGCACCTGGCGCACATCAAAACGAGTGGCATTTAAACCCTTTAACCTTAGTACTTGGGTAAATAAGTACGACGATAAACGCTCGCCAAAGCTAAGTAGCTCATCGAACTGCTGCTCAGTATTGAGTGTTTGTGCCGCCAACGTTTGAAATGCATCAAGCGTTTGATTAAACCCAAGGGCTAAATCCTCATCTAACGACAGGTCATTTAAAATAGCCTGCTGAATCGCAAGGACACCATCAATATGCTGTTGGCGTTTAGTGGCTTCAATACCCGCTTTGCAAAGCTCCACTAAATGATTGGTCACTCCGGCACTGGCGCTTACTGCAACAATACGTACATTTTTATCGTTTACGATAATTTCGCTACAACGGCTCATCGCCTCAAAGTTAGCAACGCTGGTGCCACCAAATTTGGCAACAATGTAATCTGATTTTGTGCACTGTGAACTTTGTGGCACTGGTTGGGTAGTCATTTCGTCTCCTTTCGCGGCATCCAAACCGCAATAAAACAAGAAGAACTTGGCAGGAAATAAAGATAAGAAAAATCTACTGCCAGAAGCTCTCCACCTAAATTGGTGACAGTTTTGAGGATTCAGCCCCATAAACCGAAAAACAATGGTAACGACCCATTATTTTCCTCGGCGAGTACTTCCCTCCTTAATGATCGCAGGCTGTCGTTGCCTCACATTAAGTACCTAAGTATCGCACCTCTTCTGAATGTATTATTAACCTGTGGCTAATAAAACAAAACCGCACTAATAGTGCGGCTTTGAAAGTTATCGTTTAGACGTCTAGCTGTCAAGTCGTTTTACTATAAAATCAAATAAAACTACCCATTAAGTAAGAGCCCGCATAACCAAAGGTGTAACACAGTAATAAATACAGCGATAAGCGAAGGTAACTTGCAAACGTCAGCTCTTTTACCTTACTCATGGCTATAATACCGGCCGCCGAGCCAATGATTAGCATAGAGCCACCTACACCGGTTGCATACGTAAACGACAACCAATGCTGTTGACTCATTACAATGTCGGCTTTTAATAACGCTGCCGTTAGTGGCACGTTATCAACACCTGCAGATAAAATACCCATTAAGTAGTTTGCGTACTCTGGCGCCATTACCGTATACAAATTAGTAAATTGGCTCAGTACCCCAACTTCTTTTAACGCACCAACAAGCAGTAACACACCCACGAAAAACAATAAGGTGTCGTACTCTATGTCGCGTATAAAATCGATCATATCTTTGTTGATGTCTTTTTTGCGCATTAAAAATTGCGCGACTAAAAACATAATAGATAAACCCAATAAAAAAGTAAGCAGAGGCGGTACACTGTATAAAACACTCAATGTAAGCGTAGCAATAACCGTAGTGAAGAAAATAACCGCAATGGTTATGTCGGTTTTTTCAATACGTTTAAATTTAGTTTTTTTAAACTCGAGTTGCTTATTCATGCCAATTGATAACAAAGTAGCCAGTAATAATACACTTAGTAACGCAGGCACAATTAACAGTAATAAATTGCTAATTGTTACTTTACCATCAAGGAAAATCATAAGTGTGGTTACATCACCCGTGATAAGTGATACACCACCGGAGTTTACAGCAAATACAATAAGCGTGGCGTACTTAACTAACTTTTTGGCTTCAAGTTTTAATGACATAATCACTGCCAGTGATATTAGCGTGGCCGTAACGTTGTCTGAAATAGATGAAAATAAAAACGCAAAACACCCCACCAAAAACATCAGCTTTCGCTCACTAATGCTGGTTGGCATAATCCGATTCACAACATTTTCGATAAGTCCTTTAGAGTTTAAATAGGCGACAAAGGTCATTGCGGCCATTAAAAACAGCCATAAAGAAGCAATTTCTAAAATATTGTGGTCTAGGAGGGTTTGAATCGTTTCGGGGCTTTGCCCATTAAGAGGAAAAATAAAGGAGATAATCCAGCAAAGTGTACCAAAAAATAACGTCGTTTTGGCTTTGTTAACGTGGATCACATCCTCAATAACGATAAGCAAGAATGCAATCGCTATCAGCGTCAGGATAATCGAGGAAACCATGATATTAAACAACCTTCGGGGTTAAGTAAAAATTGAAACCATGTAAAAAATATACCCACAAACTCTATGTGCCTATATTCGGCGCGGATACTATCACTAAGCGGGTGTAAAAACTATTATTAAATCGTCGCAAAAACGAATACCATATAAGTTCGAGAAATATAAAATAACGAATACTAGGAAGTTGCAACGCCTTATGATCCCAGCTAAAAAGCTACTTAATACCCTAAATGAACACTGGGGTGTATTAGAGCTATTATTTAAGCGCTTTAAAATGGCCGACTTTAGTATTAAAGATCTTCAAAATGCCATTAAGCAAAAGCAACCCACGTGGAATAATGAGCGTATTTATAAAGAAACCAACCGGTTATTAAATCAAGAAATTATTATTCCGCTGGCTAAATCGTCACAACTGGAAATTAACCGCGCCATTGCCGATTTTGCCACCTTTTTACTGCAAGAAGAACATTTAGGCTTAGCACAAGAAATAAGTGTATTGGTTGATGATTTGGCCCGTTTAGGTAATCGGCTATCTAATGCCGGTGAAATGGAAGATTTTGATGATTTACGCCGCTTTAGCCGTATTATGGATGATCGGGTGCGTAAAATAATCAAACTGTTTTTACACAACGAAAACGCCATTTTAAATATTGTTGAGCAAGCCAAATCTAATAATGCAGTGCAGTCGCTACAAAAACGCTATAAAGCCGTGATAGAAGCGTTTGATGAGTATATAGAACCCATGCTGGAAATGGTGGATATTAGAGGCGACTTTCATGCCTGTTTTACTTTAATTGAGCAACAAATTAGCACCCAAATAGAACATATTGAACGTTCAGGCAAAGCGTACAACGATAAACGCATGCTTGAGCAATTGCGTACCCGAATTCTAGAAATGCACTTAGTTGGCCGGATAAGCTTACGTAAAAGTGCCGATATGCTTATGCCACTGCGTGAAGAGTTGCGCCGTAATAACCTTGTTACCCGCCAAGTAGCAAAAGTATTAGGGCTAATACGTAAAAATGGGGTAGATAATATGCTCAGCGCCGTGCAGCCACATTTTGTAAGCGATGCGCAAAAGTATTCATTGGGTCAACAGCGCCATATAGTAGCCTACATGGCAAGCCTGGCTGAATTTGAGCATCATGAATATCAGCTACCAGAGCAAAACGATGTGCCTGCGTTTGTCACGCCAAACATTCCTGACTATCACGATGTAAAAGCGCAGTTTGCAAAACGCTTCAAAAAGCAGCGTAAAAAACCACAGCCTCTGCTGCAATTTTTAGACGAAAGCTACCCAGAGCTTGAAGCCGATGAAATGCTGTTTTTATATCAAAAGCTAGTGAGCGATACCACCCTACACATTAGCCAAAGCGATAAAAAAGCCCGCGTTAACATTGCAGGCCAGCACTTTTCTTTGTACCCCTTTAATTCAGAGCCTCAGGCTGATAAAGCCGAGCACGAGTAATGACCATGACACAGATAAACTTAAATGAGCTTTCTCACTTACAAGCCATTAATAAAAAATTAGTCGCGGGTTACCACATTTGCGAACAAGACACGGTAATGTGGCAAGAGCTTGACCAACAAATTGAAGCCTACAGCGCCTTATTCACAGCATTAGGCCATGATTTAAAGCACGACAGTCGTGGCTTTTATTATTTTGCTAGCGATGAAAGCACCCCCAATATGGGCAAAATATCGCGCGCGATAGCGCTCACTATTTATATTTTAATCGAACACTTTGCCAACACAGGTAAAGACCCAATGCGTGCATTATTTGATGAGCCAAACGATTTAGAGCTAATGCAAACCTTGGTACAACTTAATAAACATTTATTTGATCAGCTTGAAATATTCTCGGGTTCTGATTTACGCAAAGATGTGTATTTACGCATGGTACGTTTAGGCCTTGCCCGCGAAGTGGAAGGCGGCTTTATGCTACAGGCGCCAATTCATCGCTATATTGATGCCTTAATGGAAGTAAATGAAGAAACCTTTTTAGGAGAGGACGAGGAATGAAAAACTTATACGGACTGAGTAAACTCGCCCTACTTAATACTGCAGGCTATGCAAAGTGTGTGATCCCACTTGATAAAAGTAGCTCGATTTGTGCGCCTAACAACACAGGTAAAAGCTCAGTTATTAATGCACTGCAATTTCCGCTAATTAACGATTTACGCCTTACCGAGTGGGATGGCCACGATTTAGATGAAACCCGTAAGTTTTATTTTTCATCAGATCAATCGTACATTTTATTGCAAGCCGATTTACCCCATGGCTCAGTTGTCATTGGCGTAGCAGGCTTAGGTAAAATTGCCGGTTATGCACACCAATACTTTTGCTATCAAGGCAAACTTGATTTAGCCCAGTACACCCAAGGCAATACCATTATTAAGTTTACCAAGCTGTTTAATCACTTAAAGCAGCAAGGTTACAACCCGATAGAGCTTAAAGCGCAAGAGTTAAACGCCCTACTTACTGGCGGTGCAACGCAATTTGATGGTGAGATCAATTTAAAAATGATCCCCCTTAACAACGTTCAAGACTCTGCAATATACAAAGAAATCTTTCGTCGTATTCTTAATTTACATAAATTAGGCGCAAACGACGTTAAGCGCTTTATGTTACGTGTGTTTGAACGCCACATGTCAAATTCAAAGGTCGACTTTTACGAAGTATGGCGCCGGTCGTTTGATAAAGTAAACCGCGCAAAACGTGAATTAAAAGCCCTTGAGTCAATGCAAGAGCCCATAGCCGCCCTCGAATCTATGCTTGAAAACCAAACCGTTCTTAAAGGTAAACTGGCCGCTTATGCACCAAAAATTGACCAAGCACTGATTGATTTTGATACGTATCAGGAAGAGCAACTAAGCGAGCTCAACATCGCTCTTGAAGATATTGAGCACGAAAAACACGAGTTTGAACAAAAACAAAGCCTATACGTTCAACAATCGCGCGATATAGAGCGCAAACAAACCCAAATTGAACAGTGGTTTTTAGATTACAACGCTCTTAAAAGTGAGTTTGAGCTGGTTAATAAAGCCACGCTCAAAACCAGCTTAACGCAGTTAAAAAATGACTACGAGTCGTTGTCACACTCAATAACGAGTGCACAAGGTCAAAGCCTGCACACCCTTGATTACCGCATTGGCGAAACACAAAAACAAATTAAAAGCTTAAAGTTACAACTTAAAAACTTAGAATTTAATTTATTCACTCGTATGCGTGAAGACTTATCACTGAAAGAAGTTGAAGAAATATCGCGACTATTAAACCCCGATCTTCTCTCCTTTGCTACCACCAGCAATGGCGATATCACTATTGATGATGACGATGCTTTCGGCGAATTTTTAGCGCAGCTTAGTGAAAACGTAAAAGGCGGTGTACTCACCCTGCCCGGTGCCAGTATTAAGCTTAAAAAACTCTCGCCTGTGCAAATGCAAAGCGGCGAAAACAAAGAGCAACTGAGTGCTCAATTAACCGCACTTGAGCAATCATTAAAAGAGTTTAAACAACAGCGCGAAGTGGCCGCCAATGTTGCAGATAAGCAAAAAGAAAAAGACGCGCTATACGATGAGCTTATGAGTGCTGAAAGTGCACTTAAACGCTTAGAGCAATTTGAAGTGATGCAACAATCGGTTGACGCCCAAGCAATGCTAAAAGAGCAGCTTTTAGCCGAACGCGAACAAGTTGACGACTACCTACAAGATATTCAAAAAAACAGTGGCTCAATTGCTGATAGACGCTCGTTAATTAAATCAAAACAAGCGCAAATTAATCGTCAAACAGAGCGCCTGCGCCAAGTTAAAACCGAGCGTATTGACCACACGTTAGATTTATACAGTGGTAAAGTGACACCTTACATGATTGATATAAAAATCGATTTTGATAATTTAAGCGATTTAATTCACCACTTTAACAAAGACTGCCAAGAGCTACGTAATTTCGATATAAATGTACGTAATACTTATATGCATATTTACAATGCAGGTATTACCAAATTCGATAACGAAAACGATGAGTTTAGTAAATACCAAAAACTTATTAGCGCGTTTCATAACATTGATAACGAGCGCGATGCCGTTGAGCGCCAAGGTCGCGTTGCCCTCACCGAAGTGGCCGCCACGATTAAAGGCTTACGTGAAGATTTAGACCGCCTACGCCGTGAAATGAATAGCTTTAATAAAGGCATAAGCCAGCACCGCATTTCAAACCTGCAAGCGTTTAAAATTAATATTATCCCGCGAAAAATGTTGGTAGATAGCATTGATACCATTATCAGTACATCTAACCAAATTGAACAAGGCGATACCCTGGATTTACTCAGCCAAGAGCCGTACAGCGAAAGTGCGGTAAACGACGCAAAAGATCATTTAATTAAACTCGCCTCAGACAAAGCAGGCCTGACCCTTACCGATTTATTTGATATTCGTTTTGAAGTGGTTAACCGCGCGGGCGAAACCGAGCACTTTGAAAAAATAGATTCGGCTGGTTCAAATGGTACGCGTATCACCATTAAGCTATTATGTGGCATGTTGTTTATTCGTTACTTATTAAGCGATCAGGAACAAAACTTATACCGTATACCTATTTACATAGATGAAGCGGCTGATATCGATCCGCAAAACCAAAAAGCAATTATAGAAACCGCCCTGAGCTTTGGCTTTGTGCCAATATTTGCTTCGGTTAAACCGCAAATAAGTTGTGATTATATTGTGCCAATTCGTTCAGTAAAAGACGGCGCACAAAACTGGGTAGATGAAAAAGATTGGATTGAGGTTGAACATAAAGCCTCTCTACTGGACTAAGAGTTAATTGGCTATTCATCTTAGCCAGTTACACTTATTTTTAGATTTTAAATTACCCTCGCCCATGGTAGTTTAAACAAACGCACTTTATTGGAGCAAACGGTATGAAACATATATTTATTGTCGCAGCACTGGCGCTACTTACCGCCTGTACACAAACGCCCGATTGGGATTACGATAAATCAGCAAACTTTAGTAACTACAAAACGTTTGCTTGGGTAGAAAACGCGAGCCTAACTAAAGACACGAATAACTACCAAATCAGTGGCCTTATGGAAAAACGCGTTCGCAATGCGGTAAACAACCAACTAAGCCAACAGTTAGGTATGCAATTGGTTGACGTAGCGCAAGCTGATGTACTTGTTAATTACCATGCAAGTGTTGATAAAGAGCTAGAAGTAGATACCTTTAATGTAGGCTACGGTGCACGTTGGGGTTACTGGGGCACAGGCTTTAACCACGATGTAAGCGCACGTGAGTATGAAGTAGGCACGTTAGTTATCGATATTATTGATCGTGAGTCAAACCAATTAATTTGGCGTGGTGCTAAAGATGGTCGTTTAAAGAAAAAACAAACACCATCACAACGTGAAGCCGCTATTAAAGAAACGGTTGCCAATATTTTAAGCAACTTCCCGCCTAAAGCGCAGCAATAAATTTTAATTAATATTTAAAAGCCCGTATGTTCGCGGGCTTTTTTATGGCTTAAAAACTGTTTGCCTATAATGTAATAAGTTGCGCATTAACAAGGTGATAGCTCAATGCTATAGTTACCATGTTACAGGGATAAAGCTTAATCAATAAGATGTTTAGTAAACCTAGTGTTTAAAGTTGTGAGGTAAATTAAAGGATTAAAATGAAAGAAACATGCCCAAATTGTAAAAGTAATTTTGCAGCTAAAGATATAAAAAATATTAACAAAAATAGTATTTTTATTGAAAAACAATGCCCTTCTTGTCAAACATGGTTTTGTTTGAATAAAACACTAACGATTATAAAAATTATTGGTATTTTTTTATTGTTAATAACCAGCCTATTAAATATCTTCAATATTAAGAGTGAATACAGTCTGGTTTTTTCAAGCATTGGCTTAGTAGGCATACTAATGGCAATCATTATTACTTTTTTTGGCCAAAATGAAGCAATCAAAAAATAAAAAGAAACCAAAAGTAAAATATGTAGATATAAGTAATACGAGAATGCTATTGAATCAAATCGCATTCTCTTTAGTCTTTTGGGCTTTAGGCCTTTTATCTATTTTATTTGCGATAAAGTTTATACATGATGGCTATATTCTGACCCCAACAGATTACCGGGTCGAATCTGACGTTTATTTCTTTTCAGCGTCGCCGTTTACTTATCTATTTTACCTTTTTCTTTATTTAGGAACTGGGATCTACTTTTTAGCTGTGCCCTACCTTTTTAGAGATATGTTCCCTCGAAAAAAGAAAAAGCCTAATAAATCTAAAAAAAAGCATAAACGAGGTAACAGCTAATTTTAGCTTTATTAGTTACCAGCCTTTTTTATTTAAATACGCATCAATGAAGTTGTTATTTATACTTGTGTAATAAATCAAGTGGGATATGGCAATAATCATCAGGGTGATTGGTTAAACGCTCTTGATGCTCGGGATCGCTAGGGACATAATTAGTCAATGGCGCTACTTGTACCGCTATTTTTTCAGCATCATCACGCTGGCTAATATAGTCTCTGGCGATGTTTAAATGATTACTGTCTTGGCTAAAAATGGCGGTGCGGTATTTTTCGCCTACATCGTTACCTTGTTTATTGATACTGTATGGGTCAATAATCTCAAAAAAATAGCCGATTAATTCATTTAAGGTCACTCCTTGAATATCAAAGGTTACTTTCACGCATTCGGCATAGCCATCGTATTCACCTTGTGTTGTGTTACTAGTGCCATTGGCACGCCCCGCCTCAGTAGTCACTACTCCAGGTAAATACTTCATAAATTCTTGCACGCCCCATAAGCAACCACCAGCAAAATAAAGTGTGTGCTGATTTAATGAATGGCTCGGTTGTTGTGTTTGCATAATAAAGTGACCAATGTAAATAATTTATAGGATGCAGAGTTACTATTTTGTAACGCTAGGTTTGATTATCAAATGCAGTTTTTTATCATTAATGTACAATAGCGCCCAAAATCACCCTAGCTTAGTGAGCTTACCTTATCATGTGATAAAAAGTGATAGGTATTTAATTGTTAGCGCCATTGCATAAAATGAGAATAATGATATGAATCGTGCCCCGCACCTTATTATACCGGCTGTACTAGCCAGTATTTCGACTGTTGCTTATGCAGAACAGAGTAAAGAAACAGCAACCATAGAACAAATAACAATTGAAGCGTCTCCCACTGCCAATACCTTACCCGTTGGTACATTTGATTCACCTATTTCAAATTTAGAGTACGACCCGCGTGTTGACTTGCAATCACGCAATATGGCTGAAGCACAAGCTGATGTAACGATACGCGGGGGTATTTTTGAAAATACCGGCTTTAGAGTCGGCAGTACAACTCTACTCGACCCGCAGTCTGGTCACTACTTTGCAGAAATTCCTATTGCACCACAAATGCTAACGGGTGCCAGCGTATTAACCGGAGCCGATAACGCACTTTATGGCATGAATAGCTCGGTAGGTACTGTGTCGTTTGCTTGGAAACCAATAACAACCGGTGGCAGTGTCTCTTTGGGCGCAGGCTCAAATGACTTTAACCTACAAACAATTCATGCAGGTGTGAGTACTCCAATTGAAGCAAACGCTAATTGGCGTATTGGTTTTGAAGGTGAATATTCGCACTCACAAAGTGATGGTTCAATTGATTTTGGCGATCATGACTTTACTCGTACCTCAGGTAGAGTGCAGTTAACTGGGAGCGATTCACAAACTGATTTATTTTACGGCTTACAAGAAAAGTTTTTTGGTTGGCCAAACCTTTATACCCCCTTTGGTGTAAATGAAACCGAAGACTTAGAAACCCAATTATGGATGCTCAACCATAAGCAAGCCTATGCTACCAACAGTGAATTTGAAGTATCGGCTTATTACCGCAAGCATAACGACCATTATGTTTATTCAAGAGAAAACCCAAGCGCGTTCCAAGCATTTCATGAAACACAAGTAAAATCATTGGCTATTTCAGGTCGTCATGCGCAAACAAAGTCAGTTGCGGTTAATTACTCGGCGCAATATATAGAAGACAGTATTGACTCCACCACCCTTGAAAATAACTTTACTTCACGTAACTACTTTAAGCTTAGTGTATTACCAGAATACACAACAGCACTAGCAAGCAACCAGCAACTAACGGTGCGTTTAGGGGCTGCATTTGATAACACCAGTCGTGATGACTCTGAGCTATCATTGATTGGTGATGTTAGTTTAAATACCCATAATAACGATGGCACTGAGCGTACATTGTATTTGTCGTATGCTGAGGCAAGCCAAGTAGCAGGCTACACCGCCATTGGTGGCAGCGAGACTGGTGGGTTGTTCAGAAGTAACGCTAATCTTGAGCGCGAAACCACTAAAAATTTAGAGCTGGGCTTATTGCTTGAGCAACAAAGCTGGCAGCTTAATTCCGCACTTTTTTATCGTAAAGATAACAACCTAACCGATTGGACATTTAGCTTTGATTCAAGCTCAGCGCGATTTGCACAGCCGGTTGATATTGACACCACAGGCCTTGAGTTTTTAGCCACTAAACAATTTAATAATACAGAAATTGTTGCCAGCTATACCTACTTACATAAAACAGAAACCTATGGCGCTGAAAATGTTGATGCTAGCTTTTATGCCTTAAATTTTCCTGATCATCGTGTAACGCTCGGTGCAATTTGGAACCCGACGGATAAGTTAGAGTTTCGAGTAGATAATGAATGGCGTAAACAGCATAAAAATGCCCTTCGCCGTTCAGATGACGAGGCACTATTTACTCAGCTGACGTTAAAAATAACCCCAGCTACACTGCAAAATTTCTTTATTACTTTAGCAGCGGATAATTTGTGGGATGAATCGTTTGAAGAAATCCCAGGCACGCCGGGTCGCGGTGAGCAATATACGCTGAGCGCCACGTATAGCTGGTAACAATTTAGCTCAGCGAGGGTGTATCCCACGCTGAGCGTGTTTTTTAAATTGAAATAATAAACAGACTAGCAACAAGCTGACTTAAAAATTTCATACCGCAGCTCGCCCTACTTTACGTACTCTAAAAGCCCAGCGCCTCTTCGCCCTCTTTGTACATTTATCATTAAAACCGTATGAACAAAGAGAATTGAATGAGAAGAAAATGAGAAAAACACGACTCACTAAACCAAGTGACTTTGTGTCTAAGTCACTTACTCTTAAAGCGCAGTGTCTCTTTGCACTCTCTCAGTACTACTTTTAGAAAGACAAAGTAAGTGACTACACTTTTCAAGCGTATAAATTGTAAATATATGTGTATTTAATACAATAAATTAGGTTAATTGCTCTAATTCTGTAATTAACGTTAATGCGTGTTCATTGGTTGTCCCGCATACATCTAAAGTGGCGCTAAAATCACTACACACATTAGGGCGCGACTCATCACCAAATAGCTTACATAAATTACGCTCATCCAGCTGAATACAACGTTCTCCGGCCTTTTTACCATTTGGCATACCCGGTATTGGCGAGCTAATACTTGGTGCAATACAACATGCTCCACAGCCTAAACGGCACGCCATTGATTGTGTTTTCATTATAACCTCAGTAATAAATTTTAATTATATTGTTGCTGCTTTGCATACAAACAGAGCGATTTGTTCTATTTGTAACCGCATTATGCAATGACTTGTTACATCTTCAAACACACTGTAAACACTTTATTGCGTATCATTAGTTCATCAGCACAATTTATGAAGGAATGCCCTGTGGCGACTAAAAAACAAATAATACTCCCTATCGCGGTCCTTGTTGGTGGCATCGCCCTTGCAGCGGGCTTTTCAGCAATGAAAAAACCACCAGAAGAAAAACCAGAACAAGATACTCGCCCATTGGTTGCAGCACAACCTATTCACCTTGATGCAATCACTCTCGATGTTAAATCGTACGGTATTGTGCAACCTAAAGACCGCACTGAGCTGATTGCTCAGGTAAGTGGCCAAGTTATTTCTGTTGCAGGGCAATTTGTTGAAGGTGCCTTCGTAAAGCAAGGAGATATTTTAGCACGAATTGACCCAAATGATTACGAAGCTGATTTAATTGAAGCTGAGGCTGGGCTCGCCCAAGCAAGTTCAGCGCTTGAGATAGAACGTGCTCAAGCGCATGTTGCTAAAGCTGAATGGGAACGCATTAAAGCAGACTCAAGTGATATCACCGCCTCTGCGCTTTATTTACGTAAACCGCAATTAGCAGAGAAAATGGCGCGTTATCGCTCAGCACAAGCAAGTGTAAAACGTGCTAAACGTAATTTAGAACGCACTTATATTAAAGCCCCCTACGATGCAATTATAAACGCGCGTAGCATTAGTTTGGGTTCTGTTGTAAATCCAGGTAATAGCTTTGGCTCACTCAGCGCCACTTCGGTCGCTGAAGTACGTTTACCGGTTGCCGATAAAGAGCTTCAATACTTAAATAATGGCGGTATTGGTGCAACAGTGTTATTTAGTGCGCAGTTCGCGGGCAAAGAAACCACATGGCAGGCTAAAGTGGTACGCAGTGAAGGGGTGATAGATCAAAAAAGCCGTATGAGCTACTTAGTGGCACAATTACCAACCCCATATGCTAACAAAACTCAACCATTGCGTTTTGGCTCCTATGTTAACGCTAGCATAGAAGGTCGTGCAGTTAATAACGCCATTGTTGTGCCACATCATTTAGTCAAAGAAAATAAAATTGCGATATTAAATGACGATTTAACCCTGTCGTTTAAAACTCTCAATATTATACGTGAACAAAATGGCATGGTGATCGCAGACCAAGGGCTTAATGAAGGTGAACAGCTAATTACTTCTGCCCTTGAATACCCTACCGAGGGAATGGCGGTAAAAATTGAAGACGTTGTAACAACCCCAGACGTTACTCAACTTGCATTGAAACAGGAGTAACTTATGTCTACACGTGAAAAAGGCCTAATTGCATGGTTTGCGCGCAACCCTGTTGCAGCAAATCTATTGATGATATTTATACTTATTGGTGGCATTTTAACGGCGTTTACTATTCGCAAACAAATGTTTCCACAATTTGAAAGTAACTGGATCAGTGTCTCCGCGGTATACCCTGGCGCAGCCCCGCAAGAGGTTGAGGAGGGCATTACCATAAAAGTCGAGGAGAACCTTGAGGGTATAGAGGGAATAAAGCGCCTTATCACCTACTCCAATAGAGGCTCTTCACAAGCGTGGATTGAAATAGAAGAGCAGTTTGACCCGCAAGAAGTACTCGATGAAATTAAAGTACAAGTAGATTCAATTAATACGTTTCCTGCGGGTATGGAGCGCCCT
Source organism: Pseudoalteromonas sp. APC 3250 (assembly GCF_030407915.1). NCBI lineage: Bacteria > Pseudomonadati > Pseudomonadota > Gammaproteobacteria > Alteromonadales > Pseudoalteromonadaceae > Pseudoalteromonas > Pseudoalteromonas sp. APC 3250. Next base: position 408,365 of record NZ_JASDCM010000001.1, read on the forward strand.
ATTGTTCGTCGCGATAAATACGAACAAGAAGTAATGATACTTGCGCTTTACGGTGACATGAGTAACTACCAACTTAAAGAGCTCGGAAACGATATAAAAGACGAGCTTCAGGCACTGCCTAATATTAATTTAGTTAACTTTAATGGTGGCCTTAATTACGAAATTGGTATTGAAGTAAGCCCAGACAAACTGCGTGCTTATGGATTAACGTTTAGAGATATTGCCAGTGCAGTGCAAAGCTTTTCTGCCAATATGTCAGCTGGGCAAATTCGCTCTGAAAATGGCTATATTTCAATGCGCGTTGAAAAACAAGCCTACCGTGGTAGCGAGTTTGCAAAACTACCACTGATCACCCTTGCCGATGGCGCGCAAGTTTATTTAGGTGACGTTGCCACCATAAATGATGGCTTTGAAGAAGGCCTGCAATACTCAAAATACAATGGTAAAAACTCATTGTCGTTTGAAGTAAACGCCTCTAAAGATCAAGATATTACCGATGTTGCTAAAGTACTTAAAACCTATATGGCTGAAAAAGAATCGCAACTGCCTGCAGGTGTTAAGCTCTCTCCTATTGTTGATTTAACTTACTACCTCGAAGGTCGCCTCGATATGATGGTCGACAATATGATTTGGGGTGGCTTATTAGTTATGTTGGTATTAGCGCTGTTTTTACCATTACGTTTAGCTTTTTGGGTAATGATGGGTTTACCTGTGTCATTTTTAGGTGCCTTTTTGTTTATGCCAATTGGCTTTTTAGATGTCACCATTAATTTAGCCTCGTTATTTGCCTTTATACTGGTGCTTGGGATAGTGGTTGATGACGCCATTGTTGTGGGCGAATCTGCTAGTGCTGAAATAGAAAAACACGGCCATACACTCGATAACGTAGTACGCGGCGTAAAGCGCGTGGCAATGCCAGCCACATTTGGCGTACTTACCACTATTGCGGCATTTTTACCGCAAACTCTTGCCACAGGCCCTGGTGCGGCTTTTTCTAAAGCCATTGGTGGGGTGATTATTTTATGTTTAATTTTCTCACTGATTGAATCAAAACTTATTTTACCAGCACATATTGCAGCAATGAAAGACCGTAAACCAAATCCAAAAAACCCGCTTCACCGTGCACGTAAAGTAATGGATAACGGCCTAAAAAGTTTTGTTGATAACTACTACACCCCGTTTGTTGGTCGCTGCATTCATTATCGCTATACCGTAATTGTCGGTTTTATGTGTTTACTGATTGTCAGTGCGGGAATGTTTGCCGGTGGTTTAGTTAAATTTGTGCCTAATCCTAAAATACCGCACGATTTTCCTCGCATTGATATAGAAATGAACTTAGCGTCTTCTGAGCAAGCAACGCTTGAGACAGCTAAAAAAGTAGAGCAGCTAATACTGAGCGTTGATAACCAGCTCAAAGAGCAATACGGTAAACCGATGATCCGCGATTTATCAGTTAGCTTACGTGGGCGAACGCAAGCAAACATTATGGCTATTTTAGTTGAACCCGACCTGCGCCCTATTGATACCTTTGCACTGAGTGCCTTATGGCGCGAACAAATGCCTAACTTACCGGGTGTTAAAACCCTAACCATTCAAGACAGTATTATGAACGGGGGTCGAGACGATGGCGATGTAAGCTTTAAACTCGAAGGTAAAAATGCACAAGTACTTAAAGAAGTTGCTGGTAAGCTTAAAACCAAGTTGCAAAGTATGGAAGGCGTAGGCGATGTTAATGACTCAATGCAAAGCGCTACCGATGAAGTACAGCTAGATTTAAAACCACTTGCTTACAGTATGGGCTTAACCCTTGCTGATGTGGCCTCTCAAGTAAGCTTTAGCTATTACGGTCTTGAAGCACAACGTATTCTTCGCGAAGGTGAAGAAATTAAAGTGATGATCCGCTACCCAGAAGATGAGCGTAACTCAATCAGTGATATCGACAGCGTACGTATTATCACCCCAACAGGCGCTGAAGTACCATTAAGTGAAGTTGCTAATATTTCATTAGTTGATGGGGTTAATCGTATTCGCCGTGAAAATTCAAAACGTACAGTAAACGTGTGGGCTGCGGTAAATACTGACCAAGTAGAACCCTTTGCCATTGCACAACAAATTCGTGATGAGTACTTACCTTCATTACTTAAAAACTACCCAGGGGTACAAAGTAATGTGGCTGGTCGTATTCAAGAGGAAATGGATAGCGCTGATGAGCAATTACGTGACTTTGCGCTATCGATGATCATAATTTTTGCATTATTGGCTATTCCTCTGCGCTCTTACTCGCAACCATTAATTATTATGTCGGTCATTCCATTTGGTGTGGTTGGCGCCATGTTTGGCCACATGGTACTAGGTATGACCATGAGCAGCTTATCGATGTTTGGCATTATTGCGGTAGCCGGTGTGGTGGTTAATGATTCACTTGTTATGGTGGATTTTGTAAACAAAGCCCGTGCAGAAGGTGTGGCAATAAAAGAAGCGGTAATGCAAGCCGGAGCGCGTCGCTTTAGAGCGATATTACTAACCTCTGTTACTACTTTTATTGGCGTAATGCCCATTATTATGGAAACCAGTTTACAAGCAAAAATTGTAATACCTATGGCCGTATCACTCGCCTTTGGTGTGCTGTTTGCCACAGTAATTACGCTTATTCTTATACCGTGTCAGTACGTTGCGCTTGAAGATTTGAAACGAGTGATACGTAAATTTCGAGGTAAAGAGTCGACTTCGGATACGAAACTGAGTAATACCATAATGGTAGATAAAACCACCCCTTCTCACTAATAAATTTGTTATCCCAACCAACAAGCCCGAGCTATTTACAACTCGGGCTTTTTATTGCAAAAAATAAAAAAAAACAAGCTGAACACAAAATTGCAACACGAAATAAGTTTACTTTTCATACTAACCACGCTAAAAATTCATTTTAAAACAAACAATAATAATTAAGGAAAATTATGAGTCACAAGACTAGAGTTTGGCTAACTCAATTATTAGCTATGAGTGTACTTTTTATATCTACAATAAGCTTAGCCGCTAATAAAGCCACAGAAATTGATTCTTTCATACAAGGCTTTCATGAGTTAAAACAATTTAATGGTAACGTGTTAGTTGCCAAACACGGCGAAGTTATTTTTGAAAAAAGCTATGGTTACGCAAACTTTGAATGGGATATTAAAAACACATCACAGACCAAGTTTCGAATAGGCTCTATTACAAAGCAATTTACAGCCCTACTCATTCTACAATTGGTTCAACAAAACAAAATACAGCTCGATGCCCCCTTAAGCACTTACCTACCCGGCTATCGTAAAGATATTGGCGATAAAATTACCATTCGCCAAATCCTTAACCATACTTCAGGCCTAAGTAATTATACTCATGCAAAAGCATTTAGAGATGATTACAGCCGCAACCCTTACAGCGTTGATGAGTTTATAACGCTGTTATGTAGTGATGATTTATTATTTGAGCCCGGTACACAATTTCGCTACAGCAATTCAGGCTACTTTATTTTAGGTGCCGTGATTGAAAAGGTCACTCAACAAACATACCAAGACGTACTGCAGCAGAACATTTTTACCCCGCTGAATATGCACAACAGCGGTTATGACTCTCATGAAAAGCTGCTCAAGCAACGTGCATCTGGTTATAACAATAACTTAGACGGTTACACTAATGCCGATTATCTAGATATGTCTATTCCCTATGCCGCGGGGTCTCTCTATTCAACCGCCCGCGATCTCGTAAAATGGGACCAAGCACTTTATACAAATAAGCTAATAAATGAAGAGCTAAAAAAGCAAATGTATACCGTATCGCAGCAGCGTAATTACGCATTTGGCTGGGAAGTTAATCAATTAAGTGCTTATAAATATGGCAAACCACTAACACAAGTACAACATGGTGGAGGTATAGATGGATTTAATGCATTTATTAGTCGTATATTGGAAGATCAGCTACTTATCGTGATTTTAAATAACACTGGCGGAGCTCCGCTCACGCCTATGACGAAAGGCTTAACCAATATTGTTTATGGTAAATCTTACGAGGTAGCAACCGAAAATGTTGATAGCATGCTGTTTCAGGCAATAAAAAGTGGTGGCATTAGTGAGTTAAATAAGAAATACGCAGAATTGGTCTCTAGTGGCGATACTCCTCGCGAGCGCTCAATTAATTATTTTGGCTATGAACTACTCGAAATGAAGATGATAAAAGAAGCCATTGCTGTATTTAAACTCAATGTGCAAACAAATCCAGACTCTGCGAATGCCCACGACAGTTTAGCGGAAGCATATTTAGCTGATGGTAACATTGCAAAGTCACTTGAGTTTTATCAACAAACTTTAGAGCTCGACCCTACGAGTGAAAATGCATCCCAGGCAATTAAAACACTCAGCAGCAAACTTTAAATCAACATGCACTTGGCTGGAAAAACATCATTCAAGTGCACTTTTTGCTAAAACACCTTTATCAACTAACTGTTGTAACAAACGAGTAGCTTTTTCTCTGCACACATCTCTTAGCAATCTCACTGCTGGCGTAATGGATTGGCGGCTTGGGCATATTAACCAAAGTTCGCCACAGGTGTGTTGATAACCAGGCATCAGCGTGATCACGCGATCATTTAGCAAATCATCTGCAATATCTAACGCTGATTTAACCGCTAAACCTTTACCTGCCACACACCAGCGCCTTACTAAATCGCCATCGTTTGAGGCACGTCTGCCCTGCATTTTTACTTTGTATTTTTTTTGGCCATCGGTAAACTCCCATACATTATTGATAATATCTTGCAGCTGATAAAATAACCCTTGATGCTGCGCTAAATCATCAGGGTGCTCTGGCTCACCATATTTAGCTAAATAGGTAGGTGTAGCACAGAGTAGTCGCGGTACGTTGCAAATTTTAAATCCATAAACACTGCTATCACTTGGGGAGCCATAACGCAGTGCAATATCAACCGAATCACGAAAAAAATCGATATTGCTATCGCTAATGTGCGTACGCAAGCTCACACTTGGGTACCTATCCATAATGTCATCAATCCAGGGGATCACTAGGTTGCGCCCTAAATCAGATGAAGTAGCCACCCGCAATTCTCCCTCAATAGCATCATGTTCTCCTTTGAGGTTTTGCCTTGCCGTTTCAAGTACAGCCAGCGCTTGTTCGCATTGGGGTATGTACCGCTCCCCTGCACTGGATAAACGCAAATGGCGAGTTGTTCTAATAAATAATTCGCAGCCAAGGGCTGATTCTACGCGCTTAATAGCCGCACTGGCGGTTGCTGTGCGCATATCTAACTTAGCAGCAGCTAAAGTAATACTTCGACACTCTGCTACTTTTAAAATCAGTTTTAAGTCATCAATCTGCATATTATCTATTTTTATTTGATAATGATTCAATAATTATGCTGTTTATTTTAAATAAAGCAAATTGTATTATGTTGCTCATACACTCAGTGAACACTGTTTATTAGCCCTTTTTTATTATGGAGAGACTATGACTCACCCTATTATTCGCGACCTTGAAAGCCGCCATACTGCTAAACGTTACGACGCGACAAAGCGCATTTCTCAAGACGATTTAACGGTATTGTATGATGCTATGCGTCTTTCTCCTTCGTCAATTAATTCGCAGCCTTGGAAATTTGTAGTGATTGAATCAGACGCTGCAAAAGAGCGTATGCACACTACCTTTGCTAATAAGTTTCAATTTAATCAGCCACACATTAAAGCGGCGTCGCACATTATTTTATTTGCTCATAATCCGCAATATACTCGTGAAGATTACGGACACGTAATTGATGCTGATATAAAAAATGGCCGAACTCAAAAAGAAAACCGCGAGCAAGCTTTTGGCGCCTTTGCGTTTGTTGATTTAAATACCGATGAGCAAGGTAATAATGCCGCGTGGACCAAAGCACAAACCTACATTGCTTTAGGCAATACTATGCATGCAGCAGCACGCTTAGGGATTGATACCACGCCGATGGAAGGCGTTGATGCACAGCTGATTGGTGAAGAGTTTGCAAGCGAATTAGACGGCTACATCTGTGATGTGGCACTTGCGCTGGGTTACCATGATGCAGAAGAAGACTACAATGCTAAGCTGCCAAAATCACGTTTAAGCAAAGAACAAGTAATTCAGGTTTTATAAGTCAAAGCTGCTCACTTTAAATTGTTAGTGAGCAGCTCACTTTATTAGGCTAGTTTTGTGACCACAGACGCACTAATAACTTTGCCTTGATCAACATCTGCGGTAACAGTGCATAAAGCTCCATTGATTAAATTTAAATTAGGAGGGATGTGACCAATATCGGCATCAATGATCACCGGAAATAAACACCCGCCAAAAGCGGCATTTAAGCCTTGGCGATAATCAAACCCCGGATCTTGCCCCTGTAAGGTTACATGGCGGCCAATAATCACCCCGTTTATATCATCAAACATACCGGCTAATTTGAGTGACAATAAAAACCGTGCAACCGTCGCAGGCGTGAGCTCTGCGCTTTCTAAATAAAGCACAATACCTTGCGAGGCATTATGCTTTTTAAACTCATGCAGTGCTAAAAAAGGCGAATCAAGCAACAGCCCAACCGTATCAAGACACCCACCAAACAATCGCCCTGACATTTCGATACTGCGTTTATCGGTGTAATTTAAACATTGCCACTGGGTTGGCGCGCTGTGATCAAATAATACGTTTGGGTTTTGTGCATAATCAGGCTTGCTATGTTGATGGTAAGTCGAGGGGGCTTGCTCAAACTCACTATTAGCCTCATAGCTTAGACTTTCAAAAATTTGTAAACAATACGGATCTTTTTCATCGGGGTGTAACTGAATTAAATTGGCGCTATGCAGTGTTGCCCAATTACATTTTGCTGTCAGTGCACAAGCAATCGTGCTGACATCTGAATAACCCACCAACCATTTAGGTTTGGCATTTTTAATTGCGCCAAAATCAAGTAACGGCAATATTTCCATTGCCAGCTCTCCGCCCATTGGCGGCATAATCGCATCTATTTTATCATCCAATAAAAAGTCCATTAATTGCTTGGCATGCTGCTTAGCAGTAAGTTGAGTTCGCGGCTCGTTTTGACGTAAAAACTCCCCTTCAACAACCTCATAACCTCGATGTTTTAAGCCATTAATGACGATGTCTAACCGTGGGTGATATTTTGATTTGATCCCCGCTGATAAAGAACACACGGCGATTTTAGATCCCACTTTTAAAGGTGCTGGATACAGTATATTTGCCATATTATTTCCTTATTGAAGAATAGGTTACTACCATAACAACATAGTCTACATTTACAAACAATGAATAATAATTGACCGGTATCTAAACCAAATATAAAAACCAAGCATAAAAAAACCAGTGCTTATTGCTAAGCACTGGTTTTTATAAAACGTTAAAGTGAGTTAACTAATTAAATATACTCAACCTCAATGATTTCGTACTCTACATCACCTTTTGGCGTTTTGATAATCACAGCGTCATCCGCTTGTTTACCAATTAAGCCGCGAGCAATTGGTGAATTGACAGAGATTAAATTACTTTTAATATCTGCTTCATCATCGCCAACAATCTGATATTTAACTTCAGCGTCGGTTTCAACATTAACGATGGTTACTGTAGTACCAAAAATCACTTTACCTGTATTAGGCATCTTTGTTACGTCAATCATCTGCATGTTTGAAAGTTTTGCTTCAATTTCTTGAATACGGCCTTCACAAAAACCCTGTTGCTCACGCGCAGCGTGATACTCAGCATTTTCTTTTAAGTCACCGTGTTCACGTGCATCAGCAATATCAGATACAATTTTTGGACGGGTAACAGTTTTTAATTCGTTAAGTTCATCGCGCAATAATTTTGCGCCACGAACTGTCATTGGAATTGATTGCATACTTTTCTCACTTAATCCCAAGGCCGTGGTTACGGCCTTGGCACATTTCCTTAGTTCAATCGCAGGTGTAGTTCTTGAACAGACGTCACTTTACTGCGGTCATCTGCTTGGTTAGCAGTACAGTTAGCAAATGCCGCATTCAATGTCGTAGTATAATTGGTTTTGTGCTGCAATGCACCACGACGTAACACCTTCGAATCTTCAATCGCTTGGCGACCTTCGGTGGTATTAACGATATAGCTATACTCGCCATTTTTGATTCTATCAAGAATGTGCGGACGACCTTCATATACTTTATTTACACGGCGAACCGTAATTCCAGCATCTTCAAGTGCAGCAGCTGTTCCACCTGTTGCATCTAGCTCAAAACCAAGGTCTGTCATGGTTTTAGCTAGTTCTACAATACGTGGCTTATCGCTATTACGTACAGATAGTAACGCGCGACCACCACGTGGTAAAGTGTTGCTTGCACCTAATTGTGCTTTTGCGAACGCTTCGGCGAAAGTATCACCAACACCCATTACTTCACCCGTAGAGCGCATTTCTGGGCCACGGATAGGATCCACACCTTGGAACTTAGCAAATGGCAATACCACTTCTTTTACGCTGTAGTACGGTGGAATCACTTCTTTAGTAATGCCTTGGCTTGCTAAAGATTGACCTGCCATACAACGTGCCGCAACTTTTGCAAGTGCTACACCCGTTGCTTTAGATACAAATGGAACTGTACGTGCTGCACGTGGGTTTACTTCGATTAAATACACTTTGCCATCTTTAACCGCAAACTGTGTATTCATCAAACCAACTACGCCAAGCTCAAGGGCCATATCAGTTACTTGCTTACGCATTACATCTTGTACTTCTTGCGTTAGCGAGTGAGCTGGTAATGAACACGCTGAGTCACCAGAGTGAACGCCCGCTTGTTCAATATGCTCCATGATGCCGCCAATAATCACTTGCTCGCCATCACAGATAGCATCAACGTCAACTTCGATTGCGTTATCTAAGAAACGGTCAAGTAACACGGGTGCTTCGTTTGATGCAGATACGGCCTCGGTCATGTAACGACGTAAGTCTTGCTCATCGTATACAATTTCCATCGCACGACCACCTAATACGTACGAAGGACGTACTACCAGTGGGAAACCAATTTCAACTGATTTTAAAATAGCTTCTTCAGTTGAGGTTACGGTGGCATTTTCTGGCTGCAGTAAATCCAAACGCTCAACAAGTTGTTGGAAGCGTTCACGATCTTCTGCACGGTCAATCGCATCTGGCGAAGTACCAATTACTGGCACACCGTTCGCTTCAAGCTCACGCGCTAGTTTAAGTGGTGTTTGACCACCGTACTGCACGATAACGCCTTTTGGCTTTTCAACACGTACAATTTCTAGTACGTCTTCAAGCGTAATTGGCTCAAAGTATAAACGATCAGACGTATCGTAATCGGTAGATACCGTTTCAGGGTTACAGTTAACCATAATAGTTTCGTAACCGTCTTCACGAAGCGCAAGCGCTGCGTGTACACAACAGTAATCAAATTCAATACCTTGGCCGATACGGTTAGGACCACCACCAATCACCATGATTTTATCACGGTCAGATGCGTTCGCTTCACACTCTTCATCGTAAGATGAGTACATGTAAGCTGTATCTGAGCTAAATTCGGCAGCGCACGTATCAACGCGTTTGTACACAGGCACAATATTGAGTTGATGACGCTTTTTACGGATTTCAGCTTCTGACACACCGGCAATTTCTGCAATACGCGGATCTGCAAACCCTTTGCGTTTAAGTTTACGCAAGAAGTCTGCATTTAAGCCGGCCATACCGACTTCTGAAATTTTAGCTTCGTCTTTTAAGATATCTTCAATTTGTACTAAGTACCAAGGGTCAATCTTAGTTAATTCAAATACATCTTCAACGCTCATACCATGGCGCATTGCATCGGCAATGTACCAAATACGCTCTGCACCTGGCTCACGTAATTCACGAATGATTTTTTCTTTTGCTTTAGGGTCATCAAGTGCCACAATTGGGTTAAAGCCTGTTGCGCCTACTTCTAAACCACGTAATGCTTTTTGTAATGACTCTTGTTGGTTACGACCAATCGCCATTACTTCGCCCACTGATTTCATTTGCGTCGTTAAACGGTCGTTTGCACCGGCAAATTTTTCAAAGTTAAAGCGAGGAATTTTTGTTACAACGTAATCGATTGACGGTTCAAACGACGCTGGGGTTTTACCGCCAGTGATATCGTTTTGAAGCTCATCTAACGTGTAGCCTACCGCTAACTTAGCGGCGATTTTAGCAATAGGGAAACCGGTTGCTTTAGAGGCCAGTGCCGATGAACGTGATACACGTGGGTTCATTTCAATGATAACCATACGGCCATCAACGGGATTTACACCAAATTGTACGTTTGAACCGCCGGTTTCAACACCAATTTCACGCAATACGGCCATAGAGGCATTACGCATGATTTGGTATTCTTTGTCGGTTAATGTTTGTGCTGGAGCCACAGTGATTGAGTCACCTGTGTGCACACCCATTGGGTCAAAGTTTTCAATAGAACAGACGATAATACAGTTGTCTTTTTTGTCACGAACAACTTCCATTTCGTATTCTTTCCAACCAATTAACGACTCATCTATTAATAACTCGCTGGTTGGTGAAAGGTCTAAACCGCGCTCACAGATTTCTTCAAACTCTTCCATGTTGTAAGCCACACCGCCGCCGGTGCCGCCCATTGTGAAAGAAGGACGAATAATACACGGTAAGCCGATACGGGTCATGGTATCGCGCGCTTCATCCATTGAATGGGCAATTTCAGCACGTGGACATTCTAGGCCGATGTTACGCATAGCAACATCAAAGCGCTCACGGTTTTCTGCTTTATCGATTGCATCGGCTGTTGCGCCAATAAGCTCAACGCCATGCTTAGCCAATACACCATGCTTGTCTAAATCAAGCGCACAGTTTAATGCTGTTTGGCCACCCATTGTAGGCAGGACAGCATCTGGCTTTTCTTTTTCAATGATTTTTTCTACCACTTCCCAGTGAATTGGTTCGATGTATGTTGCATCGGCCATTTCTGGGTCAGTCATGATAGTTGCTGGGTTTGAGTTAACTAATATAACTCGATAGCCTTCTTCTCTTAGTGCTTTACACGCTTGAGCACCAGAGTAGTCAAATTCACAAGCTTGACCAATTACAATTGGGCCTGCGCCTAAGATAAGAATGCTTTTTATGTCGGTACGTTTTGGCATTATTACTCCGGTTAAATTAGTGGTTACGCGCTTGCATCAAATCGATGAAGTGGTCAAATAATGGGGCTGCATCGTGCGGACCAGGACTCGCTTCTGGGTGACCTTGGAAGCTAAATGCTGGTTTATCTGTACGGTGAATACCTTGCAATGTGCCGTCAAATAACGATTTATGCGTTGCACGTAGGTTATCTGGTAATGTGGCTTCATCTGCAGCAAAACCATGGTTTTGTGCGGTGATCATTACGACATCGCGCTCAAGATCTTTAACTGGGTGGTTACCACCATGGTGGCCAAACTTCATTTTTACTGTTTTAGCACCTGAGGCAAGCGCTAATAGTTGATGCCCTAAACAAATACCAAAAATTGGCGTATCGGTTTCTAAAAAGGTTTTAATTGCATCAATGGCATAAGTACATGGCTCAGGATCGCCAGGGCCATTTGATAAGAAAATACCATCAGGGTTTAATGCTAGTACGTCAGCGGCAGAGGTTTGTGCGGGTACAACCGTTAGTTTACAACCACGATCTACAAGCATACGTAAAATATTACGTTTAACACCGAAGTCGTAGGCAACAACATGAAACTTTTCATCATCAGCGTGTAAGGTTTTAAACCCTTCGCCTAATGTCCAGCTTGATTCGCGCCACTCAAAATTTTCCTTGGTTGAGACAACTTTTGCTAAATCCATGCCTTTTAAGCCTGGGAAGGCTTGCGCAGCTTCAAGCGCTTTTTTCTCGTCTAGTTCGTCACCGGCAACGATACAGCCATTTTGTGCGCCTTTATCACGCAAAATACGGGTTAGTTTTCTGGTGTCGATGTCCGCAATACCTAAAATATTACGTTCTTTTAAGTAATCATCTAACGATTGCTCGTTACGAAAATTACTCGCTAGCAGTGGCAAATCACGGATCACTAGGCCTTTAGCCCAAATGTGACTCGCTTCTTCGTCTTCGCTGTTGGTACCCGTATTACCGATATGTGGGTACGTCAAAGTTACGATTTGTTCCGCGTACGATGGATCAGTCAAAATTTCTTGATAACCAGTCATAGACGTATTGAATACTACTTCACCGACTGACATGCCGTCAGCGCCGATTGCAGTACCGCGAAACACTGTGCCGTCTTCTAGGACTAACAGAGCGGATTTAGTCAAGTTAAACCTCCTAACAGTAAAAAACGGGAGTAAGCAAATTGCTTAACACCCCGCCAATACTCAGATAATTGGTCAAAACCTGATTTCTGTGAGCTTAAATTGTTTTACGCAGTCTTAAATGATGCCGATGTAAACCACTAAACCTTCATTCATTTTTCTTGCCTAAAACTCTTTTCATTCCCACACAAACCCCGGTTTTGCTAACCATATGAGTATAATTGGAAACACGCATTTAGTAATTTTTGGCAAATTGGCTGCATTCTACATGAAGTTGGCTTTTAGGTCTAACGCTAATTAGTAAATTGCAATAAATAAGTGGTTATAGCAAAAAACCACCCCAAAGCGTTAAAAAAGGAACTTAACTACTTTAAATCTAGCACATCTTGCATGTCATAAAGTCCTGCAGGTTTATTTTTCAACCACTGCGCAGCTCTTATAGCACCTAGCGCGAAGGTCATTCGCGAACTTGCTTTATGGGTTAATTCAAGTCTTTCGCCCATTGTAGCGAAGTAGGCCGTGTGTTCACCTACTATATCACCGCCCCTTAGCACCGAATAACCAATTTCATTTTGTGATTTGGCCTGCTCTATGTTGTTGCGATCATAAACGGCAACCTCATCATGATCCCACCCTTTTGCCTGAGCAATCGACTCGCCAATGGCAAGTGCAGTGCCCGATGGCGCATCAATTTTATGACGATGATGTGCTTCAAAAATTTCTATATCTAAATCATCGCCTAGTTTTGTTGCTGCCGTTTGCACTAAGTTAAGCAGTAAATTTACGCCCACGCTATAATTACGCGCAAATACAATCGGAATATGTTTAGCTGCATCCGTTAATAGCGCCATATCGTCATGAGTTAAGCCGGTGGTGCCAATTACCATAGGTGTTTTTTGCTCAACGGCTGTTTTTAAATGATTTCTCATGCCTTCAGGCAAAGTAAAGTCTATAAGCACATCTACATTTTCAACCTGCTGTTCACTGCTAAACTTAATCTCTTTTGCCGCTGCGCTATTAAGCTGATTAACGGGCAGGTCTAATAACGGTGACTGACTGCGCACATAGGCCGCCGCTAATTGTGAATTTTTATTGATTGTTGCTGCTTCTACAAGTGCCAGTCCCATACGGCCATTCGCACCAAACACACCTACTCGATTCATCTTTTTACAACCTATGTATTTTTTAGTTAGCTAGATTTTATCTAAAACTCATGTAATAGTCAGGAAAGCTTATAAAAAAGCTTCGATTATTTTAGGGTCTGTTGACCTTTGCGGATTAAAATTTGTTCAAACTAGGAGCGGTTTAATCGTGGCGCGAGGTTTGTAACCTAGTGGGCTAAGTAAAAACCGAGCAACAAAGAGTAAATCGCCCCTAGGCAGAACCCTTCGGGCAGCGCCTGTTTGGCATTGATGCTGCGTTACCGCCTATTTATGGGGAACAACTACACCACATAGGCTCTGCCTTGCCTAAATACCAAACAGACTGCTGCAAATTTAACCTTGAAAGATCAACAGACCCTCATAATAATAACAGATAGTCTTTGCATTTAGCCATCTATACATTTAAACTTCTTTTTTTGCGCCGATTTGGTCTTTGGCTTGCGGGCGCTGTTGGGTTACTTATCTGGTTAGATAGTAAAACAAACAACTAAATTCAGCTAAAAGAGGGATGCTTTGGCTGTTTAATATATCAATCGACTTCGATTGCTATGAATAATTAACGAGGATTATGATGCAGCCATCATTTGATAAAAATAAAGCAAGATTTTCTTTGCTTCCCCTACTCACCTTTGTTGCTATTTTTTTAGGCTCAGGCTTATATTTACAATCTCAAGGGGTTGATTACGCGTTTTATCAACTCCCAGCACCAGTCGCTATTTTACCCGCGATTGTTTTAGCCTTTATTTTAAATAAAACCAGCATCAACCAAAGCGTAGAAACCTTTATAAAGGGCGTAGGTAATAACAATATTATTACCATGTGTCTTATTTACTTACTAGCGGGTGCTTTTTCGGCGGTTGCTGGTGCTACCGGCGGTGTGGATGCGGTTGTTAATGCCGGACTTTCACTTATTCCCCCTTCGTTACTACTACCTGGTTTATTTTTAATAGCGGCGGTTATTTCTACTGCTATGGGCACTTCAATGGGAACTATTGGTGCTATTGGCCCAATTGCCTATGCAGTATCTATTAAAACAGGAATTGATCCTGCTTTAATGGCCGGTACCATTGTATCTGGTGCTATGTTTGGTGATAACTTATCAATAATTTCTGACACCACGATTGCTGCTACCCGCACGCAAGGCTGTGAAATGAAAGATAAGTTTAAAGAAAACCTTAAAATTGCTGTTCCGGCCGCCATACTCACTATTGCATTGCTATTATTTTTAACGCCTGCAGCACAAGTAGTTGATACCAAAGACTACGATATTTTATTAGTACTTCCGTATGCCTTTATTTTAGTCCTGGCGGTAATGGGCTTTAATGTGTTTGTAGTGCTGTTAAGCGGTATTGTGTTTGCCGCATTAATGGGCTTTACCGGCAGCTATGAAGGTGCAAGCTTTGTAAAAGATATTTACAAAGGCTTTAGTGAAATGCAGGAAATATTTTTACTGTCTATGTTTATTGGTGGCCTCTCTGAGTTTATTCGTATTAATGGCGGCCTCGACTATATCGCTCAAAAAATTCAAGCTATTACTAAAGTCATTGCCAAATGGCACCGTAAAGTAGCCGATCAGTTAGGGATCGCGGCATTAGTTGTCACCAGTAATATGTGTATTGCCAATAATACCGTGTCTATTATTGTGACAGGCCCTATTGCTAAAAAACTGGCTGATGATGGCGAAATTAGTGGTAAACGCTCTGCCAGTTTATTAGATATTTTTGCCTGTGTAACCCAAGGGTCTTTGCCTTATGGCGCGCAAGCATTATTACTCGGTGCTACATTTAAAATTAGCCCGTGGGATGTTTCAACCTCATCTTACTACTGCTTTATTTTAGCCTTTACTGCTATTGCTGTTATTTGTTTGCGCCGCAATAAAGCATAATCTCCCTTTTTACAGTGTATTAGCTGCGTGCTAATGCACTGTTTATCACAATAAATAATTAACAAATTAACCGTGTTTGCTATAATGTGATATTCAGCGTGTCACATAAAATATGGTTATGAAAATTAAAAACTTACTTCCTCTCGTTGCACTAAGTGCGTGTGCCTTAAGTTCAACAGCTACCGCTGCTAATTGGAGCAATACGGCGCTTCATATTAATAACGGCAACCACAAAAACCCATTTACTGAACAAAAATCTAATACCACGGTGTACTCAATTGAGCATGCTTCTGGGCATGATTATGGCGATAACTTTTTCTTTATTGATTACAGTACCGACAGCAACGATGATGGCTTTCAAGATCAAGACTTTTACTTTGAAGGTTACTCTACCCTTAGTTTATCTGCAGTAATGGACGAAAAAGTAGCGTCAGGGGCGCTTGTTGATGTTGGCCTAACCATGGGTATTAATGCTGCAGGCGATGCCAAAGTAGTTAAATATTTACCAGGCGTAAAATTAAGCTGGGATGTGCCTGGTTTTAATTTCTTTTCAACCCTTATCAGTGCATACATTGATGATAGCGAAGGCGTTGCAAAAGGCGGTGCACCCATTGAAACTAACAGCTGGATGTTTGATGTAGCCTTTGATTACCCGTTCATGATTGGCTCGCAAAAGTTTAACGTAAAAGGACATGCAGAGTACATTGCTGAACGAAAAGATGAGTTTGGTAACGATGTGCGTGCTTGGTTTTTAGCCCAACCTATTATTGTATGGGATATGGGACATGCGCTAGAAATGAAAGAAAATACCTTACTGTTAGGTATGGAATGGCAATACTGGCACAATAAATTTGGTACTGATGTTAGTGAATCAGTACCGCAAGTTCATTTAGAGTGGACTTTCTAATATATAATTGAATGTTTTAATTATAAAAAATAAAACCTGTCATTAGACAGGTTTTTTTATGGCTGATCACAACTTACACTGCGGATTTTTACCTTGTGCTTTAGCTGTTTTTTGCTCGCTAAGCGCTTTACTCATTTGCGATTGTAAATTTGCAATACGGCTCGTTGGTGCTGGGTGAGTTGATAAAAACTCTGGCGTAGCCCCACTGCCCGCTTGGCTCATATTTTGCCAAAGTGTTACAGACTCTTTGGGATTAAACCCTGCTTGCGCCATAAGATCTAAACCAATTGTATCTGCCTCTGACTCATGTGAGCGACTAAAGGGTAAAACCACACCATATTGAGCGCCTAAACCAAGGCCTTGCATAATTTCATTACGGTATTGCACGTTACCCATTTCAAGCGCCGCATTGCCCAGCTGCATACCCGTTTGTAAAATAGAACTTTGTGAGACCCGTTCATTTGAATGCTCAGCAATCACGTGTCCAACTTCATGACCTAAAACAGTGGCAACCTGATCTTGATTTGTGGCTATTTTTAAGAGCCCCGTATGTACACCAATATAACCGCCAGGCAATGCAAAGGCGTTTGCAGATTCATCTTCAAATACCACCACTTCCCAATTTTGAGATGCATATTCTGTAGGAAGCACGGCCACTACTTTTTCAGCAATGCAATTGACGTAACTGTTTACTTTTGGATCTTTATTTATCGGCTGCGTTTTTTTCATCTCTGCAAAACTGGCAGTACCCATTTGAGTCATTTGTTGATCTGAGTAAAGCGCAATTTGCGTTCGCCCAGTTGGTGATGTTTTACAACCTGCTAATACTGCACTGGCTAGAACTACCAAAACCAATTTTTTCATTGTGTTACCCTAAAAAAGTTTGTTACTAAGTATAGAATAGCAAACGCGGTGTTAGTTTAAAATCTTTGCTTTTTGCAATTAAACAATTAAGTTAGCAGGCAAACTAAGTTTATCCAAGGCTATTGCCCTGCTATAATGCTGGGCCTATATTCGTTGTTTTGAGTTTTTAAATGAGCGCTTCGGCTTCTTCTTTTAATACCCGTATTTTATTGCCTTTATTAGCCAGTATTGTCGCGATCACGCCTTTAGCCATTGATATGTATTTACCGGCGATGCTGGTGATTGCCAATGATCTCAATACCAGCATGCCAAATGTTCAAATATCGTTGAGTATATACTTAGCGGGTTATGCATTGGGCATGTTATTTTTTGGCCCCATAGCCGATCAAATTGGCAGGCGTAAACTGGCACGGATAGGTCTCAGTTTATTTGGCTTAAGTTCACTGGCGTTAGCATTTACCACTGAAGTGCATACTTTTTGGCTGTTAAGAGCTGTACAGGCATTTACAGGCGCGGCCGCTACGGTTGTCGTCCCTGGGATCATTAGGCATATATATCAAAAAAATACTGCTAAAGGTATGTCTTACGTGTCTATGATTATGATGATAGCACCGTTACTTGCCCCCTCTATCGGCTCGGTCATTTTAGGCTTTTCGGTATGGTCGACTATTTTTATTGTTTTAGCGACCTATAGCTTTGTTATTTTACTTTTTGTGCAACGTTACTTAATCGATATTCCAATATTTAAAAATGAGCGAAAAGGATTAGCATTATTCTTCTCAAGTTATAAAGTGGTATTAAGTAATACGCACGCCCGCGCCGATATTTTAAGCTCGATGTTTGTGTCGTTTGGCTTTTTTTGCTTTTTAACGTCCGTCCCTTATATTTACCTCGACCTATTTAAAGTATCAGAACAATTGTTTGGCCTGTTATTCGCTTTTAATGTAATGGCGTTGATGTTTGGTAATTTTTTAAATACTCGCGTAGTGCCACGTATTGGCTCACGCAAAATGCTTTATTATGGCTTAATGTGTGGCTTTATCTCTGGCGCAGCATTACTTAGCTTTAGCGTATTAAACTTGTCACTTTACTTTATTGTTGCGGCTATTGCTCCGTTGATGATGAGCCTAGGTATAATAGCAAGTAACGCAGATTCATTGATTTTGATGAAATTTGAGCAAAATACAGGGACTGCAACGGCGGTTATTGGCACCTTACGTTTTGGTAGTGGCGCATTAGTAGGCCCTATATTAGCGGTAATGCATGCACAAAGTGCAGTTCCATTTTCAAGTTTAATGTTCAGCGCAGTTGTACTCACTATCCTAGTGCAGTTAGTTCATTATTTTAAAGACAAAAAAAATGCCTCATAATGAGGCATTTTTTAATTGTATACTTAATTAAGCATCAGCTGCTTTAGATACCATAACCATTGCAGGACGTAATAAACGACCGTTTAATGTGTAACCTTTTTGCATTACTGCTAACACAGTATTAGGCGTCACATCATTACTTGGCTGAATCGACATTGCTTGATGAAAATCTGGGTTAAACTGCTCACCTTGTGGGTTTACAATTTCAACGCCAAATTTAGCCACTGCATCGTTAAAGCTTTTTACTGTCATATCAATACCTTCTAACAAAGGCTTAAGCGTTTCATTTTCTTTATCAGAGAACTCAATAGCACGCTCTAAGTTATCTATAACAGGAAGTAATTCGTTAGCAAATTTTTCAAGTGCAAATTTGTGCGCTTTCTCAACATCTTGTGCAGCACGACGACGCATATTGTCAACGTCAGCAGCAGCGCGAACGACGCTATCTTTCTGATCTGCAATAGTTTGTTTTGCCGCTTCTAACTCAGCATATAACATTGCAATTTCTGCTTCAGGGCTTTGCTCTTGCTCGGCGTGTTGTTCTGCTGCTTCTACTGCAGCCTCAACGTCGGCTTCCATTTGCGCCACTTCTTCGTTCAATTCTACTTCTTGCTCTGGGTTTTGTGTCTGCTCAGACATAAAATATACGCTCCAATTCTTTACAACTGCGGTAATTATGGGGATTGAATAAAAAGATTCAAGAGCCCGATGGCTCTAATAATTTAAATTCTTGGATTATTTTCTCTAATTGCGCTGATTTCGGACAAATAACACAAAAACGACTTTGATATTCCTGATTTTGAAAGTACGGCACAGTGATCACAATGAGATCATCACAAGTACTAAAAGGTAAATTTTCAGCACTGAGTATAGAGACCCCGTTTTTAAATGCGAGCTTATCTTCCACAAAATTTAAAAATGAAACACCAATATTAAGACTTTGCTCACAATCTATTTTTTTATAAAGGTAGTTTTCGCCCACCACAATACTGTTATCTGAGCCTAATTTTTGGCTTAACTCACGCGTCCATTGAGTTAAAGAGTCATGACAATTACGCGGTGCCGTATTTGCCATGGCCTGCATTCTGTATAGCCCTTCAATGAGCGTTTGCTGGCTAAATACAGTGTTAAGCCAAGTAGCAAACTCGTAGCGTTGGCCGTCACTGGGATCATCAGGCTTGTTAATGCAAATATTATGGCTTTGCCCTGCTCTGTCTAAAAGTAAGATAAGCCAATTATTAGCGTCAAAGTCGAGTACTTCTACTCTAAATACCTGCTGAGTTCTAACTTGTGGTAGCCCCACACAACAGCATACTTGATAACGTTGACTCAAGCCATGTGCCAATTCGACTAGCTCAGCCTGCTCAGGCTGCCAATAATTAGCAATAGCACCCAAAGTAAAAAACTCATCAAACCAATAGTCAAAGCCATCATTGGTGGGGACTCGTCCTGCAGATGTATGTGGTGAATACAATAAGCCTATTTTTTCAAGGCGTGCCATCGCGTTGCGAACAGTGGCAGAACACACCGCCATACCTTTTTGTTTTGCAATTTTTGTTGAAGGCACAGGTAAGCCATCACCATTACAGTACAGGCTCATAACAGCGGCAAAAATTTGCTGGTCTCGAGGATTTAATTTCATGTTATCTACATCTTTACGCATGACTGTTATATCGGGGCTAGGTATTATTATTTCAAGTATAAGAAATTTAATAAATCTAAATTTTACAGTGAATTAATTAAATCAATTAGTCACTATTAAGCTCTGTTATTTTTGCGGATTAAAATTTGTTCAAACTAGGGGCGATTTAATCGCGATACGAGCTTTGTAACCTAGTGGCCTAAGTGAAAACCGAAAACAAAAAGTTAATCGCCTCTAGTCAAAACCCTTCGGTCAGTGTCTGTTTCGCATTGAAAGGACAACAGACCCTAAGATCTGTGTTTTCAAACACTTCTGTTTTAGGTTACTCTACCAATACCGAAACTTTCAGTGTATTTATTATGGACTCTCCCTTTAACACTATTGGCTTGATTGGTAAGCCAAATCATCCTAATGCAGCCGCTACGTTACAACGATTACATACGTTTTTATTAGCTTTAGGCTTTGAGGTGATTGTTGAAAAACGCACGGGAGGTCAACTTAGTGATGTACCTGAGGACAAGCTCGTAAAACTCGTTGATTTGGGAGCGCGCGCCGATTTAGCCATTGTGGTTGGTGGTGATGGCAATATGCTTGGCGCTGCAAGAGTACTCGCTCGTTTTGATATTGCGGTAATCGGTGTAAACAGAGGCAATTTAGGCTTTTTAACCGATTTAAATCCAGAAGGATTTGAAGGCAGTTTAGAACAAGTACTCAGTGGCGATTACATTGAAGAAAAACGTTTTTTATTAGAAGTAGAAGTGTACCGTCATAACGAACTTAAAAGCGCTAATTCGGCAGTAAACGAAGCGGTGCTTCATGCTGATAAAGTAGCACACATGATTGAGTTTGAAGCATTTATTAACGATGATTTTGTATTCTCACAACGCTCTGATGGATTAATTGTATCGACTCCAACAGGTTCAACAGCCTACTCTTTATCGGGCGGCGGCCCTATTTTAACCCCAGAACTCAACGCCATGTCATTGGTTCCTATGTTCCCGCATACTTTATCAAGCCGCCCTTTAGTGGTAGATGCCGATAACGAAGTACGTTTAAAGCTTAGTTTAGAAAATACCGATAGCTTACAGGTAAGTTGCGACAGCCATGTTGTACTTGCCGTATTACCCGGTGATGAGGTCGTTATTCGCAAAGCAGATAGAAAATTACGGTTAATTCACCCAAAAAATTACTCTTATTATAATGTGCTTCGTAAGAAGTTAAACTGGGGTAGCCGTTTATACTAAAAACGGTTGAGCTTTTAGGACTGAGAGTTGTTTAATTGAGAGGCGATGTAATCGCAGCAAGAGATAGTTAATCGAGTGGACAAAGTAAAAAGCGATTAAAACTACTGCGCATGCTCATATCCCTTGCCTCTAAACAGGTAGGCAAGGCTGAGTCTCTTTGAGTGTGCATGTTTCACCCCAAAAGATAAACAATCTCTCAGTTATTGCCAAACATGCAACTTTAGAGCAAAATATCGGGCTAGATTATTAATCATCACCATCAGGAAATTGTAGCAATGACTTATGTAGTATTTCTTGCTTTATTATTGTTAATTACTTTACTTGGCAGTTACTTACTCATTGAAAGTAATCGTAAAAAGACTATTGAAGCAAAGAAAAAGCTGTTTAACGAGCGCGTTGCAAGTACTCAATCACGTTTAAAAATAAAACTTAACGAGTTACTTGATGCAAAAGTCATTAGTGCTAAACACCTTCCTCGAATTCAAGCCGTTGTCAGTAATTTTTTTGTGGTACAGCCACACACTGATGAAAATTTAAATAAGCTAGAATCGCTATGCGATTTACTTATTAATATACTTAACGAAGAACTAATAAAAACCTATAAAAATAATAACAGCCAAGCTTTTTCCGATACCACTCAATATTTCATAGCAGAGTTACCAGCTCAAGGTATTTTATATAATAAAAACTTTTATCAAGAAGTCCTTCCTACGCTAATTTTAAAGTTAAAAACTGAAGACATAGCGCAACCAGTTGATAGTATTGACCTTAACGATGAAAACCTCCCTATTGATGAAGAAAAAAAAACATTAATTGAGTCCAGCCTTGCTTAAAATATAGAAATTTAATTTGCAAAAAACCAAAACACTGTATAAATTAACAGTTAATTCACTGGATGGATGAACAGTATGTTAATTGGTTTAGAAATTAAAAATTTTGCAATCGTAAGTAATTTAAGCACAGAATGGCATTCGGGTATGACCGCTATCACCGGTGAAACGGGAGCAGGTAAATCAATCGCCATTGATGCATTATCATTGTGTCTTGGAGAGCGAGCAGAAGCGTCTGCTGTGCGCCCAGGTACTGATAAAGCAGAGGTAAGTGCACAATTTGATTTAAGCAATTTACCACTCGCTCATGCTTTTTTAGAAGAGAACATGCTTAATAACGACGACAACGAATGTTTACTTCGTCGAGTTGTTTGTAAAAATGGTCGCAGTAAAAGCTACATTAATGGCAGCCCAGTTACCGCTGCACAACTAAAAGAGCTAGGCCAATATTTAATTTCTATTCATGGTCAACATGCGCACCAGCACCTATTAAAGGCAGAGCATCAGCTACAATTACTCGATGCATATGCAGGCCATCATAATCTTGTTAATGCTGTAAGCCAGCGTTATAAACAATTTGCTGACTTACAAAAAGAATTTAAACAGCTAGAACAACAGCAGCAGCAACAAGCCGCACAAAAGCAACTATTGGAGTATCAAGTCGCAGAGCTTGATGAATTTGCATTGCAGGCAGATGAATTTGAGCAAATAGAAGCCGAACATTATAAACTCAGCAATAGCCAAACTATATTGCAAGTCTGCCAGCGCGAGTTGCAGCATTTATATGAAAATGATGAACAAAATGCGTGTTCCATTATACAGCACAGCGCCCAACAATTTACTGAACTTGCACAGTATGATGAAAGCTTAGCCAGTGTGGCAACATTATTATCAGAAGCCGCTGTTCAAGTTGAAGAAGCAAGCCGAGAAGTTCGTAATTACACTGAACAAGCCGACTTGGATCCTCAGCGATTAACTGAAGTAGAAAATAGACTCAGTGGTGCAATGGACTTAGCCAGAAAACACCATATAAAACCCCAAGAGCTCGTTGGATTTCATCAAACTATTGCACAAGAGCTTGAGTCGATAAGTAATAACAGCTCACGTCTTGAGCAACTTGAAGGTGAAATTGAACATGCCCTTGAGGATTATCAAAACGCCAGTGAACAATTAAGTGCAAGTCGCCACCAGTATGCGAATACATTAAATGGATTGATCAGCGAAAGCATGGCTAATCTATCTATGGAAAATGGCGTATTTGAAATAGCATTGACTGCACAAAACGATCGCGCTCCAAATAGCTTAGGCTTTGATAATGTTTCGTTTTTAGTATCAACAAACCCAGGGCAACCATTGCAACCTTTAGCAAAAGTAGCCTCGGGTGGTGAGCTATCACGCATTAGTTTGGCTATTCAGGTTATTATTGCGCAAAAAGTCACGACCCCTACGCTTATATTTGATGAAGTGGATGTTGGTATTTCTGGCCCAACAGCTGCTGCTGTTGGTAAACTACTGCGCCAACTAGGTAAGTCTACGCAAGTAATTTGTGTAACCCATTTACCGCAAGTGGCCAGTAGCGCTCATCAGCAGTTTTTTGTTGCCAAAGAAATTGCAGACGGTGAAACATTTACGCATATGCTGGCATTGAATAAAGATGGTCGAGTAAATGAGATTGCTCGATTACTGGGTGGTGATAACATTAGCAAAACAGCTAAAGCAAATGCAAAAGAGCTTATAAAAGCGCACGGATAAAGTGAATCGCTTTATAGTGCGTTACCTTGATACGATGAGGATACATTAATGCAAACGACGGTCATTTATTTTGGCTTAGCAATTAACTGGCTGCTACTGATTGTCAGTATACTTTTGGCTGTTTTTAGTAAGTTTAAACATACACAATTTAAGCAGAGCTTATATCGCTTTTTAAATGTGGCATTAATTGTACATATTGTTATTGCTGTTATGTTAGTTTTTAGCCGCACAGCTATTAGTGGCTTAATAACACTAAGTTGGTTAGTTATTGGCCTACAGCTTGTTTGTAACGTTATTTGCTATAAAAGTGTGAAACGCCGACAAGCCAGAGTGAAACCGAGCCTAGATCACTTCTCGATGGATTAACTAACAGCGCGTTTAAAAAAGCCCACAATCTATGTATTGCGGGCTTTTTTATTTGTAAAATCTTATAATTGTAAATAGCTAGGTCAAAACCTACGTCCCTTTTTGTAGACCTTAAACACCGACTATGGAACCATAAATATTTACCTTTGTTTGTAAAACTGAGGAAATAAAAAAAGCAAACCCGAAGGTTTGCTTTTGACTCCATTCTAACAAAAGCATTATTTACACTTTTAAATAATCCATAATGCCTTCTGCAGCGTTACGCCCCTCAAATATAGCGGTGACCACTAAGTCTGAACCACGAACAATATCGCCACCAGCAAATATTTTAGGATTAGTGGTTTGATGTGTAAATTCACCTTGCTCGGGTGCATTAATACCACCCCAGTGGTTAATTTCTACGTCGTACTGCTCTAGCCAATCCATTTTATGTGGCTTAAAACCAAATGCCATAATCACTTGTGTGGCTTCAATAATATGCTCTGAACCCGGTACTTCCTCAGCGCGACGGCGGCCGTTTTCATCTGCCTCGCCAAGCTGAGTTTTTACCATTTTAACACCGGCTACAGCACCTTTGTCATCAAGCACAATCCCTTTAGGCTGAACGTTATAAGTAAAAATGACGCCCTCTTCTTTGGCATTTTTTACTTCGCGTTTTGAACCAGGCATGTTCTCTTCATCACGACGATAAGCACACGTTACTTTTAACGCGTTATGACGAATAGAGGTACGCACACAGTCCATTGCTGTATCACCACCACCTAGTACCACTACTTTTTGGTTTGCCATATCAATGCAAGCTTGTTTAGACTCATCGTAACCCATAACACGATTAGTGTTACCAATTAAAAATGGCAGGGCATCATGTACTCCCGGTGCATCTTCGTTCTCAAGCCCCGCTCGCATACTCTGATAAGTCCCCACGCCCAAAAATACAGCGTCATACTCATTAAGTATTTCATCCATGCTAATGTCTTTACCTACTTCGACATTAAGCTTGAATTCAACACCCATTTCGGTAAATATTTCGCGACGTTTTTGCATGACTTCTTTTTCTAATTTAAAAGAAGGAATACCAAAGGTTAACAGCCCACCAATTTCAGGGTGACGGTCAAATACCACAGGCTTTACGCCATTACGCACTAAGATATCTGCACAGCCTAGGCCCGCAGGCCCTGCGCCAATAATGGCAACTTTTTTATCAGTCCATGTCACATAGGACATGTCTGGTTTCCAGCCCATTTTAAACGCGGTGTCGGTGATGTATTTTTCAATATTACCGATTGTTACTGCACCAAACTCTTCATCTAATGTACATGAGCCTTCGCATAAGCGGTCTTGCGGGCATACTCGTCCACACACTTCTGGCAAACTGTTAGTACGGTGCGATAGCTCAGCGGCCTCTAAAATACGCCCTGTACGGATCAGTTTTAACCATTGTGGAATATAATTATGTACTGGACATTTCCACTCACAATAAGGGTTACCACAATCAAGGCAACGATCCGCTTGTGAATTAACCTGATTTTCTGAAAAGGGTTCATAAATTTCTACGAACGATTTTTTACGCGACGAGATTGGTTTTTTGCGTGGGTCTACACGCTGCACGTCTATAAATTGATATACATTTTCGCTCATACTGCCCCCTTATTGCGCCTGAACACGTAGTTCGGCGCTACTGCGAGCGCGGTGCCCGAGTAAACTTTTTACGTCACTTGATTTAGGTTTTACTAATTTGAACATCGGTAAATAAAGTTCAAAGTTAGCTAAAATAGTTTCTGCTCTGCATGAGCCTGTTAGCTCTAAATGATCAGCAATTAAGCCGCGTAAATGCTCTTGATGTGAACTTAAGTCATCTAAAGTAACCACTTCAACCAACTCTGGGTTAATGCGTTTCTCAAAATCACCTCGTTCATCTAAAATGTAAGCGAAACCACCGGTCATACCTGCACCAAAGTTCACTCCTACATTACCAAGTACACACACAACGCCACCGGTCATGTATTCACAACCGTTATCACCTACGCCCTCAACAACAGCTTGCACGCCTGAGTTACGTACAGCAAAACGCTCGCCTGCACATCCTGCTGCAAACAATTTACCGCCGGTTGCACCATATAAACAGGTATTGCCAATAATTGTTGCTTTATGACTTTCAAATGACGAACCCAATGGTGGGCGAATAACTAGCTTACCGCCAGCCATGCCTTTACCAACGTAATCGTTAGCATCGCCAACCAAAGTCATTTCAAGGCCACCGGCATTCCATACACCGAATGACTGACCAGCTGTACCATGTAATTCAATAACTACCGGATCTGCGGCCATGCCTTGATTACCGTGTTTATCAGCAATATACCCAGAAAGCATGGCACCTACTGATCTGTCGGTATTACAAATACGACTTACTAATGAAATGCCGCTTGAGTTATCTATTGCCTCTTGTGCCTTACCAAGTAAGTTCTCATTTAACTCACCTAAATAATGCGAGCTATTTGGTGCACTGCAAAACAAAGTTTCACCCGTTGGATTATTTGGCTGAGCGATAACCGCTGATAAATCTATTTTTTGCTGCTTCGCTGTTTTGCCTTCAATGGCTTCGAGTAAGTCTAAGCGACCAATTAAATCGGTTAGGTTTGCAACCCCTAAACTTGCCATAATTTCGCGCGCTTCTTGAGCAATGAACTTAAAGTAATTCATCGCCATTTCTGGCAGACCATGATAATGCTTTTGACGTAATGTTTCGTCTTGTGTTGCCACACCTGTCGCACAGTTATTTAAGTGACAGATTCGTAAGTATTTACAGCCTAATGCAACCATAGGCCCTGTGCCAAAGCCAAAACTTTCGGCGCCTAAAATGGCCGCTTTGATGATATCAAGGCCGGTTTTTAAACCGCCATCTGTTTGCAGGCGAATACGATGGCGAAGGCCATTTTCTACCAATGCTTGTTGTGTTTCAGCAAGTCCCAACTCCCATGGGCTGCCAGCGTATTTAACTGAGGTTAATGGACTTGCACCTGTGCCACCATCATAGCCTGAAATAGTAATTAAGTCGGCATACGCTTTTGCTACACCGGTTGCAATTGTGCCAACACCCGGTTCAGATACCAGTTTTACTGAAATCAATGCATTCGGGTTTACTTGTTTTAAGTCAAAAATCAGCTGGGCTAAATCTTCGATAGAATAAATATCGTGATGCGGCGGAGGTGAAATAAGAGTCACACCCGGTACCGAGTAACGAAGCTTGGCAATATAGGGAGTGACTTTTTCACCCGGTAATTGTCCGCCTTCCCCAGGTTTAGCGCCTTGTGCCACTTTTATTTGAATAACATCAGCGCTACGTAAGTAATGTGGGGTGACACCAAATCGACCCGAAGCTACTTGTTTAATACGTGAATTTTTTTCTGTACCGTAACGAAGTTTGTCTTCGCCACCTTCACCAGAGTTTGAGCAGCCACCTAAACGATTCATGGCAATTGCAAGTGCTTCATGCGCCTCTGGTGATAATGCACCAATACTCATGGCGGCTGAGTCAAACCGTTTATAAAGCTCAGTGGCAGGCTCTACCTCATCAATGCTTATACCCTTTTCTGGCAGTTTTAAAGCCAACATATCGCGCAGAGTCGCGACTGGACGGTGATTAACTAGCTTTGCGTATTCGCTGTAATCACTGTACTCGCCGCTACGTACTGCTTTTTGTAACGTTTGAATCACATCAGGGTTGTAAGCATGGTACTCGCCGCCGTGTACGTACTTAAATAAACCACCATGGCTTAATAATTTACGTTTACTAAACGCCAGTTTATGCAAGCTTTGCTGATCGTCATCAAAGTCGCTAAAACACGCCCCTTTAATACGACTCGCCACGCCTTTAAAACACATCTCAACAATAGCGTCCGATAGACCAACGGCTTCAAACAGCATTGAACAACGATATGAAGCCACGGTACTAATGCCCATTTTAGACATGATTTTGTACAAGCCTTTATTAATTGCTTGACGATAAGCCAGTGTAACTTCACAGTATGACTTATTAATTACCTTGGTATCGCTCATAGCCACAAGTGACTCGTACGCTAAATACGGGTAAATTGCGGTTGCACCAAATCCAAGTAGTACCGCAAATTGATGCGCATCGCGAACGCTGCCAGTTTCAATAATAATATTTGACTCACAGCGTAAGTTATTATCTACCAAGCGTTTTTGTACCGCACCCACCGCCATAGCAGCAGGGATAGGTAATTGATTGTCATCAAAGTTACGATCCGTTAATACCAGCATAATGCAGCCAGATGCGGCTTTTGCTTGTGCTTCATCACAGATGCGCTTAACCGCATTCTCAAGGCCTTCTTCTACGGTGTAAGTAATATCAATCTTACAATAGCTGTAGTGCGCTTCATCGGCGTTAAGTAGCTGCTGCATATCAGCGTACATTAAAATAGGCGTATCAAATTGCAGGCGTTTAGCGTGCCCTGTTGTTTCATTAAATACGTTTTGCTCACTGCCAATACACGTTGCAAGCGACATTACATGGTTTTCACGTAACGGATCAATTGGCGGATTAGTAACCTGAGCAAACTTTTGACGGAAATAATCATAAAGTGAACGGTGCCCTTCACTCAGTACGGCAAACGGCGTATCGTCACCCATTGAGCCAGTGGCTTCTTGCCCATTTTCACCCATGACACGAATGACGCTGTCTAGCTCTTCGTTAGTATAGCCAAACATCTTTTGGTATTTGACAAGGGTTTCATCATCAAATGAGCGATTGCCCGCATCTTGCTCGGTAAGTGCTTCAAAAGGCGTTAATCGTTTAACGTTTTCTTCTAACCACGACTTATAAGGGTGGCGTGATTTTAAATCTTGGTCAATTTCATCTGAATGCCAAATTTTACCCAATTTAGTATCAATAACGAGGAGTTCGCCCGGGCCAACACGTCCTTTTTCGACCACTTCGTCAGCGGTGTAATCCCATATACCCACTTCAGAGGCTAAAGTAATAAAGCCATCTTGAGTAATAATATAACGCGCTGGACGTAAACCATTTCGGTCTAGGTTACAGGCTGCAAAACGCCCATCCGACATAACGATGCCTGCAGGGCCATCCCACGGTTCCATATGCATCGAATTAAAATCATAGAATGCACGTAAGTCGTCATCCATAGCACGGTTTTTTTGCCATGCTGGCGGCACTAGCATGCGCATTGCACGGAATAAATCCATACCACCAGCTAAAAACAGCTCTAGCATATTATCGAGGCTAGATGAGTCAGACCCTGTTTCATTAACAAACGGCGCTGCGCTTTGTAAATCAGGAATAAGCGGCGAAGCAAATTTATAAGAGCGTGCACGGGCCCACTGGCGGTTACCTTCAATAGTATTAATTTCACCATTGTGCGCTAAATAACGAAATGGTTGCGCTAAAGGCCAGCGAGGCTGTGTGTTTGTAGAGAAGCGTTGATGAAAAACACAAATAGCACTGGTCATGCGAATATCAGCAAGATCGAGATAAAAATTTGGCAAGTCAGCAGGCATCATTAAGCCTTTATAGATGGTGACTAGCCCAGATAAGCTCGCAATATAAAATGATTCATCATCCATCAAGCGCTTTTCTGCACGACGACGTGCAACATATAAACGTCGCTCTAAATCTTTAGAACGCCACCCTTCTGGCGCACTAATAAAAATTTGTTCAAACCCAGGCAATTGCTTTAGGGCTATAGGTCCTAACATTGATGGATCGGTAGGGACAACACGCCAACCTAAAATATTAAGCGTTTCTTTTTCTAGTTCTTCGCTTAAAACATCTTTAGCTGCTTGTGCTAATACCGGATCAGCATTGAGGAAAATCATCCCAACGGCGTAATTTTTACCTAAATGCCAATTATTTTCAGCAGCAATAGCACGAAAGAAGCTGTCTGGTTTTTGAAGTAACAAGCCACAACCATCACCCGTTTTACCATCAGCAGATATACCGCCGCGGTGCTGCATGCGATCTAAACCGGTGATCGCCGTACGGATGAGTCGGTGACTCGCTTGGTTATTAACTTGGGCTATTAAGCCAAAGCCACAATTATCTTTTTCTAGTTTTGAGTCATATAACATGGACCCCTCCCCTTGCTGCACTGTTAACGTGGATGAACGGCTCGACGATTTGCTAACAGACGATCAAAATTAGCGTTATTCCTAACCTGAGTCAATATCTTTCTGAATACATATTCATTATATTGAATATATTTCAACTTCATTAAAAATCATAAAATAATGCTAAATATTAACATTTGAGTAGATATTGGATCGAAAACTTTAATGACACCGGTGTTATTTTTAAGAACTTGTAAATAACCCCCCCCTCAATAGTCAGTTTACGTAAACGTAAACCATGCAAATAATGAATAATTATTCATAGCCGTATTTTATTCTTTATTAACTTGCTGATATTTACCTTTTACAAGCAAATTAATTAATAGTTTTTTACAGTGGTTTAAATTAATGCATATATTATTTAATAGTTACCAGTATTTGCTTTCATATTATGCATCTACTGACGTTTTATCTACCTTACCTATAGGTAAACTTTGTTTGGCCACCTAAGCAAAAACAGTGACTGCTATGAACACAGTCATTAAATATAAAGCACTTTAAAATCAACATACTAAAAGTTAACATCTCACTTGACTGCGTAAAAATAGGCTCACTTTTGAGTAAGCTAGCACTGTTTACGAGTGAATTATTTTTAATTTTATCAACTATGGCCTGCGCATATGGCTTACTTTGAATAAGTATTAACGCCAAGGAACGGTGATGAAAAAAGATGCCTGTGCACAAAATAATTAAGTTAATTAAGCAAAAACGATAAGAAAAGCTTAGGGTCTGTTGACCTTTGCGGATTACAATTTGTTCAAACTAGGGGCGGTTTAATCTCGGCGCGAGGTTTGTAACCTAGTGGACTAAGTAAAAACCGAGCAACAAAGAGTAAATCGTCCCTAGGCAGAACCCGAAGTTCAGCGCCTGTTTGTTATTGATGCTGCGTTATCGCCTATTTATGAGGAATACCACACCACATAGGCTCTGCCTTGCCTAAATACCAAACAGACTGCTGCAAATTTAACCTTGAAAGGTCAACAGACCCTAATACTGTTCGTTACTTTTACAGCTTTTAATGGCAGCAAATTGTTTGAGGTGGGTATTATATCGACAGGTTATTGGATCGGCTGAGAATTAAATCCCCATCATAGGAAAATCAGCCTATACCATTGTGAAATCGGCAGGTTCAGTGCTATTTAAGCTTACGCTAGACATAAAAAAAGCTGCAAATTGCAGCTTTTTTTACCTAAACGCTTATTCAGCGTCTGCAGGTTTATGCTTTGCAGCTGTTTCAGCAATCAGTGGTTGTAATTCACCACGTTGAAACATTTCAATGATAATGTCACAGCCACCAATTAACTCGCCTTCAACCCAAAGTTGCGGGAAGGTAGGCCAGTTAGCGTAAGCAGGAAGCTCTGCACGAATGTCTGGATTAAGTAAAATATCCACATATGCAAACGGTTCACCGCACGACATTAATGCTTGTGATGCTTGTGAAGAAAAACCACAATTAGGCAGTTTTGGTGATCCTTTCATGTATAAGATGATTGGGTTTTCAGCAATTTGCTGTTTAATTTTATCGATGGTTTCCATTTACAACCTCAAAATGACGATAGCGAACACATTAGGCCTTGAAAAAGTTTCACTGTGGCCTCAGATATATAGATTAACATAGGCAATTAAAGCCTCAATCTTAAATAGCTTTAGCAAGAGCATTGCTGTTTGCTAAAACTTGAGTAAAATACTCAACAATTATAGTAACACTATATTCCTGTTTGGTATAGATAAGTGCCCTGTTTGCGCAGGCATTACGTATTACTAAATAGACTATCAACCAAAAGAAGATGGAGATAAAAAATGGCATTTGAACTACCGTCACTACCGTATGCAATTGATGCACTTGAGCCACATATTTCGCAAGAAACGTTAGAGTTTCACCATGGTAAACACCACAATACTTATGTGACTAAACTTAACGGTTTAATCCCAGGCACTGAGTTTGAAGGTAAATCACTTGAAGAAATCGTATGTTCTTCAGAAGGCGGTGTATTTAACAACGCTGCTCAAATCTGGAACCACACTTTCTACTGGAACAGCCTATCTCCAAATGGCGGTGGCGCTCCAACAGGTGCAATTGCTGATGCAATTAACGCTAAATGGGGCTCATTTGACGCATTTAAAGACGCGTTAAACGACAAAGCAGTAAATAACTTTGGTTCAAGCTGGACTTGGTTAGTTAAACTAGCTGATGGTTCACTAGACATCGTTAATACATCTAACGCTGCAACACCATTAACAGATGCAGGTGTTACACCAATCCTAACCGTGGATTTATGGGAACACGCATACTACATTGATTACCGTAACGTGCGTCCAGATTACCTTAAAGGTTTCTGGTCACTCGTTAACTGGGAATTCGCGAACGCTAACTTCGCATAATTAGTTTTAAACTAATCTTTAAAAAGACGCTTAGGCGTCTTTTTTTATGTCCGCTACTTTATTTGATTAGGGTTATACGTAGGTTGTTTTCTAAAAGTGCATCATGATCATTTTTCATATAAATTTTTAATTTTATTGCACAAAAATTTAAATTCGTGACTAGACTTTAAATAGTGAGTACATTTTCCAAGTAGGTTTCGGAGGTCATTATGACTATTTTTGATCACTACCAAGCACGTTATGAATCAACACAAGAAGAAGAGTACAGTGTTGCTGAGTTTCTAGAAATTTGTAAAACCGATAAGTCTGCTTATGCCAGTGCTCCTGAAAGATTACTGATGGCCATTGGCGAGCCTAAAATGGTAGATACCGCTACCGATACTCGTTTAAGTCGCTTATTTTCGAACCGTGTTGTTGCACGTTACCCTGCATTTGCCGATTTTTATGGTATGGAAGACGCCATTGAGCAAATTGTTTCTTATCTAAAACACGCCGCGCAAGGATTAGAAGAGTGTAAACAAGTGCTTTACTTGCTTGGTCCGGTGGGTGGCGGTAAGTCATCGATTGCTGAAAAGCTAAAGTATTTAATGCAACAAGTGCCTATTTATGCAATTAAGGGCTCCCCGGTTAATGACCATCCGCTGGCATTATTTGATCCCGTTGAAGATGCCAGCCTACTCGAAAAAGAATATGGAATTAAGTCTCGTTACCTCAAAACGGTAATGTCGCCATGGGCCGCAAAACGTTTACAAGAATTTAATGGTGATATTAGTCAATTTAGAGTGGTTAAACGCTTCCCATCAATTTTAAATCAAGTTGCGATTGCTAAAACAGAGCCCGGAGATGAAAACAATCAAGATATTTCTGCTCTTGTTGGTAAGGTAGATATTCGCCAACTTGAACACTTTGCACAAAATGATCCTGATGCTTATGCCTATTCAGGCGCATTATGTTTAGCCAACCAAGGCTTAATGGAATTTGTGGAAATGTTTAAAGCCCCCATAAAAGTGTTACATCCGCTTTTAACAGCGACCCAAGAAGGTAACTATAACGGCACAGAAGGCATAAGCGCCCTGCCATTTAACGGCATGATACTCGCCCACTCTAATGAATCAGAATGGCAAACCTTTAAAAACAATAAAAACAACGAAGCCTTTTTAGACCGTGTTTATATTGTTAAGGTCCCTTATTGCTTACGAGTGACCGAAGAAATTAAAATTTACGATAAGCTTATTGAACACAGTGAGCTTTACAACGCCCCCTGTGCGCCAGGTACACTTAAAATTTTAGCCCAATTTACCACTCTTTCGCGCTTAAAAGAGCCGGAAAACTCAAGCATTTACTCTAAGATGCGAGTTTACGATGGTGAAACCCTTAAAGACACCGACCCAAAAGCGAAGTCGTATCAAGAGTATCGTGATTATGCTGGTGTTGATGAGGGCATGACCGGTCTTTCAACCCGTTTTGCGTTTAAGATTTTATCGCGAGTATTCAACTTTGACACTACCGAAGTGGCCGCCAACCCTGTGCATTTGTTTTATGTGCTTGAGCAACAAATTGAGCGTGAACAATTTAGTGCCGAGGTTGAAGAACGTTATTTAAGCTTTTTAAAAGGCTATTTAATTCCACAATATGTTGAGTTTATAGGTAAAGAGCTACAAACCGCGTACTTAGAGTCATATTCAGAATATGGCCAAAATATTTTTGACCGCTACGTTATTTATGCTGATTTTTGGATTCAAGATCAAGAATACCGCGACCCTGATACAGGGCAATTATTTGACCGTGATGCACTCAACGCTGAGCTTGAAAAAATAGAAAAGCCTGCAGGTATTTCAAACCCTAAAGATTTTAGAAATGAAATTGTTAACTTTGTACTGCGTGCTCGCGCTCATAACAATGGCAAAAATCCGCTGTGGACAAGTTATGAAAAACTACGCACGGTTATTGAGAAAAAAATGTTCTCAAACACGGAAGACTTACTCCCTGTTATTTCATTTAATGCAAAAACATCAGCTGAAGATCAGCAAAAGCATGAGGACTTTGTTAATCGTATGGTTGAAAAAGGCTACACGCAAAAACAAGTGCGCTTGCTATCTGAGTGGTATTTACGGGTTAGAAAATCGCAATAACCTTCATAATTGCAGTTTTTAGGAGGTCATTATGGCGCATTTTATCGACAGGCGTTTAAATGGCAAAAACAAAAGCACAGTTAACCGCCAGCGTTTTATTAGGCGTTATAAAAAGCAGATCAAAGAAGCGGTGTCTGATGCGATCAATAAACGCAGTGTCACTGATTCAAGCTCTGGAGAGAGTATCTCTATTCCGCAGCGCGATATTAGTGAACCTACTTTTCATCAAGGTAGAGGCGGTAATAGAGAGCAAATACACCCTGGGAACGATCAGTTCTCTACTGGCGACAAAATAGAACGCCCTAAAGGAGGCAAAGGCGGTGGCGCAGGCGAAGGTGAAGCAAGTGACTCTGGCGAAGGCCAAGATGAATTTGTTTTTTCTATCTCTAAAGATGAATACCTTGATTTGTTATTTGAGGATTTAGAACTCCCTAACTTGCAAGAAAATCAGCTTGATAAGCTCGTACAAATGAAAACCCATCGCGCTGGGTTTTGCAGCGATGGTATGCCCAGTAATATTGATGTAGTGCGCTCATTACAAGGTTCTCTAGCTCGTCGTATTGCAATGACCGCAGGTAAAAAACGCCGCCTTAGTGAGCTTGAGGGACAACTAGCACTGCTGCTTGAACAACCACACTGTGATAAAGCCGCTGTGGCCTTATTACAAAAAGAAATCGACACACTCAAACAGCAAATAAAAACCGTGCCCTTTATCGATAATTACGACTTACGTTTTCGTAACTACGACAAGCAACCACACCCAACCAGTAAAGCGGTGATGTTTTGTATTATGGATGTGTCAGGTTCGATGGACCAAGCAACAAAAGACATGGCAAAACGCTTTTACATTTTGCTTTATCAGTTTTTAACTCGCAGCTACAAAGACATCGACGTTGTGTATATTCGCCATCATACCCAGGCTAAAGAAGTTGATGAGCAAGAATTTTTTTATTCACAAGAAACAGGCGGTACCATTGTTTCAAGTGCACTAAAACTGATGAATGAAATAATAGCTGAGCGCTATAATTCTGATGAATGGAATATATACGCAGCACAAGCTTCTGATGGCGATAATTGGGCCGATGACACGCCCCAATGTGGGCACATTTTACGTAATAAAATACTTAAAGCTGTTCGCTATTTTGCCTATATAGAAATTACCACACGTGCTCATCAAAGTTTATGGCGCGAGTATCAAAACATTAGTCAAACGAACAGTAATTTTGCCATCCAGCATATCCAAGGTGTTGAAGATATTTACCCTATATTTAGGGAGCTATTTAAAAAAGGTCGTCAACAGCAAGGGGCTGCATAGCCAAAGCGAGGTAGCATTATGAAAGATAATCGAATAAGTGATGGGCCCGATTGGACCTTTGAACTATTGCAACAATACCAAGACGAAATAGCGCGTGTGGCTGAGCACTATAAGCTAGACACCTATCCTAACCAAATTGAAGTGATCACCGCAGAACAAATGATGGATGCCTACTCAAGTGTAGGCATGCCCATTGGCTACACTCACTGGTCGTATGGTAAAAAATTTATTCAAACGGAGCAAAATTATAAACGCGGTCAAATGGGACTTGCGTATGAAATTGTGATTAATTCGAACCCCTGTATTGCTTACCTAATGGAAGAAAACACCCTTCCGATGCAGGCACTGGTTATGGCACATGCTTGCTATGGGCATAACTCATTTTTTAAAGGGAATTATTTATTTAAAACATGGACTGATGCAGGCTCAATTATTGATTATTTATTGTTTGCTAAAAACTATATTAGCCGCTGTGAAGAAAAGTACGGTATTTCCGAAGTAGAAAGCATACTCGACTCATGTCATGCATTAATGAGTTACGGTGTTGATAGGTACAAACGTCCACAACGAATTTCGTTATTTGAAGAGCAAAAACGCCAGCAAGAACGGGCTGAGTATTTGCAATCACAAGTTAACGAATTATGGCGTACCATTCCTTCTCAACAGCAAGAGTCAAAAAAACACGAACGCCACTTCCCGCAAGAGCCACAGGAAAATATTCTGTACTTTATTGAAAAAAATGCCCCTTTACTCGAGTCATGGCAGCGAGAAATCGTCAGGATAGTGCGAAAAATATCACAATACTTTTATCCGCAAAAACAAACCCAAGTAATGAATGAAGGTTGGGCCACTTTTTGGCACTATACTATTTTGAACCATTTATATGATGAGGGAAAACTAACCGACTCATTTATGTTGGAGTTTTTACAAAGCCATACTAATGTTGTGTACCAACCTCCATACAATAGCGATTATTACTCAGGTATTAACCCCTATGCACTGGGCTTTAATATGATGGTTGATATACGTCGTATTTGTGAAAACCCAACAGAAGAAGATAAACGCTGGTTTCCTGAGCATGCGGGCAGTGACTGGCTCGAGACACTGCACTTTGCAATGCAAAATTTCAAAGATGAGAGTTTTATTAGCCAATTTTTATCCCCTAAGCTGATTCGGGATTTTAAATTATTCACCATAGTCGACCATGCTAGTAACCCACATTTAGAAATAGGCGCTATTCACGACGATAATGGCTACAAAGCGGTTAGAGAAGCACTTTCTACACAATATAACCTTAGTAATCATGAGCCTAACATACAAGTTTACGATGTTGACTTACGCGGCGACCGCTCTTTAACCCTACGATATATCCCTCACAACGCCGTTCCACTGGCTAACTCCCATAGGGAGGTATTAAAACACCTTTACAGACTATGGGGCTTTAAGGTAAAACTGGAACAGGAGTCAAATTCTGGTGAGATTTCAACCATTGGTCAATGTCCAATTGATGATTCACGCCATACAACAGAGTAAAAATAATGGACAAAAAAAAGCTTCTTGTACTGATTGATTCGGTTGAATTTGCAAAAACGTCATTGCAGCATGCTAAACAAAAAGCGCTGCAAGGCAATAAACATATTGATATTGTTGCATTTAGCTTTGAAGAAACCGGCAATATTTTATTTTCTCTGTCGCCAGAACAATTGCTTTCACTCCAAGATAAATGCCTTTCATCATTAAGGGCACAGTTGGAGCCACTGATTAGCGCAGAACTGGAGGGTTGCAGTTATACCTTTCAAACCGCATGGCATGAAGCCCCCGAGCAGTGGCTTAACGAAGATATTAATACTGATGATTACGAAATGGTGATAAAAACACGCCATATCGACAGCGACAGCCAATTTAGTGAACTTGATTGGCAACTTATCCGCTTTACGCCCATCGCTTTGTATTTAGCGGCAGATAACAAATGGCGCAAGCATACCAACATACTCGCCGCACTTGATTTAGCCAGCGAAAAAACCGCAAAACATAAGCTTAATCAGTCAATTATTAAATATGGCCTAGCATACGCACAGCGAACAGACTGTGAATTTTATGCCGGCTACACAGTGTATATTTCTCCAATATTAAGAGATTTAGGCTTAGTATTTTCAGAAGAGCAACTAGTCAATGCCTTTGAGAAATTACCTCAATCACAGCAACAACTCATTATTGATAATAACTTACGCGACAAACTTTATATTAAAGCGGGTTTACCTGAGCAGGTGATCCCAAGCTTAGCGGCCAAGCTCAATGCTGATTTAGTGATTATAGGATCTGTTGGGAATGTAGGAATTAAAGCAAAACTCATTGGTAATACTGCAGAAAAAATAATGCGCTTACTTAAAACTGACTTGCTTATTTTACCCCCCAATTAAAAAATGATGCCTAAGCATCATTTTTTATATCAGCGTATACCGACACTTTATTTCGACCTGTTTCTTTTGAATGATAAAGCGCTTTATCGGCAGCTTCAATCCATCGTTCGTGATCTTTAAACTGATCATCAAAACACGCAATACCCACACTAATGGCCATATGCACCGTGTGCTCATTGTATTTCGCCGGAGAGGTTTCAATTAATTGGCGTAAACGTTCAGCAAATACAATCGCCCCTTGTTTATCGGTATCTAATAAAGTAACAACAAACTCTTCACCGCCGTATCGCCCAGCAATGTCTGTTTCACGCAATGCAGTTTTCAGTAAACTCGCTATATGACGAAGTGCTTCATCTCCAGCACTGTGTCCAAAATCATCATTTACCTTTTTAAAGTGGTCAATATCAAAAATTAATAACGAGCAACAACCTTCGTTTCGCTTCGTTCGTAAAAATTCTTGGTGCAGTAAGTGCTCCCAATGCCCTCTATTGGCAAGCTGGGTTAAACTATCTGTTTGGCTTACTTGTTCTAGTTTTTTATTTAACTCTTCTAGTTCTTTTTTGTTAACCGCAATATCTGTCACATCGTAAATAATAATACAAATATGCTCGACTTCGCCTCGCACATTGGTAAGTGGAATAAACGTGGCATTTTGATACATATAGTCCGCTTTACCGGTAATTGGTCGGTAGTTTTTAAAACGAAAAATATACGGCTGCTGCTCCCAAATAGTAAATGAACGATTCTTTAATACAAACACTGACTCAGATTTACTTCTAAACCATTTTTCATCAATGGCCGGAAATAAATCAAATAAGTCTTTGTCTTTTACAGCGCTCGGTAACAAACCAGAATGATTTTCCATAAAACCATTCCATACATGCACTTTGTATTCTCGATCGAGTACAACAAGACCGACATCAACCGTATTAAACATATCCATTAACCAATGGATTTCATTCAAATCTAAATCAGCTGGCATAAATATTTAATCTTCTAGTAGATAAGCAACTTTGTATTTCAAAGTTTTTAGTGAATCTTCAGTAAAGAGCAACATTAAATCACAACTAATATCATGATTTTCAATACCGTAACTTATTTCTATGGCTAGAGTCCGTTGCCAGCGCGACTTATTCGACTGAACAAGTTCAGAAACGTCCCGATGCTGCCCCAAAACTATTGGATGCCCTTGGCTAAAGGTCATGTCGAGCTGTTTTGACAAGCCGGTTAAAATAGCGCCTATTAAAATGTTACTTACATCCATTAGCAACTCTAACTCAACCTTGTCGTTTAGTTCACCTTCGTAATTCATCAGTGAGGCTATTTCTTTAAAACTAGAGTCATTTAAAAGTAATAATGCCTCGCCAGATACCCCGCCACCTATAAAGCCTTGGCAAATACCCGATGTAGTATCATTGGTATCAACAGAGCTTAACGCCATGTTGAGCTCACTGACTTCTAAAACATTAACATTAGGAATGGGTAACTTAACAAATACATTAAGCAGTCTTGCAAGTAAATCTCCCGCTTGACCCATGGCAACATTAGTCAGCTCTTGATATATATCACGAACATCAGGGTCAACTTGTTCACCTAACGAGTGAGACATGCGTTCACGCAGTGCTCTATCTCTAATACCATGATGTTCAATAATGGCAGCAAGCTTTTCGGGGGAACACGGTTTTTGAATAAAATCTATGGCGCCAAGCTCAAGCACACGTTGATGCGCACTCGGTTGAATATCGCCTGATACCACAACAGTGAGAACGTCGAGTCCTTGCTCTTTCATTGCAGCAAGCACGCCATAGCCGTCCATTTCTGGCATATTTAAATCAAGGAAAAGAATTTCAGGCTGGGCTTTAGTTATTTGTTTTATGCAGTCTACACCGTCACATGCAAATTCAACTTTAATATCCCAATCATCGGGTAAAGAGCGAGCTAATTGACGTCTAGCTAGTTTTGAATCATCACAAATTAAAACCGATGTTGACATATTATCTCTCTATTTTAAAACTTGTTGTACGCTGACACCGCAAAAAATAAAGGCACGGATATTATTAATTAATACCTATTTCTTATATATACATAGTAATCAAAGTATTGCTTATTTACAATTTTAGGGAAAAATAAACGCGTCAATTATTCTGCTTGGTAACTCCATCACAGTATAATACACTCACCACTATTACGTTAATTCTTAAAAGGAAAAAATCCATGCGTCGTTCATTAGCCTTTGCATTGAGCCTATTTTGTTGCACTAGTTTTGCATCAGAGTTACCTGAAAACACCTTAGATGCAGGAAAAGTAACAGCGCAAGGTAAACCTGTTACGTTACTAGGCCAAGGCCTCAAAGTCGGTGCTGATGC
This sequence comes from Pseudoalteromonas sp. APC 3250, assembly GCF_030407915.1. Taxonomy (NCBI): domain Bacteria; kingdom Pseudomonadati; phylum Pseudomonadota; class Gammaproteobacteria; order Alteromonadales; family Pseudoalteromonadaceae; genus Pseudoalteromonas; species Pseudoalteromonas sp. APC 3250. The sequence continues at coordinate 449,475 of NZ_JASDCM010000001.1, forward strand.
GCCAAATTTTAAAGTGGTCGACGACAGCTTTACTGCCATTACATTAGAAAATTACCAAGGGCAAGCTGTATTAATCAGCGTAGTACCAAGCTTAGATACTGGCATTTGTAGCCTACAAACAAAGCATTTTAATGAAAAAGTAGCGCAACAGTTTCCTGGCGTGGCCATGTTGACGATTAGTGCCGACCTACCTTTTGCACAAAAACGTTTTTGCAAAGCAGAAAATATCGATAAAGTTACGACACTGTCTGATTCTGTATGGCGTGATTTTGGCCAAAAGTATGGGTTAATAATTAAAGATATGGGGTTACTTACTCGCGCTGTTTTTATTCTCGATAAAAGCCATAAAGTTATATATAAACAATTAGTTACTAGCTTATCAACCGAGCCTGAATACGATAGCGTTATTGAAAAGCTTAAAACGCTTTAAAGGTCGAATTTCAGATAATAAAAAACCGCTATGAAGCGGTTTTTTTTTAATTATGCTTTTAATTTTAGATAAAAATTAACCCAAAAGCTCAGCTAGTTGCTTGCTTACTGCTTCAACCGCTTGAGTACCGTCTAATTTATGGTACTGCGTATTACCCGCTTGCGCTTCTGCTTGGTAGTAGTCAACCAATGGCATTGTTTGCTCATGGTAAATGCCTAAGCGTTTACGAACTGTCTCTTCTGTGTCATCCGCACGGATAATAAGCTCTTCGCCTGTTTCGTTGTCTTTACCTTCCTCTTTTGGTGGATTGTAAACAACATGATAAACACGACCAGAACCAGGATGAACACGACGGCCACCCATACGCTCAACAATCACTTCATCAGCAACATCAAATTCAATAACGTGATCAACGACAACGCCATTATCTTTCATTGCATCAGCTTGTGGAATGGTACGTGGGAAGCCATCAAGTAAAAAGCCTTTCTCACAATCAGGTTTTGCAATGCGCTCTTTAACAAGGCCAATGATGATGTCATCAGAAATTAACTGACCTGCGTCCATTACTTTTTTTGCTTCAAGGCCAAGTGGTGTGCCCTCTTTAATTGCAGCTCGTAGCATATCACCGGTAGAAATTTGTGGAATACCGTATCTATCCATTAAAAACTGAGCTTGAGTACCTTTACCTGCACCCGGCGCGCCCAAAAGAATAATGCGCATATCATTGTCCCCTAATATGAGAGTTTATTTTAAAGTCTGAATTCTTCCACAAGCGCCGCAGATACTCAAGTAACTTATACTAATTGTCTAGAGTCTGTTGGCCTTTGCGGATTAATATTTGTGCAAACTAGGGGCACTTTAATCGCGGCGCAATGTTTGCTACTTAGTAGGCTGAGTAAAAATCGAGCAAAGCTTCTGCGTCCTGCTCACGCCATTTGCCACCATCCATGTAGGCAGACAGACCCTTTCGGGCAGCGTCTATGCAGCAAATTTAACCTTTAAAAATCAATAAACTCTATGCTCCAGCGCATAAAAAAAGGGAACAAACGTTCCCTTTTTACTCAATCATTGATTTTTAATACTTATTTGCTTAAATCAAGCATAAGTTTATTTAAGCGAGTGACAAATCCAGTTGGATCTTTAAGCGTACCGCGCTCAGCTAGTAATGCTTGATCTAGCAATACATGTGACCACTGCGCAAATTTATCTTCGTCTTGCTCATCATTTAAATGCTTAACAATCTGATGCTCAGGGTTTAGCTCAAACACAGGTTTAGCTTCTGGCACTGCTTGACCTACTGACTCCATCAGCTTTTGCATTTGCGAGCTCATGTCGTTGTCGTCGCTCACCACACAGGCTGGCGAATCGGTTAAACGATGTGTAAAGCGTACTTCTTTAACATCATCACCTAATGCGGTCTTAATACGCTCAATAAGGCCTGCAACTTCTTTTTCAGACTCTTCTTGTGCTTTTTTAGTTTCTTCGTCGTCTAAGTCGCCTAAATCTAAATCACCGCGAGTAATTGATTGAAATTGCTTGTCTGCAAATTCAGTTAAGTGGCTCATCATCCACTCATCAACACGGTCACTTAGTAGTAAAACTTCAATGCCTTTTTTGCGGAAGATCTCTAAATGCGGTGAGTTTTTAGCTGCAATAAATGAGTCAGCAACAACATAGTAAATTTTATCTTGGCTGTCTTTCATACGCTCAATGTATTGTTCAAGCGAGACATCTTGAGTGTCTGAATCGGTATGCGTTGAAGCAAAACGTAATAGCTTAGCAATGCTCTCTTTGTTAGCCGCATCTTCAGCTGGGCCTTCTTTCATTACTTGACCAAATTCATTCCAAAACGTTTGGTAATCATCGGCTTTGTTTTTCGCCATACGCTCAAGCATTTTAATAATACGCGACGTACACCCCTTACGGATAGCTTGGGTCACTTTGTTATCTTGAAGTATTTCACGCGATACGTTCAGTGGTAAATCATTTGAATCTAATAGACCTTTAACGAAACGCAGGTAGCTTGGCATAAACTGCTCAGCATCATCCATAATGAATACACGTTGCACGTATAATTTTAAGCCACTTTGGCGCTCGCGGTTCCATAAATCAAACGGCGCTTTTTTCGGAATGTATAACAAACTGGTGTATTCAGTTTTACCTTCAACTTTGTTATGTCCCCAACTAAGTGGATCTTCCCAGTCATGGCTTACATGCTTGTAAAATTCTTTGTATTCATCTTCAGAGATTTCAGACTTATCACGCGTCCATAATGCCGTAGCACGGTTAATGCTTTCCCACTCACCAGGAACTGCTGGAATTTTCTCACCGTCTTCGCCTTCAGACTCTGGTACTTCTGCTTTGTACATTTGTACTGGTGTAGAAATATGATCAGAGTATTTAGTCACGATACTACGAAGGCGCCATTCGTCTGCGTACTCTTTTTCTTCTTCACGTAGGTGTAGAATAATGTCTGTACCGCGGCCTTCTTTTTCAATTTCTTGCAGCGTGTATTCACCTTCACCTTTTGATTGCCACTCTACAGCCGTTGTCTCGCCTGCTTTACGGGTACGCACTGTCACTTCATCAGCAACAATAAACGCTGAGTAAAAGCCCACACCAAATTGACCAATAAGTTGTGAATCTTTGCTTTGGTCGCCCGTTAAGTTTTTGAAAAACTCTGCGGTACCCGACTTTGCAATTGTACCTAAAGAGCTGATCACTTCATCACGTGTCATACCAATACCATTATCAGAAATGGTTACCGTATTGGCTTCTTTATCAGCACTAATACGTACACGTAAATCAGCATCACCTTGATATAAGTCGCCGTTTGATAACGCTAAAAAGCGTAATTTATCGGCTGCATCAGATGCGTTTGATACAAGCTCACGTAAAAATATTTCTTTATTAGAATAAAGCGAGTGAATCATTAAGTTTAGTAATTGTTTTACTTCTGTTTGAAAGCCTAATGTTTCTTTTTGTGCTGCAGTCATTTATGTATCTCCAATTTGCAAAGTGTCTGCGTTATGCACTTAATATGGGGGGAGGTGTCAGAACTTCAAGGGAAAAAAGTAAAAAAAGCTGCCAGCAAAAAACAACAATATTATAAAAACAATATCTGTTCAAAATGGGCTGGCACAGTGTAAATGCATCGGCTTTTGAGTGCTTGGGTGATGAAAATATATATCGCTGGCATGTAGCTGCAAACGCGACGCCATCTGCTCACTCTGTTCACTTTTATACAAATCGCAACCTAAAATAGGATGCCCAATTGCATGACTATGAATACGTAATTGATGCGTTCGACCAGTAACGGGGGTAAATTGCACTAACGTCTTTATTGGTTGAATAAAACGCTTAAGTACTGTGTAGTGTGTTAAGGCCGCTTTGCCTGTGGTGTTACATAACTTAACACGAGGAAAATAGAGTTTGTCTTTAGCAATCGGGTAATTTATTTGTCCGTGGTTATCGCACACTTTTCCTTGTAACATAGCGACATAGCGTTTGCTTATGGTGTGACTTTGAAATTGTTGATTGAGGTTTTTTGCCGACTCACTATTGAGTGCCACCAGCATGATCCCTGAGGTACCAAAATCTAATCGATGAGGTAACTTTGCTTCTGCAAAGGCGGCTGTTTTACCCTGTTGACCATTGACTAAGCGATAATGAACGGAATCCCAATTTAGTGAGTTTTTACCCGACAAACTCAATAAACCACTGGGCTTATTGATCACTAAAAGCGCCTCATCTTGATAAATAATTTTTATGTGTTCATGGCAAACAGGTGCGATAAAGTCATCAACAATCACATTAGCACTTTGGGTTATTGCAGCCATATCATCCTTAAACTTTTGTTTGTATTGCAATTAAAGCCAACAAAAAAGCCTACAGCATGTATGTAGGCTTTTAAAGTAAGTTCAAATAGTTAAGCTTAAAATAAACTATTCATGGCTGACTAATCGCCTACCGCTAAATGCATGCATAAGCGTCATTCCATCGACTAAATCAAGCTCACCACCAACAGGAATACCATGAGCAATACGCGATGCACCCACATTGTTTTTGTGGCAAAGCTGAGCAATATAATGCGCCGTTGTTTCGCCTTCAACCGAAGGATTTGTGGCTAAAATGACTTCATTAATACCGCCTTGCGCAAGCTTTTGCTCGAGTACATCAAGGCCAATTTCTTTAGGCCCTATGCCATCAATCGGTGATAAATGCCCCATTAATACAAAGTAAAGCCCTTTGTATTGACCTGTTTGCTCAATGGCGAGTACATCCGTTGGCGATTCAACAACACATAAAATACCACTGTCTTGGCGTTTAGTGCTTAAGCAAATATCACACTGCGCCTGCTCGGTAAATGTGCGGCACGATTGGCAATGACCTACAGCGCTCATTGCTTTAGTCAAGGCATTACCAAGTTGAGCACCGCCTTTACGGTCGCGCTCTAACAAATGAAACGCAATACGCTGGGCAGACTTCGGACCGATGCCGGGCTGACAACGCAGTGCCTCTATCAGCGATGTTAAACTATCTGAAAGTTGCATAGTTGCTTAGAACGGCATTTTCATACCAGGTGGTAACTGCATACCGCCTGTCACTTTACCCATGCGTTCTTGCGTTTCATCGGCAACACGGCGCACAGCATCGTTACATGCTGCAGCTAATAAATCTTCAATCATGTCTTTGTCGTCTTCCATTAAGCTTTCATCAAGCTCAACACGGCGCACGTTGTGGTTACCAAGCATGGTTACTTTAACTAAACCGGCACCAGCTTCACCAACGACTTCCATTGTTGCGATTTCTTCTTGGGCTTTTTGCATGCGCTCTTGCATTTGCTGCGCTTGCTTCATCATGTTACCCATTCCACCTTTAAACATAATCGTCTCTCTTTCTTTTAATACATTAACTGAAGTATAAATAAGGGCACTGATAGTTAATTACAATGCCTGAATACTGTTTTCGTCAATTTCAGCGCTAAATAGCTGTTGAAATTGTACTATATTTTCATCGCTTGTGATCACATCAATCGCTTGCTGGTGACGACCTGCATCAATTTTTTGTTGAATTAGATAAGGCGAGTCAATCACCCCACTGGCAAAGTCGATATTTAGCTCAACGTTATGTCCATAAATAGTCGATAACGCCACATTTAACTTTTGGCGCAGCATAGGCGTATCTAAATGCTTTTGCGATTCATCCACTTCAATATGAAAATGATTGTCTTGCTTGGTAAAAATTGAATGCAAGGCAAACTGGCGCATGCGCCCGCCAAGCCCCATTCGCTTAATTAAATAAGCCCATTCATCTTGTTGATGGGCAAATCTAATTTCACTGATGGGGCTTTGAAAATCATCCGGCACCGGAATACTTGGTGCTTGTTCAACAACAGGAGCCGGTTTTTGCGGATTAATTTGCTCTAATAGCTCAGGCGCAAGATTTTCGGTAATTGTTTGATGCTTTGCTTTAAAGTCGACTTTATTTGCAGGTTTAGTGCTTACCTGTGGCTTGCTCCCTGACATGGGGAGCGCTGGCTTTTTTGGTAACTCATCACCCGTCTCACTATCCCATGGAGGCGGCTCCTGCGCTACAGCTTGAGGTGTATTGCTAATAGGTTTATCGACGGGCCTAGCAGGGGTCGATTTTGGCACAACAGGTTTTTCGGTTGCTGCGCTTGACAGTTTACCCGCACCGGAAATATTTCTGTCACGTAAAATACGCGCTATTGCAGACTGTGCACGTGCTTCTTGCTCGCCCATTGTTGGCGCTGAATGCTCAGTGCTACTAGGTACGTTTGATAGCTCAGGATTAAATCCTTGGTCAACCGCGCTACTCATTACATCATCGTATTGCGCTGCAATGGTTTGTTCTACATCGCTGTGCTGCATGTAGGCATCATCTTCGCTTTGACGCTGCGCTTGTTCATCGCTCATTGGCGTTGTATCAGACATGTTTGGCTGACTTTGTGTTGACTCTTGCTCAATGTGAGTCGGGCTATTATCAGAGCGCGAAACCTCAGGCTCAGGAGCCTCTATTGGCTGTGGATTATGTATTGATGGCTGACTTTCAGTGCTATTGCTCTGCGCTGGTTTATTTTTATTTAAAATATCACGCAATGCATTGGTACGCCCTGTGGCATTTTGCTCTGGCGCGGGTTGCGAGCTAGGTGCTGAATGCGTCGTTTGTGAGTGCTCAGGTTGAAATGCTAACAATCGTAGCATAATCATCTCAAACCCTAAGCGTGGCTCAGGCGCCCACTGTAAATCTTTTTTGCCATTCAGTAATAACTGATAATACACTTGAATTTGCTGAGCATGAGTGTGCGCTGCAACATGCTTAATGTAGTCAGCATTATTGCTATCAAGTGCTGCCGCTTCAGGCACTAATTGGCTTAATTGAATAATATGCGTAAGTGCAATTAAGTCATCAAGTAGTGCAATGTAATTAGGATTTCTGCTCGCGACTTGGGCAACTTCAGCCATTAAGGCTGCGCCATCCTGCGCGAGTAATGCAGCGAGTAAACTCTGACTATAATGGGTATCCATTAAACCAAGCATGGCTTGAACAGCTTGATTATTAATATCGCCATTTGTTTGGGCAATAGCCTGATCGGTCAGGCTCAGCGCATCTCGCATACTGCCATCAGCTGCTTTAGCAATAATACTTAGGGCATCATTATCAAAATTGAGCTGCTCTTGCGTAAGAACATGCTCAAGCTGTTGCTTAATTTCAGCTTGCGACAAGGCATTTAAATTAAACTGTAAGCAGCGCGATAAAATAGTTACCGGTAATTTTTGTGGATCGGTGGTCGCCAGTAAAAACTTTACATGCTCAGGTGGCTCTTCGAGCGTTTTTAATAAGGCATTAAAGCTGTGCTTTGACAACATGTGTACTTCATCAATTAAGTACACTTTATAGCGTCCGCGGGTTGGCGCATATTGAACGTTATCGAGTATTTCGCGAGTATCTTCAACTTTTGTGCGTGAGGCCGCATCTATTTCGAGTAAATCAATGTAGCGCCCTGCTTCTATATCAACACAGCTACTACATTGACCACATGGTGTGGCAGAAATGCCCTCATCACAATTTAAGCTTTTAGCAAAAATACGCGCAATGGTCGTTTTACCAACACCACGGGTTCCAGTGAATAAATAAGCGTGATGCAGTCTATTTTGACTCAGCGCATTAACCAGCGCTTGTTTAACATGAGACTGCCCAACCAATTCATGAAAGGTTTGAGGACGCCATTTTCTCGCTAGAACCTGATAACTCATCGATTATTCGCCTTCGAATTCAACCAATTTTAGGATTTTAATACCCATTTTTTCAACACGCTGCTCCCCACCTAGTTCAGGTAACGATACGACGAATGCTGCATCTGTGGCGTTGCCGCCTAATTTTGCAACCAACTTGGCTGTTGCTTCAATTGTACCACCGGTCGCCAACAAGTCGTCAACTAGCAATACTTTATCACCGGCTACAATCGCATCAGTATGAAGCTCTAATGTATCTTCACCATATTCGAGTTGGTAATCTTGGCGAATAACTTCGCGCGGTAATTTACCAGGTTTGCGAACAGGGATAAAAGGAATTCCCAAGGCATAAGATAGCGGTGCACCAAAAATAAAGCCACGCGATTCTGTGCCAATAATTTTAGTAAAACCTTGATCTTTATAGGCGTTAATAAATGCATCTATGGTTGCTTTAAACGCTTCAGGGTTTGCCATTAGGGTTGTTACATCGCGAAACATAATGCCCGCTTTAGGGTAATCAGCAATTGTAGTAATGCTGTTTTTGATAATTGCTGGTGTTACTTGAGTCATAATTTTAACTGCTCAATGGTTCATATTACAAAGCAGGTGATTATAACCTTAAGTGAGCGTAAATTGCGAGTTTGCGGTAGTTATAAAAATTCAGGAAGGGTAAACAAGATAAAAAAATATAAGGCTGATGAAAACAACAGCCCTATGAAATAAAGCAAAAATTACGTCAAGCTGGTGATCCAACCTAAAATAGCATTTAAACACCCTATTCCAGCAAACACGGCTAAAAATGCAAAAAAGTAAGCCGCATTAAACGGGTCTTTAAACTCTTTATCATCTGACATCGGTACAACCTTTTATTAAGCACAACAAATAAAGGCGTTATAATAGACGATGTGAAATAATCTATAAAGAGCTTAATCTTGATTTTTTGTCACTATAATTTGACGCTGTGCCATAGCCGTTAGGGTACTTAATGCGCCTTGAGTTATTTGCTCAAGGCTAAATTGAGGTGCATTTTCACTGACTTGCTGGCAAACATGCGCAAATGTGCTTCCTGCGTTATTGTCAATAATAGACAAAAGCATGGCGGTCATCGCATTAGTTGCTAAAAATTGTACTTCATCGTCTTTATCTCTGTACACCACAAAATAATGTGGCTGCTCAGAGGGCTGTTGCGGTTGAAACGCTTCGCTAATATGTTGTACGGGGAATTCATAGCTTAAGTTACGTGCCGTTTTAGATAAATATAAAGGGCTTTGAGTTAATTGATTCGTTACCAGTTCGCTCTCATCCAAGTCAGCCTGAGTTACCGATACATCAAGCTCAATCCATTCATAATGCGCCAGCGCTAGCATAAACACAGGGTCGCACTCTTTGGGCACATAACTTGTCATTAAATACGTTATAAACTCTTCAGCAATATCTAAAAAGTAAGGAGACTGGCAATCATGTTCACTAAAAAATTGACGAACCAGTAATAGCCACTGTTGCTCACTATAGAGTGTTTTTAAAACTGGAAATGCAGATGAAACAAAGCCATTAATATTATTAAAAAAAAGCTCCCGATAAATAGCCATACGTCTGTCTTCAACATCTGCTGGGCAAGGGTTCGTGTTGGGCTGGCGAATATGAGCCATAAACTCATTTTGAATATCGATAAAACTCATAGTTAATACTCTTTTAAAACCATGCTGTTGTTATTACTAGCTGCATAGGACTGTTTAAGCACTTTGCTCAGTGGATAACAGCTGCAGGTGCTTTGCTTGTAATTGATGAATTATATCCAGCTCTTTGGTTAACACGTTAATAGGTGGAATATTAAAGTCCCGCTCTAACAGCGTCGGAAATACACCATGTGTTTCATAAGCGCTATCAAGCAACTGCCATACGGGATCAATAACATCGGCGCCATGAGTATCTATAATCAAGTCCTCGGCTTCATTGTAGTGGCCTGCAACATGACAATAGGCAATTTTATTAGTTGGTAGCCCACTTAAAAACGCTTGTGCATCATAACCATGATTAATCGAGTTCACATAAATATTATTAACGTCTAATAGCAACTGGCAGTCTGCGTCTTCTAAAATAGCATTGGTAAATTCAAGCTCTGATAGCTGCTGACCAGGGGCACCATAATAAGACACATTTTCCAGCGCTAGCGGGCGTTCTAAAATATCTTGTACCTGTTTAACCCGAGAAACAACATGGTTAACCGCCTCCTCAGTAAAAGGGATCGGCATTAAGTCATACATGTGTCCTTTTCCTGAACAATAACTTAAATGCTCGCTGTATACTTTAATATTATGAGTATCAAAAAACGGTTTTAACGACTTTACAAATTCAAGGTCTAGTGGCTCAGGTGAGCCAATAGAAAGAGATAAACCATGGCAAACAAAATAATTAGTATTGGTTAACTGCTTAAATTGCTTTTCAAAGCGCCCACCTAGCTTTAACCAGTTCTCTGGGGCCACTTCCATAAACTCAATTTGTTTTGGTATGGCATGCTCAAGCTCATCTAGCATTTCTCTTCGCAAGCCTAAACCGACCATGCCAAAGTTAGGCGTTTGATTTTGAGCCATAATAAAACCTCATATTAAATAAAAAGGGCCTAATGGCCCTCTCACTTATCTGAAAAAGAAAAGTTTAGTGGCTACCACCACATTTACCTTCGCCGCACTTGCCTTCTTTTTTAGCCTTAGCTTCGCCGCATTTACCTTCGCCGCACTTGCCTTCTTTTTTGGCCTTAGCTTCGCCGCATTTACCTTCGCCGCATTTGCCTTCTTTTTTGGCTTTAGCTTCACCGCATTTGCCTTCGCCGCACCTACCTTCTTTTTTGGCCTTCGCTTCGCCGCATTTACCTTCGCCGCACTTTCCTTCTTTTTTGGTTTTAGCTTCACCGCATTTACCTTCGCCGCACTTGCCTTCACCTGCGTCTAACTGGTAACCAGCAACCATTTGCTGAAATTCAAATGGGTTAGCTTGTACATCTGCACTGGCCATACTTGCACTGCCAACAACCACTGCGCCGAGTGTTAATGCAATTGAATTTTTCTTTATTGTATTCATTTTTTATTACCTTCTAAACTTGTCAGATATCATTATACAAGTAGACCTGCATAAAACTAAAAACTTTCACATTATCTATTTTTTCAAAAATAACTTAGTAAACTAACTATAAACCCTAATAAGCGTTTTATCAATTTATGATTTACAGGTAAACTGGCGCTCTTTTTCAGTAATAAATTAATCACACTATGAAACTTGTTTTAGCACCGATGGAAGGTGTCGTTGACTTTAAAATGCGCCAACTACTCACCGACATAGGTGGCTTCGATCTTTGTGTGACCGAATTTATCCGTGTTGTAGATACTTGCCTTCCAGATAAAGTATTTCACCGTTATTGCCCTGAACTTAAAAATGCGGGGCTAACTCGATGTGGCACGCCGGTTCGAATTCAGTTATTGGGCCAAGTGGCTGACGTCCTAGCTGAAAATGCAGTAAAAGCAGTTGGCTTAGGCTCCCATGGTGTTGACTTAAACTTTGGCTGCCCGGCAAAAACGGTGAATAAAAGCAAAGGGGGCGCTGTTTTACTCAAAGACCCTGAACATATGTATTCAATAATTAAAACTGTAAGGGATGCCGTAGACGCTGAACACGAGGTAAGTGCAAAAATTCGCTTAGGTTTTGATGATGATAGTAATAGCCAAGAGATTGTCGATGCCGTTGTCAGTGCAGGTGCGAGCAGTATTGCCATTCATGCGCGAACTAAACGCGATGGCTATAACCCGCCTGCCTATTGGGAAAAAATCCCTCCTTTAGTTAAAGATAAACAAATTGCGGTGGTCGCCAATGGGGAGATTTGGCAGGTAGAAGATGCCCTTTTATGCCAAAAGCGCAGCGGTTGCACTGACTTAATGATTGGCCGTGGCGCCCTTTCACATCCTGATTTAGCTCGTAAAATTAAAGCTCATATTAATAATGAAGATTATAGTGAGTTAACGTGGGAAAATATTTTACACCATATTATTTACTCATCCATGCACCAAACCGCCAGTAAAGATACCAAGTACTTTGCCTCACGCACAAAACAATGGCTTGGTTATTTAAAACGTCAGTACCCACAAGCAGGACTATTATTTGACGAAATACGTCGTTTAAAAGCCAAAGATGAAGTGGCAGAGGTATTAAAAAAATATGCGAAAGCGCCACAATTTGATACAAATCATAACATCTAAGATAATCTAACTAGATAATAGCAGTATCACTGAGGACTAATTTAAGGGTTATACTGCTAATGCATCATCAGCAACGACTAAACGATGAAATTGAAAGTGTTAAAGCGATTATATTAGGCTTGCTATCACAATCTACACACCCTACACATCAAAATTTGCTTTGTATACTAACCCGTACCTCAAATGAAGAGTGGCTTGATATAGCAGCTCAGCAATTAGGCACCGAGTATAATCCCTTGATTGAGCGTATGAATAAGCTTGAAGCGGCAATAAGCCAAATTGACATTGGCCAGTATGGTTACTGTTGTGACTGTGAGGAAAAAATATCAGCGCAGCGCTTAGAGCAAGACCCTGCAGCGCAGCGATGTGATCAGTGCGCTAGTTAATAGCGCACTAAAGTTTAATTAAGTAGTTGTGGAGCAAAACTAAACGCTTGCCCTGGATAAAAAAGAATATCTTCAACTAATAAAGTCGCTTCCTCTTCACTTATGTTTAATCGTTTAAGTAAATTTAAGCGTGCTTGTGACAATGTCCAAGCGTGATAATGCACCCCTAGATCAGTCTCCATCATAGCCATATAGAGCAGTTCATCGGCTGGTTCTAATTGTGAAGCGTTAGCCCTCAGAGGTAATAGCGTATAACCCGTTAACCAGTCTAAACCCGCTATTTTCGAATCAGTTAAAAGTAATGTGGTAAGCTGTGAGGCATTTGAGGCTTCTACCGTTGTTTGCTGTTTTTGACTCTGCATTGATTTGAATTTGCTATCAATACGACTTAGCCACTCAAGCGGTGAGAGCACAGCATTTGCAAAATAATTTAATTTACTTTGATACCACTGACTGCCATTAGCAAGGCCTGATAAACCAATGCTGCCTCTTGGCTTATAGTGCGCCAAATAATTGTTTAACTCACTCAACGCTGCATTAAGTTCAACCGGTGTGTTAGTGCGATTTATAGCTTGTTGCACGTACTTTTTTAAATAACTATGTTCAACTTTATTTAGCTTTAAATTACTTTGCTCGGCAGCTTCTAGCTGTGATTTTACAAACCTTAACCATTGCTCAATATTTTTATACTGGGCATCATTTTTCGCCATAGTGAGCATATTAGCCAAAACATTTGTTTGTGCAGGCCATGCAAAATAGCGCTCTGGGAATCGCTCAGCAATAACTAAATAATTAACCTGATTGGTTTGCTCTGCTGATAACTGCATTTGCATTAGCTGCTGATAAATAGCGTGGCGACGCTCTAAATAATCATCTGTAAAAGGGAGCTGCTCATTACTGAGCTGTGTAACCTGTGAATTCGGTTGCGCACTTAAAGCAGTATTAAGTGATATTAACGCGCTTTGCGCTTCTTCATAAGATGAAAATATATCTGTAGGCTTAGAGCAAGACGTTAACAGCAAACAAAATAGCAGTGAAATAATAGGCGTTTTTTTCATGTCAATTCCAATAAAAAAAGCCCCAATGGGGCTTTTTAAAAATACTAGAGTACATTAAATACTAAATTTTAACACCGTTGCGAGCGGCTTTATCTTTAATATATGTAGCCCAACCTTTAGCAAACCTACGTGTGCTTGGGTCGTCCATGGCTTTAGTAATAGCAGCATAAGCTTGCTTATACTTACCTTGGTAGTAAAACGCTTCAGCTAAATCTGAATAAATAGTGCCTTTTTTATCAGAGCCAAGCTCTAATGCTTTGTTCAAACGAACAACAGCAGCGCTGAATTTTTCAGATTGTAAAAGTAATGAACCTGCTTTGCGGTAGAGCTCAGCGTCGTCATCAAATTTAGCAGCTTCTTCGTAATACTTAGCAGCTTTCTCTATATCTTTCGAACGATGGTAGTTACTAGCAATCGCGCTAATATTTTGCTTAGTGCGTTTTACTTTCTCTTCTTTAACAGCCTTTTCAAGCGTTACTGCTGCTTTGTAAGGAATTTCGTTTAAAGAATAAAAGTTAGCCAGTACTTTGTATTCAACTTCGTTTTCGAAGTAACCATTCTTGTATGCAACTTCCATAGTTGCTAGACCTTTTTGGTAGTCTTCGGTTTGTAAATAATACTTACCTAAACCTACCCAAGACTTTTTGTCTTCAGGCCATACACGAACAATTTCTTCTGCAACTTTAACCATATCTTGATATTGCTTTTTCTCAAAATAGGCAGCTAATTTAAGTTGATAAGGAGCTTTATTTGGCTCTTCAGCTAACTTAATTGCTTTGTTTGCCGGTTCAAGAACCTGATCAAATTGTTTAAGCTCATAACTTGCTTGCGCAATACGAGTGTAAACTTTCGGGTCCTCTTCACCTGTGAAGTCCATCCAATCAGAATATGCTTGCTTGGCAGCACTGTATTGTTCAGTACCCGCATACATATCGCCCAAGGTTTTTAAGCCTTGAGCCTGATCAGCAAAGTTCAATACATCCGGTGCAATCGCTGCTTTCATATACTTAATTGCAACTTTGTATTGCTCTTTTTGAGCGTACATGCTGCCTAAGTAACGATTAACAGTTGCTTTATCAAAGTCATTAGACGGTTCTAACTCTTTCAATAACGCTATTGCACCATCAACATCATCTTCGTTATACAAATCAAACGCTTTAATTACTTTTTTACCAGTACGTTCGCCCATGATTTTAGTTTTTGCTTTCTTACGCTCTTCAATCTTTGCGTAATCTGGCGCCGCTAAAACAGGTGCAGTTAATGATGCACCTGACACAGACATAAGAATTGCAAGTGCAGTTACTTTAGAAAAATTTCTCATTACTCGCCTCCTTAGTTGCCTTGGTTAAGTTTAAAGTCTAGTTGAACTTGTAAACCAACTTGCTTTTGTGGTTTCCCGTCAATGATCTTAGGACGGTATTTCCACTTACGCAATGCACGTTTAGCTTCACGGTCAAAGATACGTTTTGGATCTGCGTCGATAACATCAACGTCAATCACGCCACCTAACTCATCAATTGTGAACGAAAGTTGAACCCAACCTTCTTTACCATCACGTGCTGCTTGTGTTGGATATTTTGGTTCAATACGAACGATAGGTGTCGCATCACCATCTCGTCCAAATGCACCTGGACCACTTAGTCCACCGGCCGTGCTTCCCACATCGATACTTGGCATATTAAATGACAAGCCACCAGTATTTGGGTTGCTATTTTCCGGCTGTGGCGGCTGCGGTTTAGGCGGCTGCTTTGGCGGTGGCGGAGGCGGAGGCGGTACACGCTTCCTCTCCTGCACCTTAGATTCAGGCGGATTCGTCATAATTTCGACTATGATCTGCTCTTTTTGTTCCGTATTACGGTCAGCCCCACCAGAGATGAGGTATGCCATGAAGTAGAACAAGCCGAAAGTAACTGCCCCACCTGCAATCAGTGAAAACAGAAAACGAATCATTACTGATCTCCAGCTATTGAAATTCTCAGGTTATCACCCGTCGCTTTAATCTGGTCCATCACTTTAACCACTGTGCCGTGTTTTGCTTCTTTATCAGCTTGCAAAATTACAACATCAGTAGGTTGTTCTGCTAATAAACTTTCGATTTTTGCTGAAACACGTTCAACATCAACTTGCTGTTTATCAATCCAGATTGCACCGTCACTGCGAATTGCAATAAAAATGTTAGCATTTTTTTGCTTCGTAGCTTGGGCAGCTTTTGGTTTATTGACCTCGATACCAGCCTCTTTAACGAACGATGTAGTTACGATAAAGAAAATAAGCATGATAAATACGATGTCAAGCATTGGCGTCATATCTACCGCTGCTTCTTCTTCTTCACGAAAACGTTGTTTACGTGCCATATTTAATTCTCTCTCTAGTGATGAGGCATACTATCTACAAGCTTGGCTTTCACCATTCTCGCTCTTGCCTCAAGGCGTGAGCTAAAGAATACCCCAGATAGTGCCGCAACCATTCCAGCCATTGTTGGGATTGTTGCCATTGATATGCCTGATGCCATTAAACGTGCATTACCTGTACCTTGGGTTGCCATGGTTTCAAAAACCGCGATCATACCCGTAACAGTACCAAGTAAGCCTATTAAAGGACATATAGCTACTAATGTTTTAATCAACAACATACGCTGATCTAATTTTTCAGACGCTTCAGAAATCCATGCTTCACGGATTCTGTGTGCGTACCAAGACGTAGTGTCTTGGCGGGCATCCCACTTAGCTACAATTTCCTTCGTTAAACGAGGAAACTCAGCAAGTAAGAACCAATAGCGCTCAATCATTAAAACCCACATAAGAAAGAGTGCTATCGCGACCACGTATAAAACCTGGCCGCCTGTGCCAACAAAATCCCTGATAGATTCCCAGATCTCCATCAGGACTAGCATTAGGCTTTCTCCTTCTCCGCGTGAGTCGCGATGATACCCGCGCTTTGCTCATCAAGGATATGTAGTACCGACTTACTACGACCTGCAACAATTGAATGAAGTAGGATAAGTGGTAGTGCTGCAATTAGACCTAGCGCTGTAGTTACAAGTGCTAGAGAGATGTTACCAGCCATGATCTTCGGATCGCCCGTACCGAACAATGTGATTGTTTGGAACGTTAGGATCATACCGATTACCGTACCTAGTAGACCTAGTAATGGTGCGATAGCAGCAAGGATCTTGATGATGTTAATACCCGCTTCGATGCGTGGCGTTTCACGTAGAATCGCTTCATCAAGTTTAAGCTCAAGATTTTCAACATCTTGATTTTTGTTGTCAGAGTACACTTTAAGAATACGACCCAATGGGTTGTTTGTATTCGGTGTAGACAAGTTCTTAAGCTGAGCTTTGATCTTAGAAGTAGTAAGCGCTAAATCAACGAAACGTACTAAGAAGATTAAAAGACCTACAGCAAGCAATACGGTGATGATGTAACCAACTTCAGCACCTTGCTCGTAGTACTCCATAAGAGACTTCTTCTGCGTGTTGATACGTAAGATTGCACCACGTGTAGGATCCACGTATACGCCAGCGTAGTTATCAGCTGAAGTACCTTCTAGATCAGAAATACCTTTTAAGATATAGCTGTCAGGTTGCTTACCTAGAGGCTGTATAGACTTAGTCTCTGGTGAGTAGATTAAGTAGCCATCGTCTGTAACTAAGTTGAAGTTACCGATACGTGTTACTTTTTTCATTGACGGATTACCGTCAAGACCTGCAACTTCAGTTTCAAACGTTGAAACTTTAGCTGACTCAGTCATTTCTGTTTGAAGTGAAATCCAAAGTTCTTCTAACTCACGAACTGTTGGAAGTTCTTTAGCCGCAGCTAATGAACGAAGTACTTCAGCACGACCTGGTTTTTCAGCACTTACTAAAGATGCTTCAATTGAACCAATCGCGTCAGCTGCTGCACGACGAACAACACCAAACATTTCACCTAACGTACCTTGCGCGTTTTGAAGAGCTTGCTCTTTTTCCGCTAAAGTATTTTCGTTTTGTGCATATTCTTTGCTAAGACGATCACCACGTGCTTTTTCAGCAGCTAATTGGCTTTTCGCTTTGTTAAGTAACGCTTGCTTATCAGCACGATCTGATAAGAACTCTTGTTCACGTTGCTTATTGATTTTCCCTTCAGAAATACGCTCTTGCTTTACTTGCTCAAGAATTTTATCTAAAGCATCAGTATTTGCATGTGCATTAAGCGCGGTACCGGCAGAAACAGACAGTACTGCTGCAACAGCAAAACCTTTAAATAGTTTCTTCATTATTGATTACTCCGCGCCAAAAATTGGTAGTTTAACAAGTTCTAGTGTGGCTTGCTTACGCGCCATACGGATCACTTCTTTAACAGGTTTTAGGTATTCTTCACCTAATTCTTTCCACTGTTTAGTGTTGTTATCCCACACCCAAGCGTGTTTTAGATCGAATGATTGCGCTACATAAGTGATACGACCTAAACGACCGATATCAACGTTAATGCTACGACCATCAACATCTAAAGTACCTTGAGAAGCAGTTACAGCTGAACTGTATGCTGTTTCAACAGTGTACGCTTCAAGTACCTGACGGAACTTCTCAGACGTTGTTACAGATGCAGATGCCATGATCTCACGTAATCTTTCAACACGTCCAAGACGAGTTTCAAGGTTAAATGGAACGTCCGCTTTGATGAATTGCTCAAGCGTATCGATCATGCGATACATCAAAGGCACAACGTTTTGTTTAGTGTTATCGATAGTCGCGATTTGACGATCGAACGATGCGATAGACGCATTTTGGTCAGCGACCAAACGTGCTACGTGATCGTTGTACACTTTCATAAGTTCAGTCTCATCAACGATGCTACGGTACTCAGCGATTAGCTCCTGAGTTTGACCATATACATTGTCAATTTTAGTTTGAGACTTAACCGCAGCCTTTTGAATTGTTTGACCTGCTTTTTGCACGTCATTCAAAGGATCTGCAATCACATTGCTGCTTGCAAATGCAAAAGCGCCAACCAACGCAGTTGCTACAAGACTCTTTCTGATTTTAACAGACATAGTTCCCAACCAATTAAGTAATGTTACTTTTATAATTTAATTATCAACCCGCAAGGGGAAGACAACCCTGATATCTTTTAATAGATATCAACTTACCAATAATGCTAAATGCATTAAGTCATGTCAACTTCATGTTTCGCATAACCTATAAATAAATCAGCTTGTTTGTAAGATATTTAAAGGGCTCACACAAAAAAATTAACATTATCGTAACTAACGTGACAAATGCAATTTCAGCAAAGCCAGATATAGTAAGAATACTGATAAACCACCTAGTTAAAGTAAACAAAAATATAACATTTAAAATTAACTTAATCGTGGCTGAAAAAAAATTAAAAATAAGCTTATTTTCTGTCCCGAATATTCTTTTTTAGTGGTTTTTGAGACTTTTTAAGCTAAAAATACAGCTAATCGTTATTATTCGCGCATTCGTCGCATAGTAATAAGGACGTGCCGATTATCTAAAAAGCAATACAAAGGAGGGGAAATAGATTACAAAGAATCATTTTTATTAACACCTGTGTTTTTTGTTTCTACTGATCATTAATATCCTGCCGATTTTTTATATTTCTCCATGGAGAAATATCAATCTTACGCACTTTTATGAACTCAATATAATTAAACTCACATCAAGCAGTAGACTAAATTTAAATCGCAAGGCGATCATTGGCCAACAACGGACTCGCGCATAAAGGTTTACGTTTAATTTGGTATATCGGAGTTAAAAATATGAATAACGGATATCAGAAATGAAAGGCAATACAGAGAGATTAAAAATAGAGTTGAAAATTATTTAAGAATTATGGTGAAACAGGTTAGTGTTTCACCACGATGAACTTAGGTTCACATAATAAATTATGCTACTTCTACGTTCTCAGCTTCAGGGCCTTTTTGACCTTGCTTGATGCTGAAAGTCACTGCTTGACCTTCGCTAAGAGTGCGAAAACCAGAACCAGTGATTGCGCTGAAATGTACAAACACGTCAGGACCATTTTCTTGTTCAATGAAACCAAAGCCTTTAGCTTCGTTGAAAAATTTTACTTTACCAGTAACCGACATACTAAATTTTCCTGTAAGTCAATAATTAAAATTCAGCCATATAATTATGGCAATATCCTCCCTGAGTCAATGCCCAAAAAACTGGAGGTGATAGTACAGGAAGAAGTAATAACCAAACCGGTAACCTTAAACGCAGCACAATACCGTAATTCAATACGCAAAAACTCAAAGCCAATTAAGATTAACACATTAAAATTTTTTTAGCTCTATTAATTAGGATTTATTTTTGAAGTTTCATTGTTTTACTAACTACGGTGTAACCTTTTAATTTTTATAGAAAATAACAAGCAAAATATTGTATTTTTTATAAACAGATTACAATTGCTTTAAAATAGTTTTTATCAGTATGTTTTTTAGCCACTTAAAATAAAAAACCACCTTGAATTTAAGGTGGTTTAAAGTTTAGTGTTTAAATTTTACTATTTAACTTGCCAGTCGATAACGCTCTCGGCTTTGATTGGTACTACTTCAGAGTCACCTAGCGAGTAGCTTGCCGGCACTGTCCAAGGAGCTTTTTCTAAGGTAATAGTGTCGGTGTTACGTGCTAAGCCATAAAAATCTGGACCAAAATGGCTTGCAAAGCCCTCTAACTTATCAAGCGCACCAGCCTCTTCAAAAGCTTCAGCATAAAGTTCAATAGCAGCATGTGCAGTGTAAGCACCTGCACAACCGCATGCAGCTTCTTTTTTATCTTTATAATGTGGCGCTGAATCAGTGCCTAAAAAGAATTTTTTATTGCCACTCGTTGCAGCCGCCATAAGTGCTTGCTGATGAATGTTTCGCTTTAATATAGGTAAACAATAGTAATGTGGGCGAATGCCCCCTGCTAACATATGGTTACGGTTATATAGTAAATGATGCGCAGTAATTGTAGCTGCTACGTTATCAGAGGCACTTTCTACAAACTCGACTGCATCTTTCGTTGTTATGTGCTCAAGAACAATTTTAAGCTCAGGGAAGTCAACGACAACATCGCCTAAAATAGTCTCTAAAAACACTTTTTCACGATCAAATATATCAATAGACGAGTCGGTTACTTCACCGTGGACGAGTAACAGCATGCCAACTTCTTGCATTGCTTTTAACACCGGATAAATATTTTTAACCGATGTTACGCCAGAATCTGAATTTGTGGTTGCACCCGCTGGGTACAATTTAGCTGCAAATATTTTACCCGTTGCTTTTGCCTTTTTTATCTCTTCTGGTGTCGTTTTATCAGTAAGATAAAGTACCATTAGTGGCTCAAACTGCCCTTGAGGTTTCGCTGCCATAATGCGCTCTCGGTACGATAATGCGGTTTCAGTACACGTGGCTGGCGGTACTAGGTTTGGCATAATAATCGCGCGGCCCATATAACGACTGATATCACGTACTGTATCTTTTAGCTGATCCCCGTCGCGTAAATGTACATGCCAATCATCGGGCCTAGTAATCGTTAGAGTTGTCATTTTGCTCGTCATCGTAAAATCCTAATGCTTAAGTTAACTGATCATAGGCATATGGGGTTTTCGAGTAAAGACCTTATTAAAAAATAATCCTTAGATACTACATATAAAGTAAACTTTACACTTCACGCTTCTCATTTATCGTTTTATTTTGTAGAAAGGTTAATATTAGGTTAACGTATGTACCTTTAATAATAATTATAAGGCCTACCTTCGTTGCCTATGTCGAACACTATCGATACTACTAAAGCGCTCGAAACTAAAACGGATCAATTGAGTATAATCAATCAGTTCTCCTCAAGTTTATTGCAACTGAATACATTAGAAGCGCTCTTTAGTTATGTCACCACACAAGTTGTTAATCGACTTGGATTTGTCGACTGCGTGATTTATTTAGCCGATGACAGCCAATCTACGCTAAATCAAGTGGCGTCTATGGGTATTGAAAGCGAACACACTAGTTATCAGTCAGAACGAAAGTTAATCCGCTTTAATGAGGGGATAACGGGCTATGCTGCATCAACTGGGCAAGCTTTAATAATAGGCGATGTAACTAAAGACAGCCGCTACATTGCTGATGAGCGCCCTGCGCAATCAGAGCTGTGTGTGCCTTTAATATATAAAGATAAAGTACTCGGCGTAATTGACTGTGAACACCCAATAAAAAATTACTTTACCAGTTCACATTTAGAAATTTTAACTACCGTTGCCCACTTACTAAGCGCAAAAATAAATCAAGTGAATACCGTCAACAGCTTGCAAGATACCGTTCGGCAACTTAATAATGCGCAAAAATTAGAAAGTAGCCTACTGCAAATAGCTAACTTAACCTATAAAGCACAAAATTTAGATACCTTTTTTAAATCGCTGCATGTGATTATTGATAGCCTTCTTAATGCAAGTAACTTTTTTATTGCTTTGTATGATAAAAAAGAAGATGTTCTAGATTTTGTCTATACCGTTGAAGGCGGTTTACAAACAAACACGCATAAAATTATTTCAAAAGATCAGTTAAAAGAAACAGCCTCTTACTATTTATTAATTAACGAGCGCCCTTTACTGCTTAATAAGGAGCAATACCGACACTATATAGAGCAAGGCCACTTTAAATTGGTCGGTGAACTAGCAGACTCTTGGCTTGGTGTGCCATATAAAGTTAATGAGCGCATGAGTGGCGTTATTGTCGTACAAAGCTATGACAAGCAACATTACTACAACGAACATGATAGCTCGCTGTTGACGTATGTGAGCCGACAAATAAGTATGGTTATAGACAGGCATTTAGCTCGGCAAGAACTCGAGCACAAAGCACTGCATGATGAACTAACAGGGCTTGCCAATCGTTCGTTACTAATAGAAAGAATGAAGCATGCAATTTTACGCTTGAATCGCGCTAAAAAAGGTACTTTTCATGCTCTGCTCTACCTTGATTTTGATCGCTTCAAAAGTATTAATGATTCGTTAGGCCATGAAGTAGGTGACCATTTTTTAATTGCTATTTGTAAATTGATTACTCAAACCGTTCGCAATACTGATACCTTTTCTCGCTTAGGTGGCGATGAGTTTGCTATTTTTATGGAAAATCTCAGTCATCGTGACCAAGTAAACGACGCCCTCGCTCGAATAAAAACCGCCCTGTCAGATCCCATTGATATTGATGGCCATTTACTGCAACCCTCTACCAGTATTGGCGTTGCATTTAGTGATAATGTAAACGATGAAGCATTTGTTTTATTACAGCAATCAGACGCGGCTATGTACGAAGCAAAATCATCAGGGCGTGGCCAAGTTAAGTTTTTTAATAATGTCATGCGTAACAAGTTAAAAACACATGCCGACCTTGAAAATGATTTACAACACGGTATTGAGCATGATGAGTTTGAACTGTATTTTCAGCCTATTTTTAACATTACTAGCAGTGACGTTATGGGGTTTGAAGCTTTAGTACGTTGGCATCACCCACGAAAAGGGTTTGTATCGCCAGGTGACTTTATCCCCATTGCAGAAAAAACGGGGCAGATTATCAATTTAGATTTGCATTTGCTCGACCTTGCAGCACAGCATATCGCTTTATGGCAACAACAAGGGCATCGTTTTTTACGCGTTACGGTTAATGTTTCATCTCGCCACTTCGCAAGTTTAGAGTTTGTAGATCAGCTTCACGCAATCTACAAAAAACATCAACTACCTTTAGGCTCATTATGTCTAGAAATAACCGAATCGGGATTGATTGAAAATTTAGAGTTAGCAACACAAATTATTCAAGGATTATCGCCTTTAAAAGTATTGCTCTGTTTAGATGACTTTGGCACCGGTTACTCTGCCCTTGGTTACTTGCATCAACTGCCTATTCATGTCCTGAAAATTGATAAAAGCTTTATCGATAATTTAAAAACCACGGCCAATCCATTGATTGATGCTATTTTAACCTTAGCCATTTCATTAGATCTTATTGTTATAGCAGAAGGGATAGAAAGCCCTGAACAACTCGCTATTTTGCAAAAAACCCAATGTGATTATGGCCAAGGCTTTTTAAAGTCTAAACCTGTTACAGCAAAAGAAGCTATTTTACTAATACATAGCCCTCTTTAATTAATAAGCCAGGGTTACTGGCTTTTAAAAATCACAGTAATTACTTTTACGCTTTTGCCAACACTAACTCATGCAACGTCACTTTACAGCTTTTTACAATCTGCCTTATAACTGCTTACTTAAGTAAGGGTCTATTTAACCAGTAGAAAACCTTATAATTAGTTTGTGCCACATTGTTCTTAATAAAAATCTTTAACCCCGTTAGCGAATGCTTTAATACATTACATTATTTAAAGGCGTATACGAATTGGTATTAATGTATGCCAATGAGTAGCCCCTAATCATTCAATCCTTGCATTCGCTGCTTTTTTCAATCGTGTATCCTTTACACCTCAGTTGCGTTTACTGAGCTTTTGCCTGCCAAACCCTTCGCCGTAAATTTTAATTCGCATTTTAACCTCGCTATGAAACATCTAAATATTAATGTCGCGCTATAACCTACTTATTTTAGAGAGTTACATGACAATAAAGTTATCTGTTACCAGAACAATAATCATTAATAAAAAACCCAAACAAACATGAGATAAATTCAACAATAAATAAAAAACTAAACACTGTTTGACTCAACAAAGTTAAAAAACTTAATGTTCGCAGTAAAAAACACACTAAAGTGCAATTTTATAGCCATCCAGACGTTGAAACGGTTTTTGTAAAGGCGTAGTATGTAATGAATCTGAGCTATACTCACCATATCCATGAGATTTATTAAAGATGATTGACATTAAACACTTAAAAACAATTGCTACCCTTAAAGAAACGGGTTCTCTCGTCAATACAGCCCGCGAACTATTTTTAACTCAGTCAGCTTTATCACATCAAATCAAAGATTTAGAAAACAAATTAGACTGCCAGTTGTTTGAGCGTAAAACTCAACCAGTCCGATTTACACCTCAAGGTATGTTATTACTTGAATTAGCACACGAAATATTACCTAAATTAGAAGCCACCAAGTGCCGACTCAAAGAAAGCCTAAACCAGCCTATTTCGCAGCTGCGTTTAAGCGTTGAATGTCACGCCTGTTTTCATTGGTTATTGCCTACTATCAAAGAATTTAATAACTTTTGGCCTGATATAAAAATTGATTACGAGCGTGGCTTTAGTTACGACGCTATCCCAGACTTATTAAATGATGAATTAGATCTCGTGCTTACATCAGATATTCGCGACCCTGACAAACTCGAATACGCCCATTTGTTTGACTTTAAGCTGAAACTGATTGTGGCACCAGATCACGACTTAGCGAAAAAAGCCTATGTAACTGCGCTTGATTTGAAAAGCGAAACTATTATTTCTTACCCTATTCCGCGTGAGCGCCAGGATATATTTAAGCATTTCATCCAAAATGCGCGTTTTGACGGCACGCTAAAAACGGTTGATCAAGGTTTACTTATATTTCAATTAGTCAGTGCAGGTATGGGTGTGGCCGCCTTACCCGATTGGTTAGTAACCCCGTATGAAAGCCAAGGGTTAATTAAGTCAATTCCACTGGGCGCGCTTGGTTTAACTCGTCCAATGTACTTAGCGATGAAAAAAGATATGAAAGACAATCCAGTTTATCGTCACTTTTTAAACACCTGTAAATTAAATAACGGTCGATAAATCTTAAACTTATGAGTAACATGCTAATAAATAGACTTAATCATGTTGCTCACTATGTTTGAACTAAAAAAAATACTGGGCGGCTTGCTCATGCCGTTACCTTTGTTGGGCTTAGTAAGCCTAATATTACTCATTTTTGCGCTCAAACAACGAAAGGTCACAATCGCTTTATCTTTAATGAGCCTTATAACTTTGCTACTTGCCAGCACCCCTTTGGTGGCCAACTTACTGATTAAAAATAGCCAACCAACCTCATTGGCATTTAATTATCTTAAACACCCCAATATAGATAAAATTGTGGTGCTTGGCTGTGACATAAACCCCAACCCTGCATTGAGTGCTAACAGTCAGTTAGATAATTGTGCGTTAACCCGTTTGGTGGAAGGAATAAGACTTGCTAACATTTATCCTCATGCGCAGCTGATTGTTTCAGGTGGGGGGTATGAGAAAGTCACCAACAGCGCGTTAATGTATAAAACCGCGATTAGCTTAGGTATTAATAAAAATCGTATTGTGCAAAATCCAAACGCAATGGATACCGCCCAAGAGGCAAAACTTTTAGCCTCAAAACTCGTTGATTACAAGGTCGCTTTAGTCACCTCAGTAAGCCATATGCCCAGAGCAAAAAATTTATTTAATGCGCAAGGCATTAACGTTATCCCCGCCGCAACCGACTACCACAACTTTGCCGCTTTCCCTTGGTATAAACAACTCATACCCAATGCAAAAGCACTACTAGTAGTCACCCAGTATGCTCATGAAGTTATTGGCAATGCGTGGATAAATGTACGCCGTACAATTAACCCTGAAGCACTTTAATTAAGTTAACGCTTATTAAGCTGCGTAAATTCCCCCTAAAAAACCGCGATTATTTGCGTTTTACACAGGGGGTTATTAAAAAATAAAAACTGAATATTCGTTTGTTTGGCTAAAATAACATCTTTAACTAAAAAATAGCGTTGGGTGTTTTGTTATTCTTGGTGAGCTTTAACCTCAGCTGTTTTATTCCAAAGCCGGTACAGTGTCACTAAAAATACGCAAAGAAATAGCAGACTTAGTGCTGTTAAATTCTCAACACCTAAAGCATCAAAAGTAGCACCGAAAATGTAGCCTCCACCGACTAAAACAATAACCCATAGCAGTGCAGAGCATCCATTTAACACACTAAAGCGGCGCCAACTAATTGCCGTAAGCCCTACGGGAATGGCACCAATCGTGCGTAATCCTTTAGGATAACGATATAAAAAAATGTAGGCTGTGCCATGGCGTTCAGCAAGCTCACTGGCTGTTTTAAATAATCGACCAAGGCGGCCTGGTTTTTCAAGCCATGCCGCGCCATACGCTCTTGCTAAAGCAAAACGTAATTCATCGCCCAAGTATCCCCCCATAAAAGCAGCCAAAGCAACAAAACCAACATCTAGTGCGCCAGTATGTGCAGCATAGCCTGCGAACAAAGGTAGCCAACCACTTTTTAACGCACAATAACCAAAAAGTAACAGATAAACCAACAACCCGTACTGCTCAATTAAAGCTAATACCCCTTCCATTTCATTCCTTTAAAGTAACTACCTTAGTAGCAAGCAAAGTAACATTGTAATTTAAACGAGGTAAGTACAGTGAAAGATCTGTGTTTTTTGCAATATAAGAATGGATGTAATCGTGGCTCTGAGCGTAAGTTGATACCTATTACGTTTATTCAATTTTTGGGATGCATAAAACCAAAAATAATTAACTCACAAAAAGATAAAAGGGTATGCGGGTATATAAAAAATCAACATACTGGCTTATTATAGTTTGCTAAATTAGCTATTTAGAACGCTATATTTTAAATAACCCACCCGAAATACGTGACAAGTAGGTTATTTATAAAATTACTTTTAAGTCATGTGTTTACACAGGATTGTCTATGTCAATAAATGTCACATCAAAACCATGTTTATCTGCAAGGTATTCACCCAACGCTTTAATACCGTAGCGCTCGGTGGCGTGATGACCAGCGGCAAAAAAGTCGATATTTTGCTCGCGTGAGCTGTGAATGGTTTGCTCTGATGCCTCACCGGTTAAGTAAGCATCAATACCTTGATCGGCTGCTAAGTCGATATAGCCTTGCCCGCCACCTGTACACAAAGCGATGGTTTCAATTTTATCAGTACGTACTAAACTCGTTAGTGGCTCGCGCTTAAGCACTTGACTTATTTTTTTAGCAAATTCACTGCCCGTTAACGGTGTTTTTAAACGTCCTTTCATCGCTACACTGTTGTTAGTTGGCTCAAGGCCTGCTTCAATTTCAATATCGAGCAATTGCGCCAGCTGTGCGTTATTACCCATTTCAGGGTGAATATCTAACGGCAAATGATAGGCAAATAAATTGATGTCGTTAGCTAAAAGCGCAGCCACACGACGTTTTTTCATGCCAGTGATAGGTTGTGACTCGCCTTTCCAAAAATAGCCATGGTGTACCAAAATAGCATCAGCATTATTTTCAATCGCGGCATCAATAAGTGCTTGGCTTGCTGTTACACCCGTTACTATGGTGCGTATCTCATCTTTACCTTCTACCTGAAGCCCGTTTGGACAAAAATCGTTAATGGTTTCTGGCTTTAACAGGGTGTTTAATAATTGATTAAATTCTCTACGTTGCATACTACTTACCTTACTTTGCACTGAATTTTGTACAAATTTTGGCGGTTATGCACTAAAAATGAAAGGAAAATCGCAAAAAATTGAAAAACAGTTCTAAAATAGGTATAAATACCTCTTCTTTATCTGTGTAAACAACGTATAGGGTCTCTGATGAGCAAACTAGACAAAACAGAAGTGTTATCTGCCTTTGAAGCTGCATATGAAGCTGCCAACGGTAAAAAACCTGAAATAACAACTAAACCTGGCTGGTATAGCATTGATGGCGGCAAGAACATGCGCCTAGCTGATGTAGCAGAGCTGACTAAAGAATTAAGCTCTGGTAAGTCTACAAAAAAAGCTGCAGTAAAAGCACCTGCTAAAAAAACTAAAAAAGCTGCTCCTGTAAAAGCACAGAAAAAAGCGCCTTTCACCGTGATCACACAAAACGAAGAAGGCTACACAGCAGAAGAGCTTTGGATAGTTGAGCTTGCTCGCAAAGATCACGATTGCCGCCTACCTCGCGGTGTTGTTTGATCAGCTGAGTGCTTTGTATAAAAGAAACCGCGTTAAGCGGTTTTTTTATATTTATTATCCATCAAGTATTGAATAATCCACCTCGCAACAAAGCCAGACAAAACTATGAATACAGTTCCTGCCAGTACTGGCATTATTAAAAAATCCCAACTTTGGCCAGACTCAATAATTAAGATAGGGTTTGCGCCGGCAGCAGGGTGAATAGTTTTTGTGATTATCATTAATGTTATAGCAATACCCACAGCCAGCCCAATCATAATCGCACTATCAGCACTATAGTAGCTAAAAGCAACCCCAATCATTGCGGTCAGCATATGCCCCCCTATTACGTTTTTTGGCATAGCTAACGGGCTCTGCGGTACGCCAAAAACAAGTACAGCTGTTGCGCCGAATGGCGCCATTAACCAAATACCGTAATCACCCATATAATTTAGCCACGCCAAAAACCCCAAAACAAAAGTAGAAAAAACGCCTGCGATTAATGCCGACTTTATTTGCTCACTATGCATATTACCTCCTCAAAAGTAGACCGACTTGTCTACACATGCAATATAGACAAGTCGGTCTACCTATGTCAAGCTGTGTTTTTACTGCTCAAATTTGGAATATCATGGATAAACAACAACAAATAATCAGTACGGCACTGAGTCTTTTTTATAAAAAGGGTATACACGCTGTTGGTATTAATGAAATTTTAGCTGTATCGGGCATTGCAAAAAAAACCTTATATAAGCACTTTGAAAGCAAAGACGCGCTTATTTGTGCTTGTTTAGTCGCACGTGACATCTGCTTTAACGCTTGGCTTAAAAAAATATGTATACAACCAAGTGCTATGTTAGTCGCACAGGCAATTTTTGCCGGACTGAAAAAGTGGATTAATAATGAGGTTTCAGAGTTAGGGTGTTTTAATGGCTGTTTTTTTATTAATACTGCAGCTGAGTACCCTGTAGAGAACGACCCTATTGCCAAACTTTGCAAACAGCACAAGCAAGCGAACTTTGAGATCATACTATCAGCTCTTTTAGAAACACCTGAATTTGCTCACAATAGAGAAAAAGCAATTGAAGCCACGCAACACTTACTTATTTTAAAGGAAGGTTATATATGTAGAGCGAGGGTGATGCATGATGTAACAGTGACTCCACCTAGTGATAATATTTTAAAAGCGATAGTAGCGGTTAGTTAAATAGGTAAATACAGTATAAAAAAAGCGGCTAAATAGCCGCTTATTAACTAAAAAATGGCTGCATTATTCAAAAAATAATGGTTCACGCTGTTTTTTGCCTACTTCGTTCATGGTGGCTGCGTCGAACAAACGGCCGTTGATCATGGTGTAATCAATTTTGTCTGAATCACGAATGTTTTTCAGTGGGTCGCCATCAATAACCATTAAATCTGCCAGTTTACCGACCTCTAATGAACCCACATTTTTATCTAGGCCTAAATATTTTGCCGGATCGAGTGTAGATGCTCTAATTGCTTCCAGTGGCGTCATGCCGCCTTGGGCAAACATCCACATTTCCCAATGCGCACCTAACCCCTCACGTTGACCATGCGCCCCCAAATTAACAAGTACACCTAAATCTTGTAACTCAGCCGCTACGCGAGCATTGTTAAAGTGATTATAGTGATGATCGGGTGCTTTAACTCGGCGCATTGAGCGCGGTAATAATTGGTTTTTAGGCACAAATTTACTTAAACGTGGATGATTCCATACGTCCGTTTTATCATACCAGTAGTTTTCACCCCAAATACCGCCATAGGCAACCACCAATGTAGGTGTGTAACCTACATCACTTTGTGACCATAGCTGCTTAATATCGTCATAAATATGTTCAACAGGAATTGAATGCTCAATGCCTGTATGGCCATCGACTACCATACTCAAGTTATGTTGTAATAATGACCCCCCTTCTGGTACTACCATCATTTCAAGCATTCGCCCTGCTTCTATAACTTGCTGACGCTGCTCTCTGCGCGGTTGATTATAAGATTTAACACTAAACGCACCCACTTTTTTAAGGCGCTCTAAATGAAATTTAGCATCATCTAATGAGTCAATATGCGAGGTATACCCAGGCATATTCGCGCCGTATAAAATAGTA
This sequence comes from Pseudoalteromonas sp. APC 3250, assembly GCF_030407915.1. Taxonomy (NCBI): domain Bacteria; kingdom Pseudomonadati; phylum Pseudomonadota; class Gammaproteobacteria; order Alteromonadales; family Pseudoalteromonadaceae; genus Pseudoalteromonas; species Pseudoalteromonas sp. APC 3250. The sequence continues at coordinate 479,845 of NZ_JASDCM010000001.1, forward strand.
CCGGTAGAGAAAATACGCGGACCAACGATCATCCCCGCTTTTTGCATTTCACTCGCGGTAAATATTTCAGTGGTGTCGTTTGATGGGTCGTGAATAGTAGTAACACCCAGCGCAAGACCTGCTAAGTTTTTCCAGTTTTGCTGCGGGATAATTTCATCACTGGCTTGTGAGCCATGAGCATGGGCATCTACAATGCCAGGCATAATTGTTTTACCTGTTACATCAATGACCTTTGCCCCCTTAGGAATACTCACATCAGCAGCAGTGCCAATGGCTTTGATATGTTTGCCATCGGTAATGATCACGCCATTTTCAATGACCTTTTCACCCTCCATGGTAATAATTTTAGCGCCAGTTAATGCAATCATGCCCTGTGGTTCAGCCATTTTTTTACTAAAGCCGATATTAGTCCCGCTTTTTACTTTAACGTCTTTATCATCTGCTTTATTAATAGCAAACATACCCTCTAAACTGGCATGGTAAAGCTCAGGCCCCAGTGTCCAATACAGTTTATTGCTGTTGGCACTCCAGCTAATGTTTTCACCGGCGCGTACAGATAGTTGCTCAATTGGAAATTGACTGTCTTTGGGCCCAATATTTATCGTTTTGCCGCGCTCTACAAATGGAGTAACAAATACTTTAAAGCGCTCAGCAAAAGCTAAATACTCACCATCAGGAGAGACTCTAAATTCAGTGGCGTGCTCTGACTCATACAGTTTACGTACTTTTTTACTTTCAAGCTCTACCACACTCAACGTTGGTTTAGGCCATGGGCTCATAATATAAACACGATCGTTGGCACTGCCAAACTGAGGTTGATAGCCGCTTTTAGAAATGAGCTCACTTTTTCCGCCTTTAGCACTAACACTGTATACCCCAGGATGCAGTGACCACTTAGGGTTTAAAATGCTGCCGCCGCTGGCTTTACGATACACCACGGTTTTGCCATCTGGACTAAATGTTGGCTCTACGTATTTTCCCGGCTCTTGTGTAATAGTGTCGCCACGACCACTGCGTGCAGAGACGACACGCACGGTGCCTTGTTCGTTATCATCCCACGTGGTGTAGACAATGTTTTTGCCATCACGAGAATACTGCGGGAATAACTCATAATGATCGGTTTGCTTAGTTAAGCGCTTTATTTTTCCTGATTCTAAGTCGCGCTTGTAAATATAGCCCAATGCTTCAAAAAGTGCGGTTTCACCGTCAGGGCTAATTTGCACATTACGCAGCATTTTTACATCAAACTCATCAGTGTCGATATTTTGAGTAAAACGCACTGCTTTTTGAATTTTTTTCGTGGTGTCTACTTTAAATGCAATATTGCTAACTGATTTATCATCGACATTGAGTTTATGAAGGGTGCCACCAGCCCAAAATACCAGCTCTTCGTTATCTGGGGTCCACGCAATAGTCGGATATACGCCATGAATCGCCCACGTTTCTTGCATATCGCGCTCTAGCTTGTCGTATAGCTTAGTATGCTCACCACTGGTTAAATCATATAAGTACAGGCTGGTTTGAAAGTCATCACGCTTTATGTACGCTAGTTTTTTACCATCTGGCGACGGCGTCGGTCTTATTGCCCCGCCCATGCCACTTATAATGGTTTCTATGTCGCCTGTTTCACGGTCATAACGCTTAATTTTATAAATACCGGCAACAGAGTCTTTTGAATAATGAAAAGTTTTACCCGGGGTTGCATCATGCGAAAAATAAACATACCGACCATCCGGTGAAAACATGGGTTCACCTAAATCTTTTTGATCGTTTTCACGTTTAGTCAGTTGCACCCCTTTACCGCCGGCTTTGTGATAAAGCCAGACCTCACCTGCGCCTAGCGAGCGACTGGCGGTAAAATGCTTACGTGCAACTAAATAATCGCCATCAGGGCTCCACGCAGGGCTATTGAGTAATCTAAATGTTTCGTCAGTGACGGCGGTTTGGTTTTCGCCGTTAACATCCATTATCCAAATATTGTCACCACCGCCTTGATCTGATGTAAAAGCAATGTGCTTGCCATCTGGGCTAAAGCGCGGCTGCATTTGCCATGCAATGTCTGAGGTTATTTTAGTCGCTTTACCACCACTCATTGGCATGGTGTAAATATCGCCCAGTAAATCAAATACTAAGGTTTCTCCGTCAGGACTTATATCGACATTCATCCATGTGCCTTGCTCTACACTAATAGATGCATCAACAAATTGCCCTTTAGGTGAATCAACTTGCCATTTTTTTTCATCCGTTTGCTCTGCGTGTGCGTGGCCTAATGCCAATGAAACCGATAACGCGAGTGCTGTTTGCAGCATTTTTTTCATGCTTATCTCACTTATTATTGTTGCTGTGTGTTGATCTATTACATGATTGCAACAAAAACGCCAGCAAGTTACCAGCGAATAGGATGAAGTGCATAAAATTAGTGCCAAACAATAGGATCAAATTGATAAAAATCCACTAGCAAATGGTAAATTTCAGGGTCTTCACGGCGTAAATCGGCGGGTTTCTCTAAGAATGTTTCGGTGATCACCGCAAAAAACTCAGCCTCATTGGTGGCTCCATAGCTATGTATTACATGCGGCATACTATAAGCAACATGGGTTTTTAACTGCGAAAACGCTCGGCTAAACACTCGCCCCCATTGTTGGTATTTTGCCTGTGATGCAAGTAGTGGCGTGCCGGTGGTTTTACCGGTTTCTTGATCAAGTTGATGTGCAAATTCATGAAACACTAAGTTATGCCCATCACTGGGTAAGCGGTTGCCCTCAAGCACATCATGCCAGCTAAGCACCAATGTTCCCCCCGGCCACGATTCACCTTGCCTTACTGTATTATGAAAACTGACAAGGCCTGCGTTATCGCGGCTTGATTGGGGCGCGTAATACGCGCTGGGGTAGAGTAAAATTTCTTTTACGTTTTTATACAAAGGCCAAGGCTTGTTAAGCACCAGCAAGCAGGCATCGGCGGCAATAATGAGTTTCATTGCCTCCGTTAGTTGCAACCCATCGCAGCCAACAAAACGCTTTTCATTTAAAAACCACACAATATGGGATGCTAACTTGGCTCGCTCTGCATCGGTCATTTTGTTGTATATGGGCATAGCACGCAGTAACAACGTGTGTTGTTGCTCATTTAACAATAAATCACTGTATTTACGGTGCCACACGGCATTTTGAATATCAGGCCAGCGCCAAAACATTATAATAAATACAATTAAAACAAAAATTAATAGCCCATTTATCATTGGGTCGTCCTAAATCAAACCATTTAGCTTTAACGCCAAAATACTGCGCCCGTATTATTAAAATAGTAATGGGTGCAGTGAGGCTGTTTTTCAATCACATCACTTCAGTTCGATTTCGGCCATTGTTTTTTGCCTTATACAAAGCTTGGTCAGCCCGTGATAATAATCGGTCATAATCATCAACATCACCAGAGTCAGAAACACCAAAACTCACGGTTACGCTGAGGCCTTCTGCGATATTTGAAAAGTTTTTATTTTCAATACATTTGCGTAACTTCTCGCACATTTCTTGTGCCTGCACTGCACTCGTATCAGGAAACACAAAAGTAAACTCTTCGCCGCCCCAGCGAGCTACCTCTTGCTCACCTTCGCAGTGCGCTTTAAGAATGTTAGCTACTTCACATATAACCTGATCACCTATGAGGTGTGACCAACCATCGTTAATCCGTTTAAAGTGATCAATATCCATAATAGCGATAGTAAGTGATTTATTACATGCTTTAAAGTCTGAAAAGTTATCCGCCAGCCAGCCATCAAATGCGCGGCGATTCGGTAAATCGGTAAGCTGATCGTGTGTGGCTTGATACGCAAAGGCACTGGCTTGCTCTTGCAGTGCTTGCGTTTGCTTCACCACTCGACTCGTTAATTCCTTTTCAACTTGTTTATAACGATATAAGCGGTAGCGATAAGCGCTATATATCACCACCACAAAAAGAAAAAACATAAACAACTTAAAGCTTGTTTTTTGCCAAAAGTGCGATTGAATTTCAAAGTTAACGACTTTGTGATTTTGTTGCCAATCAGTATTTGGATAGGCTGCACGTACAGCAAAAGAATACTTGCCCGCAGGTAAGTTAGTGTATTCAGCAGTCGCTATGTGTTGACGGTTGATCCATTCGTTATTAAAGCCTTCCAATTTTGTTTGAAAGTTTAATCGCTGCGGCATAATAAAGCTCAGTCCCGCGTATTGAAATGACAAGCGCGTCACCCCTGGTGGTAAAATAATAGTTTCACCGTCTATAGGTAACGACGTTGGTTTACCATCAACAGAAAAGCTTTCAACAATCGTTGGTAACGCTATTTTAGTGGCTTCTTTTAAGCGTTCCGGTTTTACTGTACTCACCCCTTTTGCGGTAGCAAACCAAATTGTGCCATCTGAATGAGCGGTTGCAGAGGGGGTTGAACCGCCATTTGCTTGTGCACTGAGCATGCCATCACCCTCATCGTATAATTGAAAGGCGAGCGTACCTCTATTGTTAGATTTTGAATCAAGCAGCTCATTTACCTGCTTATAATTGACTTCAATAATGCCACGGTTGCTTGATAGCCAAAGTGAGTCTTTAAACGGCACAATTTGAAAAAGCTTATCAACGAGTAAACCTAATTCACGCCCTAAAATAGTCATCTTTGCGTTTGAATGCTGATAACGAACTAAGCCGCGATCGGTAGCCATCCACGTGTATTTATCGTCAATGTAAAAGCCAAACGCATATTGCGCGGCAAATTCAGCAGGAAACTCAACAGGATTAAACACGTCAGTTTGAGTGTCATAAACCACGACCCCATTACCGGTTCCTACCCAAATATTAGCTGAGTTATCTTCACTCAAGGCTAAAATAAACCCACTCGGCAGCTCTTTTTCATTAGTAAATTGGTTTAAGCTACCGTCGGTATTAACGCGTGTCAGCCCCATGGCCGAGCCTATCCATAAGCGATTTTTTGAATCAAAAAGTAAAGATCTTACTTCATTACTACCTAAGCCATTATCACGGTTTAAATAAGGTATGAGTTCGTTATTAACCACTTTTAAAACACCCGAAGTGTATGTGCCTACCCAGACATCACCTTGGTTTTGCTCTAGTAAGCTTAATACTGAATATGGCGAGCCTTGTTTAGTGCCTTTAATATGGCTGATCTGATTATTGTGCAGCCGATCTAACCCCGTGCTTCCGCCTATCCATAAACTGCCATCAGAATGTGACAATACCGTACGCACATAATCGCTAGATAAGCCTCGCTTTTTGCCCCACGATGAAAACGGCGCTTCTCTTAACCTAAATACACCAGCATTGGTGCCTACCCAAATACTATTTTCTCTGTCTTGTAACAAAGAAAGAATACGGTTGGCGGGTAAACCATTTTTAGCATCTAATTGCTCTAAACCATCGACGCTAAGCCTAAAAACACCTTTATTAATGGTGCCAAACCACAGATCCCCATGATCATCTTCTAACAAACTGGAAATAGATTCCGCGTCGAGTTGTGGGTGAGGCGATTCAAATAGCCCACCATTAAGGATTCGTGCCCCTCTTTCACTTCCTATAATGAGTCGACCTTCACGGGTGATTAATAAGGTATATACGGGAGCATCTGGTAACCCTTGTTGTGGCGTCATCAAAGTGGGTTTGTAGTTGACTATTTTATACAGGCCATCACTGGTCGCCGCCCATATAACCCCCTTGGGGTCTTCAATGATTCGATACGCACTGACATTTTGTATTATTGGGATGTCTTGAGTGCTACTAGCTGAACGATAAAACACACCATCATTCTCAAGCGCTAGCCACAAGTTATCATTTTTACTTTTAAATATATGATTAACCATCGCTTGGGCAGGTGGTTGCGTGTCCCATTGGCGATGTTGATATAAGCTAATACCGCCGCGCGCCCCTGCAATAAGTAAACCGCCATCAGATGTAGGGGTTAGCGCACGTACGCCTGAGTCAGGCAAGTCAGTAATTTCGGAGCGAGTAAATAACTTAAACTCTTGGCCATTGAAGCGGGCAAGTCCTTCCCAAGTACCCACCCATAGATACCCATCTTGTGTTTGTGCAAGGCTATTAATGCTATTGTGAGGAAGACCCGTACGTGTATTCCAAGTTTCAAAAAAATAATCACGTAACGGCAAACGAGTCTGCTGTTGTGCGTCAACAGAAAAAATCACCAACAAAATACATAAAATCACTAAGCGATTCATCAGATATTGCCTTTATAATTATAATTATAATTATTAATTTTTATATTTGGGTAAGTTTAGAGTGACAATTTAAGTTAAAAGCACTGCTGGCAAATAATAACATAAAATTTACAACTTTTTCATTAATTATTATTACTTAAATTATCAAATGTATACTGCAATTGCTTTATAAATTTAGCGACATGAAGCCCATCCAACAACGCATGATGAACATCAATAGCAAGCGGCATTTTACCTGTCTCAGTGTTGTATTGGCCAAACACAAATTTAGGAATACCATTACTTTGACCGTGGGTAAATGCATGCGAAAAGCTGCTAAAGTTTAACCAAGGTAATACAGAAACATGAATTAAATCTGCTTGCCCTTCAGTTGCTGCAAACGCATCAGAAAACAGTGGGTTTAATTTTGTGGTATCGCTAATAACTTTCGCCTCACGGGCAAATTCATTTAACGACTCGTGTAATTTAAAATAACTAAAGCGAAACGACTCATCATCGGCAAGCTCGACTACACTTGCCCGCGTAGCACTTAAGTAACAAGGTTTTTGGTTAATAATGCGCAGCATCATCGGCTCATACTGATGACAGGCTTTTAATAAGCAATAAATATAACCATGAAAAAAAGCAATATTAGCTTGTTTACAGGCGGTATATAACTTTTTCGCATTCAGTTGTACGCACACATTAAAATAAGGCTGAGTGAACTGCTGAAATAACTCAAAGTGTTGCTTTCGAGGCCATTGCTCAAAATCAAGAGGGGTAATAGAAAAATCAGTAGAGGACATAAAATATAGATAAAGTGTAAAACTAAATTTTACCGTGCTTTATCTATATTCGCATTAACTAAAATGACGCTTTGGGTGTAGTTATACCAAAGTCTTACATAAGGTATAAAAAAGGAGCGTATTTCGCTCCTATTTTAAACCGAGTGGAAACTTAAAGTCCGTTTTCAATAATTTCTTGTGCCAGTTCATCGGCAATTAAATGCGTTGATTTTTGCTCTTTTTCACTACGGGTAAAAATTTCACTAAGTGTATCGTAAATTCTTTCTACGTGTTTATTAGAAGCCTCTTTACTGTAACCCTCTGGTGCAGTTTCGTAATAAACGTTAATAATACCACCTGCATTTATTACATAATCAGGCGCATATAAAATACCTTTTTCACGTAAAATTTCACCATGGCGTGATTCAGCAAGTTGATTGTTTGCACAGCCTGCTACTATCGTTGCTTTTAAGCGTGGGATTGTTGTGTCATTAATAGTGGCACCTAATGCACAGGGTGCATAAACATCCACATCTAGGTCGTATATTTCATCAATACCAACTGCGGTTGCGCCAAAATCATTTGCTACACGATCTACTGCAGCTTGATTAATATCGGTAACAAATAACTCAGCACCAGCTTCAGACAAATGTTTACATAATCCATAAGCTACTGCACCTAAACCTTGCACCGCAACTTTAATACCAGAAAAGTCTTGAATACCGCGTTGATGGTTAAGCGCTGCTTTCATACCTAAAAACGTACCATAGGCTGTAAACGGCGAAGGGTTACCACTTTTTCCTTCAAGGCCTAGCACGTAATTTGTTTCTTTGTTCATTAACGCCACATCATCACAGGTAATGTTTACATCTTCTGCTGAGTAGTAGCTACCATTTAGTCGCTCTAACTGGCGACCAAATGCGCGAAATAACTGCTCTGATTTGATTTCTTTGGCATTACCAATAATAACCGATTTACCACCACCAAATGGCAAGCGTGCTACGGCATTTTTATAAGTCATCCCTTTTGATAAACGCAGCACATCATATACTGCGTCTTCATCGTTAGCATAATCCCACATTCTACAACCGCCTACCGCAGGGCCTAAGTTTGTGTTATGTACCGCAATAATGGCCTTCAAACCAGACGCTTTGTCTGAACAAAAAACCACTTGTTCATGGTTATCAAATTCAACTTGATTAAATACAACCACTTTAAATACTCCGAAAATAATGGGCCCTTTTGGGCAAGCACGCTACAAATTGTCGAGACTTTATCACTTCAGTTAATGGTTCGCCACACTATGAGTAGATAAACCAAATAAAGCGCGTCAAAGTGAAAAATAAAATGGCTTATCGTTAAAAGTAAGCATAAAAATTCCAAAAATAACCATTTGATTAAGTATAAAAGCTAAAAACACCATCGCAATTAAAGCTTACGCTTACGTGAACGTCACCTTGCAGTTATTTGTAAACTTAACCATACACCCTAAAAAAGTATACTACAGCTTAAAATACAGTGGCTTATACACTAATTGCCTACGCAGCATAAACTGGTCTGAGGTGTATAAGTCTTTGCAAATGTAAAAGTAAATAAAAAAGCGAGCACACAGTGCTCGCTTATATGATTGCTTTTTAAGTAAAAATTTACTTCATTTTGCTGTCTAGCTCTTCAATTTTTGCTTTCCAAATAGCAGGGCCTTGGGTGTGAGCATTTGCTCCTTCACTGTCTACGGCAACTGTTACTGGCATATCTTCTACTTCAAATTCGTAGATAGCTTCCATACCTAAATCTTCAAAGGCAACAACACGTGCTTTTTTAATAGCTTTAGATACTAAGTAAGCCGCACCGCCTACCGCCATCAAATACACTGACTGGTGCTTTTTAATAGACTCAACCGTTGCAGGGCCTCGTTCAGCTTTACCAATCATTCCCACGATGCCGGTTTTTTCTAACATCATGTCGGTAAATTTATCCATACGAGTTGCCGTTGTAGGACCCGCTGGACCTACTGCTTCATCGCCTACTGCATCCACAGGGCCAACGTAATAAATAAACTTGTTATCAAAATCAACACCTTCAGGTAAACCTTCCCCTGAGTTGATCATATCCTGAAGACGCTTATGAGCAGCATCTCGACCCGTTAAAATAGTACCTGAGAGTAAAACGGTTTCACCCATTTTCCATTCTTTAGTGTCTTCTTTAGTAAGAGTATCTAAATTAACACGGCGTGTGCCCTCACCCACTTCGAAAGTCACTTCTGGCCAATCTTCTAATTTAGGTGCTTTTAAATTCGCAGGGCCTGAACCATCAAGGGTAAAGTGAACGTGGCGCGTAGCAGCACAATTTGGGATCATAACCACTGGCTTTGAAGCCGCGTGAGTTGGCGCCGTTTTAATTTTAATATCAACAACCGTGGTTAAACCGCCAAGGCCTTGCGCACCAATACCTAATTTATTCGCACGTTCAAAGATTTCTAAACGCAGCTTTTCTTCTGTTGTTTCTGCGCCGCGCTCAATTAGTTCATGAATATCAACCGGATCCATTAATGACTCTTTGGCCATTACCGCTGCTTTTTCTGCCGTGCCACCAATACCTATGCCTAGCATGCCTGGTGGGCACCAACCCGCCCCCATTGTTGGTAGCGTTTTTTCTACCCACTCAGCCACATCGTCAGATGGGTTTAACATCACCATTTTACTTTTGTTTTCTGAGCCGCCGCCCTTAGCAGCGACCATCACTTCGACTTTATCGCCTGCAACTAAGTCAATGTGAACCACTGATGGCGTATTATCTTTAGTGTTTTTACGTGTTCCCGCAGGATCTGCAACAATCGATGCACGTAAAGGGTTATCTGGATTTAAGTACGCACGACGCGTTCCCTCATCAACCATTTGTTGTACTGTTAAGTCGGTTTTATCCCAATTAACATCCATCCCTACTTTTACGAAACAAGTGATGATCCCGGTATCTTGACACAGTGGGCGCTTACCTTCTGCCGACATACGCGAGTTAATTAAAATTTGCGCAATCGCATCTTTAGCGGCTTTACTTTGTTCTTTGTTATACGCTTTCTCTAGTGCTTGAACAAAATCAAGAGGATGGTAAAACGAGATGTATTGCAAGGCATCTTCAATGCTATCTATAAAGTCTTGCTGACGAATTGTACTCATAGTGGTTCCTTAAGTTGTTGTTACTCACGCAGCACGTAAGCGATATCAAACCCGTGACGGTGGTTCGAACTGTTTTCAACTACAGCGCTCACTAAACGCTGCCAAATAAATTTGACTTATGATACCCTCCCAGCCCGTTTGGAGCCAGTTCTTATAGGGGTAGTAAATGCTAAACAATAAAAAAAATTGTGTTGAATTAGCCATATCACAAAATTGTATTGAGGTATTTTCGCATTTTGCTCATTTGCCTTACGCCATTTTATTAGATTCGGGTGATAGTGATCACATAAACAGTCGTTTTGACATTATTGCGATTGACCCCCAGAGCACCCTTGAAGTCGAAAATAATCAAAGCGTTTTTAATAACCAGCCAAACATAAAAAGCTGCTTTGAAATAATGAATAATGAACTGGCAAAGTTAGACAGCAATAAAGCTGCCAACAACTTACCTTTTAATGGTGGCTGGCTGGGTTATTTTGGCTATGACTTAGGCCGTACTATAGAGCAACTACAAAGCAGCGCTTTACACGACATAAATTTACCGCAAATGGCGGTTGGACTTTACCTCGATGCACTGATTTACGATAAACAACTGCGCACGTGGTTTTATGTTTCGCAGCCCAATGTAGACCGCCTTTGGCTATATCAGCAATATTTAGCGCAACCACCTAAACATGAAAGCTTTTCGCTTACATCACCGTGGCAGTCAAATATGAGTCAGACTAGCTATAGCGAAAAGTTTGCCGCGATTGAAGAATACCTAAAAAGTGGTGATTGCTATCAAATTAACTTAGCGCAGCGTTTTAGCGCACATTACCAAGGCTCGCCTTGGAGCGCCTATGTTAAATTAACTCAGGCTAATAAAGCGCCTTTTTCTAGTTTTATTAATCATCCTCAGGGCGCTATTTTGTCAATCTCACCCGAGCGTTTTATTGCAGTACACGACAATAAAGTAGAAACAAAACCCATTAAAGGGACTTTACCTCGCAAAGCAGATGCCCTTGAGGATGCAAAACAAGCGACCTTGCTGGCAAATTCGAGTAAAGACCGCGCCGAAAATGTCATGATAGTGGACCTGCTGCGAAATGATTTAGGAAAAGTCGCTAAACCGGGCTCGGTTATTGTGCCCTCATTATTTGCTATTGAAAGTTTTCCGGCGGTACACCATTTAGTGAGTACGGTCACCTCAACCCTTGATGAGGGTAAAACAGCGGTTGATCAGCTGGAAGCTGCGTTTCCCGGTGGTTCAATTACAGGCGCACCAAAAGTCCGTGCCATGGAAATAATAGAAGAACTAGAGCCACATAGACGTAGCATTTATTGTGGCTCTATTGGTTACATTAGTGGCTGCGGCAATATGGATACCAGTATTACTATTCGAACTTTAGTCACACATCAACAACAAATATATTGTTGGGCTGGGGGTGGTATTGTTGCTGATTCAAAAGTCGAATTGGAATATCAAGAAACTTACGATAAAGTAAATAAAATACTTCCTATATTAAATGAAGGTCGCTTTGAATAGTGAAACCATTTCGGCTCGTTTTCAATTAAACCGCAGTTTAGCCGTGGATCAGCTCAAAGATAATAAAAAAAAGCGCGCAAGCGCAGTAATGCTGCCATTGATTGATATAGATAACGAAGCACATATTTTATTGTGTAAGCGACCAACCTACCTTCATCACCACCCTGGGGAGATTTGTTTACCGGGCGGCAAGTTTGAAATTGATGATGTTAACCTACGCACCACCGCACTGCGTGAATTACATGAAGAGCTTAATATTGCCCCGCAAAATGTCCATGTGTTAGGTCAGTTACCTGAATATTCAACCCTGACCGGATTTACTATACGCCCCTTTGTAGGCTTAATTAAAAAAGAAACAGTGTGGGAAAACGACCACAACGAAGTGCAAGCTAGCTTTTTACTCTCTATAAAAGCGCTGAATAACGCGGCTAACTGGCAACCTTTGCCCTTTGAACGAGGTGGAAAAATCATTACCTTAAATGGCTTTATCACCCCACATGGGCTTTTGTGGGGAGCCACAGCCAGCATTATTAAAAACTTTACAAAACAACTCGCCATACCAGTTTAAATCTTTACTAATAAGGGTTACACACCTGCGTTTCCACGTTATTATAGTCGACCGTTCAAAGAACAGCTTAATGCTGAGAAAACTAAGTAGAGACACACATTATGATCAGTGCATTTGATATGTTTAGCATTGGTATTGGCCCTTCATCGTCACATACCGTTGGCCCAATGCGTGCATCACGCTTATTTGTTAATGACCTAAACGAACAACAACTATTAGCAAATGTGACCGATGTAAAAGTAGAGCTTTACGGCTCGCTTGGCCAAACAGGTGTTGGCCACGGCTCTGGTAAAGCAGTGATACTTGGCTTAGCAGGGTATGATCCTGAAACCATTGATGCCGATTTAGTGGATGACATACTCGCTAAAATTGAAAAAGAACAGGTTATTTACCTAAACCAAACTCACAAAGCTAAATTCCCTAAGCAGGGCGCGATTGTTTTTCATCGCAGAAAGACACTCCCTAAACATTCCAACGCAATGGAAATTATTGCCTATAACAACGGCGAAAAAGTATATAGCAAAGTTTACTACTCTATTGGTGGCGGATTTATTGTTACGGATGAAGAGTTTGAAAAAGAAAAACAAGCTGCTTTAGATATCCGTGAAGAAAACCCAGCCCCGTTCCCGTTTGGCTCGGCTAAAGAATTACTCGAAATGTGTAAAGAGTCGGGTTACAGCGTATCAACGTTAATGATGAAAAACGAAAAGACGCTACGCAGTGAAGAAGCCATTAAAGATGAGCTATTTAATATTTGGCAAGTAATGAAAGCCTGTATTGAGCGAGGTATGCGCACCGAAGGTATTTTACCTGGCGGATTAAAAGTAAAACGCCGTGCGCCAAGCTTATATTTAAAGCTAAATGTAGAAGTCAGTAACGATCCGCTGCGCGCCATGGATTGGGTTGATTTATTCGCATTAGCTGTAAACGAAGAAAATGCAGCCGGAGGACGTGTAGTAACTGCCCCCACAAATGGCGCAGCCGGAATTTTACCTGCAGTATTAATGTATTATCATACTTTTATTAAAGAAGTAGACCGTGATATTGCTACCCGCTACTTATTAACTGCCGCTGCAATAGGCATTTTATATAAAAAGAATGCCTCTATTTCTGGTGCTGAAGTGGGTTGCCAAGGCGAAGTCGGTGTTGCTTGTTCAATGGCCGCAGGCGCACTTACTGAAATTGTTGGTGGTAACGTTGTACACGTAGAAAATGCCGCTGAAATTGGTATGGAACATAACTTAGGGTTAACCTGTGACCCTGTTGGCGGCTTAGTGCAAGTCCCCTGTATTGAACGTAATGCAATGGGCGCTATTAAAGCAATTAATGCGTCGCGCCTTGCTATACGCGGTAGTGGTGAGCAAAAAGTATCGCTGGATAAAGTAATAAAAACCATGCTCGATACAGGTAACGATATGAAAACAAAATACAAAGAAACCGCTCGCGGTGGACTGGCCGTTAATATTATCGAGTGCTAATTAACCTGAACTCTGGTTAAGAGATTTACTAACATATTGGATCAAAATGATATTTATGTTTATTTTCTCTAGCTAGAGATTTTTAGTGAAAACAAGGCGAAATTACGCGTCAATAGCTAGCCTATTGCAAGTAAATTCAACGCAGTTAGCGCTGAAAATAGCTGCTTGAGATGGATTTATTATCCACAGTTCAGGTTAATTACATAGCACAAAAAAGCCGCTTAGTTGCAAAACTAAGCGGCTTTTCATTGCTGTTTATGGCGGTTACTTAACCGGCAATTCAATATCAGCAAATAACTTATCAACATCTTCTTGATTACGCAGTAAACTCGCACGCTCTACTCGCTCTTTAGTTAAATGCGGTGCAAAACGTTCGATAAAGTCATACATGTAGGTGCGTAAAAAACTGCCCTTTCTAAAGCCAATTTTAGTCGTGCTCGCCTCAAATAAATGGCTAGCATCAATGCACACTAAGTCGCTGTCGTTTACCTGATCAATTGCCATAGATGCAACCACACCCACACCTAGCCCTAAACGCACATACGTTTTAATGACATCGGCATCGGTGGCAGTAAATACAATATGTGGCTCTAATCCGTAAGCATTAAATGCTTTGTCGAGCTCCGAACGACCTGTAAAGCCAAATACGTAAGTAATGAGTGGGTATTGGGCTATATCAGCCACTGTTAAATTATCCACTTTTTTCGCAAGGGGATGATCTTTAGCAACCACAATACTACGATTCCAATGGTAGCAAGGCAGCATTACTAAATCTGAATATAAATGAAGCGCTTCTGTGGCAATGGCAAAGTCAGCATCACCGCGAGCGGCTGCATCCGATATTTGCTGTGGTGTACCTTGATGCATATGCAGTGATACCGCAGGGTATTTTTGAGTAAAGCCTTTAATTACACTCGGTAACGCATACCGTGCTTGTGTATGCGTGGTAGCAATATTAAGTTTGCCTTGATCCGGTAAAGTATGTTCATTCGCAACCGCTTTAATACCCTCAACTTTTGAGAGTATTTCGCGTGATATGTTAATGATTTCCTCGCCAGCGCCAGTAACATGAGTTAAATGCTTACCACTGCGGCCAAAAATTTGTACACCGAGCTCATCTTCTAACATACGTACTTGCTTAGAAATACCAGGCTGGGAGGTAAATAAACTCTCAGCCGTAGCTGAAACATTTAATTTATGATTTTGAACTTCTACGATATATCTAAGTTGTTGTAATTTCATGGCTATGTAGTTTCGTTATAATTCACATTGACAGATAAAAGCGCACCCTAACTATAGGTAGCTATATAAAAGGCTGATTAATGTTACATAATATAACAATTAATTTGTTGAAATTTCAGGTTAACACAATAAATAAACTTGAGGTAGCAATGATTATCAGCAATCGAAACATAACATATTAAGATTTAAACGCTTTATGGTGACGCTTTTTTCAGTTAATCTGAGCAAAGTTTCCCACCTTTTATATATTTAATGTAAGATTAGATAATAAGGTTAAGAATTTGAGAATTATAACATGATAGTTTCCATTATAATTGTATTAATTGTTGCACTTATAGTCATTGCACTATGGGTTAGTGCTGTTCAGCAACACAAAGAAAAACAAGAAGCTGAACGACGCAAAGAGTTAACAAAACAAAAAGCAATCATTGAAGAAACCGAAGAAGCATTAATGAATAGCGCCAACATTCCACTTTCAGAGGCAACTCAGCGAATATTACAACGACGAATTCATGATGCACTCAGTCAAATGGTGTCTATTTCAAGCGGAGGTAGTGGACTAAAAAACCGCTTAAAAGAAGCAAAAGAGCGACTACAAAACCCAATTCAAGACGGTTCAGATGGCTTTGTATTACCAGGCAACGACAAACAACTGATATCGCTGATACAAGGCATTAAAAAGTTACGCACTATTATTCGTTCTGAGCATAATAAAGGCAAAGTAGACAGCCAGGTATTTATTGCAGAAGACAAACGCCTTGAAAAGCTACAACTAAGAATCAACATTGAAAGCCAAATAAAACGAGGGTTATCAGCGCAAACAGCTGGAATGATAGGCTCTGCTAGGCAGTACTTTGAAAAAGCAGCTGCCACACTTAACAGTGTTTCATTTAATGACGATTACATTACGGCAAAACGAGCTGAAGTTGAAGGCTACCTTGAAACGATAAGTAATGAACTCAAGGCATCAAATGCTACATCATTGAAGAAAAAGAACGAACAAGAGCAAGATGATTTAGACGTATTATTTGCACCTAAAAAGAAATGGTAACTCCTTTCTAAATAAAAAAGCCCATGCAGTTGCATGGGCTTTTTTTTGAATAGGATTTTGCCCCACTTTGTGTTTACATACTAGGACATATACATATTCTAACAAGCTGCCTGCATTAAGATAAAAATGCGAACTTAACAATAAACAAGGCAGTTAAAATCCAAACACTAATGCTTACCTGATCTTTTTTGCCACACAGCACTTTTACCGCCGTATAAGAAATAAAACCAAGTGCAATACCGTGTGCAATTGAGAACGTCAGCGGTGTCATTAATAATACAACACTCACCGGAATTGCATCAGTCATGTCATCCCAATTTACAAACTTTAAGTTTTGTAGCATCAATACAGATACATATAAAATAGCTCCCGCGGTTGCGTATGCAGGCACCATTTGAGCTAAAGGCGCAAAAAACATCATCAGTAAAAAGCAGCAACCCACAACCACAGCGGTCAAACCCGTTCGACCACCAACAGATACACCTGCAACAGACTCAATGTATGACGTGGTTGTTGAAGTACCGAGCATTGCACCTGCAATGGTTGCTGTGCTGTCGGCGCTTAATGCACGACCTAAACGCGGCATATTACCGTTTTTATCTGCTAAACCAGCCTTCTGAGTTACCGCAACTAACGTGCCTGAGGTATCAAACAAATCAACGAATAAAAACGCAAAAATAACACTCAACATCGACAGTTCAAACGCGGCACTAAAGTCCAGTTGCATAAAGGTCGGCATGATAGAAGGTGGCATAGCAATAACACCATGATACTCCACTAACCCCATAGACACAGCAATCGCGGTGACTAGTAAAATACTAATCAGTACGCCACTTTTAAAATCGCGATAAAGCAGTGCAGCAATAACAAAAAAGCTGAAAATAGCCAATAAAGGACCAGGCGAGGTAATATCACCCAACTGCACCAGTGTTGCAGGACTTGATACAATAATACCGGCACTTTTAAGTGCGATGAGAGCTAAAAATGCGCCAATACCCGTTGCTATTGCTTGCTTGAGCACCAGAGGGATTGCATTAATAATCCACTCTCGCACCTTAAATAAGCTTAGAATTAAAAATATACACCCTGACATAAATACCGCGCCCAACGCAGCTTGCCAGCTATAACCCATACCTAATACAACACCATAGGTAAAAAATGCATTTAATCCCATACCCGGTGCCAATGCCAGTGGATAATTGGCCCACAAACCCATAATAAAACACCCTATTGCAGCAGCAATACAGGTGGCAACAAAGGCAGCACCTTGGTCCATACCCGCTTCAGCAAGCATAGCTGGGTTTACGAATACGATATAAACCATCGTAATAAATGTAGTCATACCGGCAATACATTCACGGCGAACCGAAGAATCATTTGCACGGATTTTGAATAAGGCTTCGAGCATAATAAACTTGTGGTTGTAAAAAGTGGCGAGATTTTAGCATAAAAATAACTTTTTACAGGACATTTTACCTTGCTATATACTAAACTAGCTAAGTGATTAAAATAACAAACGAAGTAGCATGATCAAAACGACACCAAGTGGCCAAGACTTAGAGCAACAATTAGACAACATTCTTTCTTTTGTAACGCAACCAAGCGATGCAAATCTCCCTGCGAGCTCTAAAAACACCGATCAAGACACATTAAATAAAGCCCTTTATTACCTTAAAAATGAACAAGGCGCCTTAGCCGCAAAATGGATGCGTTTGGCAGCAATGGCAGGAAATTATCGCGCGCAGTTTTATTTAGGGCTGTTTTTTATAAAAGGACAAGGTGTGCCGCAAAGTGTATTTCATGGTGCTGCGTGGCTTAGCTTAGCCAGTAGTCAAGGCTATGAACCCGCCATAGAAGCAATGAGCGATATACGAAAACATATTAGTACCAAACGACTTAAAGATGCTCAATGCTACGCAGCCAGCCTGTATGAACAAATTCACCAGTTACAATTTTCACATTTGATCCCCTCTAGTAGCGAAAAATAATTTCACTGCCCTAAAACTCATTTCATCTGTAAATTAATTAAGCGTTTATAGCCAAAACAAGCACGCTTAATTAATTTAAACTACTGTATACCCCCTGTTCATCTGTATTTATTTGCTCCCAGCCTTAAAATTAATTCTGTGGGCATTAACTTTCAATAAAAATTAAACCATTGTTATATATAGATTATTTATATATTTATAGTAACTGTCGCGTTTTAAGATGAATAACTGTACAAAAAAATAGCAAAAAACACTTGCACCAAACAACTGTATAAACTACTGTATGAATGTACTGTATAAAAACCCAGTGAGTGAGAAGATTATGTTACAGCCAATTACCGTAAGAACAGTTAAAAGCTACCAGCAAGATGACCAATCAGATTGTGTTAACGTTGTACAAATTGAAGATGAAATTTCAGCAACGTTTGAGTTATTAAAAGTATTACACCAATACAACAGCCTAAACGCATGGACACTGTTAATAGCACCCGATAACGTACCGAGCAAAGCGCTACTTGATTCATGCTCAATTGATACCAGTAAATTACTGGTTATTCGTCAAAAGCATTTAGTTAATTTAGAGTATGTTTTAAGTTCTGCACTTCACAATGGAAATTTTGCCGCGGTGATCACCTGGACTGACATAATAAATAACCAACAACTGTCGCAGTTATCATTAAACTTGAGCCATACGCGCACTAAGTTGTATTGCTTTAGCAAAAAAAGCGCTCACCCTGAGATTTCACTTACGCAATAAGCTTGATAAACTAGCGTTTTAATACACAGTACATTTATCATGACTTCTAACGCCCTATTATGTTTTTGTGGCAGTCAGCAACCTTATGCTGATTGCTGCGAGCCTTTTCATTTAAAAACCAAACAGCCACACACACCAGAGCAACTTATGCGTGCACGCTACAGTGCTTATGCTGTTAAAAACGCGGTTTTTGTTCGTGAAAGTTATGCAAAAGAAAAACAAGCTGAAAATTCAATTTCAGAAATTAAAGATTTTGCAAATAGTTGCCGTTTTATAAACTTAACCGTATTAGACTCTGGTTATAATGATGAAACAGGATTTGTTACATTTAAAGCTCACTACTTTTATCAAGATTTATATTGCCAGTTGGCAGAAAATTCAAGGTTTATTAAAGAAGATGGGCAATGGCGATACCTTGATGGTGAGATTACACCGGTTGCCGATATTAAAGTAAAACGCAATGATACGTGCCCTTGTGGCAGTAATAAAAAATACAAAAAATGTCATAGTGTATAAATAACAGCTACAAAAAATGGGCCACAAGGCCCATTTTCAAAAACTACACTAAACGCAAATTAGCGTTTTATTCGCCATCATCTTCATCGAAATCTTGACGCTGTGCAGGTCTTGCTAAAATCTCTAAGTAAAAAGAAGTTAAACCTTGCTTTTCAATTTCACTGATGTGATTGTTAATTTCAGCAACGTGAACCACTTGCGCTTCTTCAGCCGTGTTACCAAACTTACAATCAAATGCCCAGTAGTCGGCATCAATAGGTAAAGTTTTATTACGTTCTCTTTTCAAATATTTTTTCACTTCATGCTTTGCAGCATCAACCATACGAGGGTATTTGATTTTCTCATGATTCAGCGTGAATGTTTTCTTCATTACGTTCCTAATTACCTTGGTTTAATGATAATGGCATTTAATGTCATACCATTTGCGCCATTATAGCAATTGCATTTAAATTTTGGATGCTTTTTTTATATTAAATCAGTTATTAAAATAAAGCACTTATAAAACCAATAGTTACTTTCTATTATAAACACAGTTTATTACAATCAAATGGCATGTATAAAGCAGCAATTGAACACATATAATTAGGCACTAAACAAATGTAATGGCTGGTGGATAGCTTCATTTTGTAAATCATCATAAAATGCCACCGCATCCATTTGAGGGTTTGATAGCTCGATGTTGGTATTTTGAATTCGTCGACGTACCGCTAATTCACAGTTATCAATGACAGTCAATGGAATGTGGTTTTTATCATCACGAATATTAAATGGCTCAGGCTTTAAGCACTGAGTTAACTTTATATCACTCATCCCTACAGCGCTTCCCATTTTTGCTAAAAGCTCTGTGTTATTTTTACCAATTAACATATTAAAGGTATCTGGCGCTAATGGCTGCTTTGGACCTGCGCCAAATTGTTTACGCAGAGCATCTTCATCGGCATGATAATGCTTAGTGTCACTTTTGGGTAGGTGGAATTCACTAAAATCGAGTGCATCGTGAGAGAGCATTGCTAATAAAAGTGCAAACTCGCCTCGGCGGTTTTCGTGCACACTTTCGTTAAGCCTTGTTTTTAACTGGCTCTCCGTGATTAACAAATCACCAATCTGCATAGACTTTAGCCTATTTAACTAATTAATAAGTATTTATCGGCTAAATTTGAATTTTCTTTAGCTTTTTTCTTTACTTAAATAAGAAGTTTGCTATTATCTGCGGCGTTGCATTGGAGGGGTTCCCGAGCGGCCAAAGGGATCAGACTGTAAATCTGACGGCTCAGCCTTCGCTGGTTCGAATCCAGCTCCCTCCACCACTTTTCTTAGGCTAAGTTAAGTGGGGCAAAATGCAATAACAATTAGTGTGGAGGGGTTCCCGAGCGGCCAAAGGGATCAGACTGTAAATCTGACGGCTCAGCCTTCGCTGGTTCGAATCCAGCTCCCTCCACCACTTCTCTTCTCTACCTTATTTCTTTTTATTCAAATACCCACTGTAAACTCATACCATGATTGTTTAACCAGTTACTTGCTTGTTTATAATCTGAATAAAATAATCCCACACGTTGCCAAAATTGAGCGCTGTGATTTAAATATTTTAAATGTGCTAATTCATGAACAATCACGTAGTCAATGACCCATGTCGGTGCACTTGCCAAGTGTAAGTTGAAGGTTAGTTCACGCCTACGATTACAACTACCCCAGCGACGCTTATACAATTGAATACGAATATTACTCGGTAGCTTTTCACCCATCAGCTGACAATAATCATTAACTCGCATTTCAATATAACTTTCTAATTTCTCATGCAAAAACTGCTCTAGCAAACTTTGATACATTTGCGTTTGATGCTTTACACGTGAAGAAATACTCAGTAACAGCGTTTGGCTTTCATTGTGCTGCTGCCATTGAGTGCGTGCTGCGTTTTCAAATTGCACATTAACAGCTTCATTAAATAATTTAATACTCTGGGTTTTGAGTGGAAACTGTCGTGTATCGGCTTGAATTTGTTGCTTATGTAACTGAGCATCAATCCAGTCCTGTTTACTTAACAGCCATTCATTAATTTGTGTTTTCGTTACAAAATGGGGCGCATATACCGTAAGCTCACGTTGTGCGACTTTGATAGCCACTGTTTTTCTTCGCTTACTACGCTTTAAAGTGTAATCCAACAATGAATGCTGCCTATTTATAATTAACCACTGGGTTTTATTTTACCTTGTACCATAACGGCTGATCTATAAATAATCCCCACTAAATGCCATTTTAATAACAATGCATTTAGTGCTACTCAATTAATAGTATGGTTTAGAGCTTAAAACACTTACGTTGCTTTTGTAATTTATAACTCAATACCTTGTGATTATTATTGTATTTTATATTAGACTGAATTTAAGAGTTATTATGTGAATGATTGATGTTAGCTAATTTTTTTATAAACGAACCAGATCCAAGCCTAATTATTAATGGTGTATACGACCCAAGTTTAGTGACACTATCTATACTCACCGCAATTTTTGCAGCTTATTTTTCTTTGCACGTTATCGATTTAGCAAATAATACACATTTTAAATCTTATCGAAAGTTAGCCAATATAACCGCAGCCTTAGTCCTTGCCGGAGGGGTCTGGAGCATGCACTTTATTGCTATGCTCGCATTTTCTTTGTGCACTACAATTGAATACGACCCCACACTCACTTTTGTGTCGTTTATACCGGCGTTACTGGCATGTACCATTGCTTTTTCTTGTTTGAAAACATATAGCTCTAACCCTCGTATTATCAATTTAATTCTAAGCTCTCTTTTATTTGGCGCGGGTGTTGGCACCATGCATTACAGCGGTATGGCAGCGATGCAATTAAGTCCTTTACTTCGTTATGATCCAATATGGTTTGGCGCTTCAATTGTTGTTGCAGTGCTGCTGTCTTTTATAAGTCTCTATGCACGTTTTCATTTACCAGCACACTTTAAAAAATTAACGCCTGTGCATAATCGTATTATTTGCGCCCTTATTCTTGGCCTTGCCGTGGCTGGTATGCATTATATGGGCATGGCTGCTACGCGATTTATTGCAACAAGCCCGATAATTAACGAGCAAACAAACCAATCACATCTAACCTTTATTGCTATTAGTGTGTCGTTCGCCACGCTTTTATTAACAGCGGTGGTTGTGATCATCAATGGCATGATCCGTTACAGAATGCTGTTAGGGAAAAAATCAGCTGAAGAGTCTCGCCTTGATGCTATTTTATCAACTGCCATTGACGGCATCGTTACTATCAATATTAAAGGCACTATTTTGAGCTTTAATAAAGCCTCAGAAACAATTTTTGGCTGGCAAGATAATGAGGTTATTGGCCAGAATGTAAAAATATTAATGGCTGATGATATTGCTAATCAACACGATGCTTTTTTAAAAAATACAACAAACCATGAGGTAAAACGTGTTATTGGTGTTAATCGCGATGTGTGGGCAAAACATAAAAATGGTCATCAATTTCCAATTCGCTTAGGGATTGGTGAAGTAAAGCAATTACAAACTGAAACATTGTTTGTGGGCTTTATTACCGATTTAACTGAGCAAAGAGCGTTACAACAAAGCTTAATTGAAAAAGAGCGACAATACCGTACCTTGATGAACAATATGCCCGGTGTGGTATTTCGCTGCTTGTTAGATGAACACTGGAGTATGTTGTTTATCAGCCCTAGCGTCTATGAACTGACGGGTTATCGCGCTGAAGAATTTACTGAGCAGCGTATTACCTTTGCCGAGCTTATTGTTAAAGAAGATGAAGCGGCGATTTCTTTAGCGATTGATCAAGCAGTTGCATCGACCAGTCAATACTCAATTGAGTACCGCATTCGCCATCGCAACGGCAATATTATTTGGGTACTCGATCAAGCAAGTATTATCACTAACTCTAAAGATGATACACGCTGGGTTGATGGCGTTTTAGTTGATATAACCAAGCGCCATGAATATGAGCAAAGCTTAAAGCAAGCTAAATACGAGGCTGAAGCAGCCGCGCAAGCTAAACAGTCTTTTATGGCAAATATGAGCCATGAGATACGTACCCCCATGAATGCAATTATTGGCTTTAGTGATATTTTAATGGATAGTCCGCTTAATAAAGAACAACAAAAACAAATTATTACCGTTAATAACGCTGCGCGTTCTTTATTGCATTTACTCAACGATATCCTTGACTCAGCAAAGCTAGAGAAAGGTAAACTCGAAATTCAAAAAGTACATTTTAACTTGCAAGAATTGCTCGATAATATTGTGTCGACATTTTGGCTTGATGCAAAACGAAAAGACTTACAGCTCATTTTAAAAATAGCTGACAATATAAATCCATTTTATTTTGGTGATGATACGCGTTTACGCCAAGTGCTAACCAATTTAATCGGCAATGCGATAAAGTTTACTGAGCAAGGCCATGTTACTGTTTCGGTTACTCATAAACCCAATCAACCCATTTTATTTGAAGTACAAGATAGTGGTATAGGTATCGAAAAAGGTCGCCTTGAGGCTATTTTTAAACCCTTTGAGCAAGCAGATGGCACCACAACACGCCGATTTGGTGGCACAGGGCTTGGCACAACAATTAGTAAGCAGCTGGTTGAATTAATGGGCGGCAAAATATATGCACAAAGTACCCTTGGTCAAGGTAGCTGTTTTTCCTTTACTGTTGGGCTTGAGCCAGGCGAAAAAAGTCAGGTGCAAGCCATTAGTAAAAACGCATTTAACTTACCCCCATTAAAAATCTTAGTGGTGGATGATATTGAACAAAATATCGAACTACTCACTATTATGCTTTCCCAAGCAGGCCATCAGGTAAGTAAAGCAAATAATGGTTTTGAGGCCATTGACATGTTTAATCAGCATCGCTTTGATATTATCCTAATGGATATTCATATGCCTAAATGTGATGGGATCAGTGCCACAGCATCAATTCGCTCTTTAGAGCAGCAAAAACAACTAAAGCACACGCCAATAATTGCCTTAACGGCCAGTGTGCTACAGCAAGATAAGCTAACAGCCAAACAAGCGGGTATGAATGGTTTTACAACCAAACCCGTTGACATAAACCAACTCAACCAAGAAATAGCACGGGTGCTTGGGCTTGCTATCAGCCAGTTAGTAACTAACGATCCAATAGATTCAAAACTTCGTATAGATTTTAGTAAAGGCGAAAAAATGTGGGGCAGCAAAGAGAAACATCTCAAAGAGGTTGTACTCTTTTTAGCTCAGCATCAAAATAGTATGCAAACCTTGGCGACCACTAAGCTAAACGATAAGCATCATGCTCATATTTTGCATAATTTAAAAGGCCTTGCCGGTAATTTAGCGCTCAATAATTTATCTTACTTAATTGCGCAAGCTGAAAAACAACGTGATATAGCCAGTTATACTCAGTGCATATTAAAATGTCAGCAAGAGTGGCAGCAGCTAGCAGATGAATTATCACACTTACACATTGCTTTTAAAGAGAATGAATTACAAAAAGAAACCGTGTCAGATGCTGAATTTATTCACCAATTAACGCTTTTACTCAGCCAAGCTAAACGAGCAGAGTTGGATGATACGTTATTAAGTTATATTGTAAGAATAACACCCGAACAACACAAAGTTGCTATTTTAAATATTTATGAGCAGTTTAATGACTTTGAATTTGATAATGCACAAACACAGCTCAACGCATTATTAACAACACTCAATAACTAGCTCTTCTGAGGATACCGATGGATCAATCGATAAGTCAGGCGCGAATATTAATCGTCGATGATGAACCTGCAAATTTAAAAGTAATGCGCGAGGTCTTAGCGAGTAACTACCGTTTATCGTTTGCTAAATCGGGGGCTGTGGCACTGCAATTAATAGAAAACGATCCGCCAAAACTCATTTTACTTGATGTAATGATGCCAGATATGAATGGCTTTGAAGTGTGCAAAATTTTAAAAGCTAATCCTAAAACCGCACACATTCCGGTCATTTTTGTCACCGCCCTCACGCAAGAACAAGATGAATCGGAAGGGTTTTCGCTAGGTGCGGTTGACTATATAACCAAACCTATTAGCCCTGCGATTGTAAAGGCAAGGGTAAAAACTCATCTTTCTTTAGTACAAGCCGAGCAACTAAAACAAGCACATGTAGATTTAGTTGAGCGATTGGGTCGCGCGGCAGAGTATAAAGATACCGATACGGGTGAGCATATTGCACGAATGAGCCAATACAGCAAAGTACTTGCTTTAGCGTTGGGAATGAATGAACAACACGCAGAATTATTACGTCAAGCTGCGCCAATGCACGATGTCGGAAAAATAGGTATTCCTGATTCGATACTGTTAAAACCTGGCAAATTAACCCCCGACGAATTTGCACACATGAAAGAGCATGCCGCTATAGGGGCTAAAATATTGGCTAACTCACCTTCCCCCTTACTGCAACTTGCCCATGTGTTGGCTATTGAACATCATGAAAAATGGGATGGCACAGGTTATCCTAATGGGTTAAAAGGCGAGGAAATCTCCATTGAGGGGCGGATTGTAGCGATTGCTGATGTATTTGATGCACTTACATCAAAACGTCCTTATAAAGAGCCGTGGAGCATTGAGCAAACACTAGAGCATATGCAACAACAAGCAGGAAAACACTTTGACCCTCATCTGGTTGATCTTTTTATTAGCAAAATAGACGCTATTTTAGCGATAAAAAAGGCTCATCAAGAACGCGATTAAATCGTCTCTTTTTTGAATAAATATTACTACGCAAAGTTCAACAGGACCTAGCCCCTTTTGGCATTGTGAGAGCCTAACGCTACAGCTGGAAAATGCTGTTTTATAATGCGGTAGTCATGGGAAGTGATCTCATGGCTATTGCCACTGTTATCTTTAAAATACATAGAAAAAGTCACGCCATGATCAGCCAGTATCGTTTTAATTCCAAGCTGCTCAAAATGTGCTAACCACGCAATAAATTGCTCACCGGCTGCAGCAAAAGCAATTCCTTTGCTTGTCCCTGGTGCCTCAAATAAAGCTAAACGTGTGGATGCGTTTTCATCTTCAAGCGTTAAAGGGCCTTTGCCTTCTTCATTCCAAAATGCTAATTCCTCTACTACGGTAAAACCAAGCACCTTTTCATACCAATCAACGGCTTGGGTGAGGCTCTGAACATTTAAATGACAATGATCAATACCGCTCAATTTTGGCCTCACTGTCTTACCCTCCAATTTCAGATTTTAACTGCTCTAAAAAATCATACATATAATCTGTTCTTCTAAGTGCTTCAGCTTTAGCTGAAGGTGTATTCATACTTTTTGCAATATGCAGCAACTTTATAAAAAAATGATCTAAGGTGTACTGTTTATCATCAGGTTCACGCTCTAAACAAAATGGATCATTAGGATTGTACAAAAGTCGGCTTATTGAGCCCCCCACTTTCATACAACGACTAACACCAATAGCCCCTAAAGCATCCATTCTGTCAGCATCTTGTACAATCTGTGCTTCAACGGTTTTAATAGCAATATTGGCGCTAAAACTATGCGCGGCAATAGCATGGTGAATATCATCAAATAGCGCTTCATCATAGCCAATAGACGCTAAAAAACTAATCGCTTTATCGGCAGCCATCGTTGAAGCTTTTGCCCTATCGTGATGGTTTTTTGCTACGGCCACACAATCATGTAACCACGCAGCAGGTAAAACAACATTCATATTGGCTTTTTCAGCAGTGCATAATTTAACTGCAACACGTACTACCCGTTCAATATGGGTAATATCATGGGCTACATCAGCATGGATAAGCGCTGTTATAAATTCTCTGCATTGCTGATTAAGTTGCTTTAATGAAGGGCTAAGGGCTAAATTGTTCACCGAGCTTCCAAAAATCTATTTAAACGAGGTAATATCCCCTACTTTAACGCGATTTATAAGGCCCTTGCAAAACATTCATTGTATGTTGCGCTTGGCTTGACTAAAATACAGCGCTTATTTATTACTACAGAGAAGCCCTATGTCATCTGCCGTTTACCTGCAAGCTGGTCGCGATAAATCATTAAAAAGAAAACACCCTTGGTTATTTTCTAAAGCCATCAAAAAAATTAAAGGTAAACCTGGATTAGGTGAGACGGTAACCATACACGACAGTGAAGGTAAGTTTTTAGCCACCGCGGCTTACAGCCCGCATTCACAAATTCGCGCGCGTGTTTGGAGCTTTGATGAAAAAGAAGTCATAGATCAACATTTTTTCGAGCGTCGCCTACGTCGTGCTTTAGAGGCGCGTAGTCATGCGATTGAAGAAGGTGGACTGACCGGCTTTAGATTATGTGCAGCAGAATCAGATTATTTACCGGGTGTTACCATAGATAAATTTGATAACACCTTGGTTTGTCAGTTACTCAGTGCCGGTGCTGAGCGCCACAAAGGTGAAATTGTTGGTGCATTAATGGCTATTTTCCCAGGCTCTAATATTTATGAGCGCTCAGATGTAGATGTGCGCACTAAAGAAGGCTTGGAGCCAATTAAAGGAGTGCTTTGGGGTAATGAACCCACAGCGCCAGTTATCATTGAAGAAAATGGTTTAAAAATTGAAGTTGATATTCTTGAAGGCCATAAAACCGGCTTTTATTTAGATCAACGTGATAGCCGTGCTGCGCTGGAGCGTTTTTCAAAAGATAAAACCGTATTAAATTGCTTTAGTTATACGGGGACGTTTTCTCTTTATGCCCTGCGTGGTGGCTGTAAGCATGTAACCAATGTCGATGTTTCACAACCAGCTCTTGATACAGCAAAGCGCAATGTTGAACATAACAACCTTGATTTAAATAAAGTCGACTTTGTAAAACAAGATGTATTTAAGTTATTGCGCCAATACCGTGAAGACGGCGTGATGTTTGATACGATTGTGATGGATCCGCCTAAATTTGCTGATAATAAAGCGCAGTTAACTGGGGCGTGTCGGGGTTACAAAGATATTAATATGATTGCGATGCAAATATTAAAACCAGGCGGCACACTGCTTACTTTCTCATGCTCTGGTTTAATGGAACAAAATTTGTTTCAAAAAGTGGTTGCAGATGCAGCACTTGATGCAGGTAAAGATTTGCTGATCATGGAGCGCTTAAATCAAGCAGCTGACCACCCTATTGCGGGCAGCTACCCTGAAGGCTTTTATCTTAAAGGCCTTATTTGTAAGGTTTACTAAACACTAATTTTAGTTAAACTCAATAATTTCTAGCCCTGCGGTTATCGTGCCATCCTCTTCTGTGCTGGCACGTATCACCTTTGCAGTGGCTTTTAACGGTGCAATGCTTGGATGGGTTGATGCAATATCAACCGATAAAATTGAGTTAAGCTCTAATAAATCATCGAGCTGCAAGGAGAGCCCTGTTGCACTTAAGTCAAGGCAGGTGCCTGTGTAACTTAGTCCTGCGACGGGCTCAATCGAGGTTAACTTAGCGGGTGTGTTAACCTGCATACGTCTGTAGTTTCGCTTATCTTCAGTAAACATAATTCCCTCTACACAATATTATTAATTTTTTCTCGTAGTACGGCGATAGAAAAAGGTTTTACAACGTAAGCATCACACCCTGAGTCAAAGCCTGCTTGTTGCTCAAGCTCTGACTCAAGTCCTGATATCATCACCACCGGAATGTGTTTTGTCTCTGGCGTATGTTTAAGTATGCGACAGGTATCATAACCATCAAGCCCCGGCATACATACATCAAGCAAAATAATATCAGGCGGATTAGCAATGGCAGATGCTAAACAACTTTTACCAGAATCAGCATAGCTTAAATCAAATGTTGATGCTAACCCTGCTTTGAGTATTTCAAAATTGAAATACTCATCATCAACCACTAACAATTGTCGCGCTTGGTGTTTTAGTAATGAGGACATAGCAATGTCATTTCCTTCTCAAGTTAGTCCCTTAGGGTCTGTTGACCGTTCAAGGTTGAATTTGCAGTAGCCTGTTTGGTATTTAGGCAAGGCAGAGCCTATGTGGTGTGGTTTTTACTTAGCCCACTAGGTTACAAACCTCGCGCCGTGATTAAAACGCCCTTAGTTTGAACGAATTTCAATCAGCAAAGGTCAACAGACCCTAGCTTAATAGCGAATAAAGGGATTATTCAATTTCTTTTATCGCATTTAACACACGTTTCGCTGAAATTGGATAAGGTGTACCTAAGGTTTGCGCAAATAAGGATACGCGTAATTCTTGCTGCATCCAAAAAATAGCCTCAACATCGTCAGGCAATGGCATTCCTTTAGGGGTTTTATTCGTCAGTTTTTTATATTCTTGCGCCACTTTTTCAAGCTCTAGCACACATAATCTATCACGATTTGGGTCAACGGGTAGCTTTTCTAGTCGTTTTTGAATCGCTTTTAAGTAACGAATTAAATCGCCGAGCTTATCCGCCCCATGCTGGCTCACAAAACCTTTAAAAATAAGCGATTCTAACTGAGATTTAATATCGCCATGGGCAGTGATCATGGTTAAATCTACTCGCCCTTTCATTTTTTTATGCAGCGCATGAGCAATACTCAGTACTTGCTCTACTTGGGTTGCAATTGCTACTACGGTGTCGCCTAATTCGCCGCGAATATGCTCTTTAACCGCTTCAAATGCATCACTTGTACGAATATCACCATATTTAACTAATAGGCTATCAACACCCGATGCAATGCAGTCATCTATTAAATCGGCAATTTTACCAAAAGGATTAAAGTACAACCCTAGCTTAGCCTTGTTTGGTAAATTTTGCTGCAGGTATTTAATGGGTGATGGCACGTTTAATAACACTAAACGACGCAACCCCTGCTGGTGCGCTAATTGCGCTTTAATTTCGTTATCGAATAACTCCACTGCCGCCGTTGATTTTTTATCCACCAGCGCAGGGTACGCTTTAATTTCGTACTGACCTTGCTTTTTCACATAGGATGTTGGTAACTCTCCAAAATCCCACTGCGTTAAATCGGTTTTTTCTATGCCTTTGTCGGCGACTTTAGATAAGGTGTCGGTGACCTTGCCTTGTAGCTGCGCTTTAAGTTTAGCTAAATCGAGTCCACGTGCCAGTAGCTTGTCGTGTTCATCGCGCACTTCAAATTGTAGCCTTAAATGCGGAGCAAGCGCAGTTAAATCCCACGCCTCAGGGTCTACACGGACGCCGGTCATACGTAGTAATCGATTGCTTAGCGAGTCGATTAACGAGCCTTGTAATGGCTCTATAGCCGCTAACACCGCATCGGCATAATTGGGCGCAGGAACAAAGTTACGACGCAATGACTTTGGTAATGACTTAATTAACCCACAAATTAACTCATGACGAAATGCCGGTATATGCCAATCAAAGCCACTTTCTTGCACTTGGTTTAACAGTGCAACGGGTATTTGTACGGCAACGCCATCAACCGCTTGGCCTGGATCAAAGTGATAGGTAAGCGGCAGCATCAAATTATCTTGCTGCCATGTATCTGGGTAGTCAAATTCGGTAATGCTGCTGGCGCCATGTTGCATGAGCTCTTCGCGCGTCATGTGCAGGTAGTGTTTGTCTTGTTGTTTTTGTGTTTTA
This sequence comes from Pseudoalteromonas sp. APC 3250, assembly GCF_030407915.1. Classification (NCBI taxonomy): domain Bacteria; kingdom Pseudomonadati; phylum Pseudomonadota; class Gammaproteobacteria; order Alteromonadales; family Pseudoalteromonadaceae; genus Pseudoalteromonas; species Pseudoalteromonas sp. APC 3250. Next base: position 510,689 of record NZ_JASDCM010000001.1, read on the forward strand.
TACCACTTAATAAACGCAGCACGATTGTTAATATCGCTGGGTATTTTCTTCTCGTAAAACTCAAACAAGGTTTGCTCATCAACTAAAATATCGCGTCTACGAGACTTGTTTTCGAGCACTTGAATATCTTCAATTAATTCGCGGTTATACGCTAAAAATGCTTCATTTAATCCAAGCTCTTGTTCAACCAGCGCCGAGCGGATAAATAATTCGCGGCTTACTTTAGGATCAATCTTGCTATACACACACCGGCGTTTATTAACGATAAGCAGGCCGTAAAGTGTTTGTTGCTCAAAGGCAATGACTGCACCGGGCTTTTTCTCCCAGTGTGGCTCTGTATAGCTTCGTTTTACCAAATGTTGAGCAAACGGTTCTACCCAGTTCACATCTATTTTGGCATTAATACGGGCATAGAGTTTACTGGTTTCTACCAATTCAGCCGACATCATCCACTTGGGGCTCTTTTTAAACAAGCCAGATCCTGGAAAAATATGAAATTGGCTATTACGTGCGCCTTTATACAGCTGCTTTTCGTCTTTAAAACCGATATGACTGAGCATGCCACTTAACAGTGCTTTGTGAATAAGCTCGCTGTCTGCAACATTCGTGGTGGCTTTCATTTTCATTTCATTGCACACAGTGCTGATTTGATAAACGATGTCTTGCCATTCACGAATGCGCATATACGCTAAAAAATCTTTTTGACATAGCTTTCTAAACTGGCTATTGGTCAGCTCACTTTGCTGCTCTTCGAGGTAATTCCACAAGTTTAAAAAGGCGATAAAGTCAGAGTCTGGATCGTCAAAGCGACCGTGTTTTTCATTCGCTGCCTGGCGTTTTTCTTGTGGTCGTTCTCGTGGGTCTTGAATTGAGAGCGCAGCAACAATAATAATCACCTCACGCAATGCACCCAGCTTATGCGCAGTCAGCACCATTTTTGCTAAACGCGGATCCACTGGCAAACGACTCAGCTCTCGACCAGATTGCGTTAAACTGGTTTTTTGATGACGTTTAGCTTCTTTTACCGCTTGTAACTCTTCAAGCAGTGTTAAACCATCGTTAATGTTGCGGCTATCTGGGGCTTGCACAAAAGGAAATTGCGCCATATCACCCAACCCTAATGCCAGCATTTGTAAAATAACTGACGCTAAGTTAGTACGCAATATTTCAGGATCGGTAAATTCAGGACGTGATAAAAAATCGTCCTCTGAATACAAGCGAATACAAATACCCGCTTCAACACGTCCACAACGCCCCATTCGCTGATTAGCACTGGCTTGCGAAATAGGCTCTATGGGTAAACGTTGAACCTTTGTACGGTAACTGTAACGACTAATACGCGCCGTACCCGGGTCAATAACATAACGAATACCTGGCACCGTTAGCGATGTTTCAGCCACGTTGGTTGAGAGAATAATGTGGCGGCGCGAATGCGGCGCAAAAATACGATTTTGCTCAGCGTTCGATAGCCTTGAATACAAAGGTAATATATCGGTGTGTTTTAAATTGCGCTTACTTAGCGCATCGGCGGTATCGCGTATTTCTCGCTCACCGTTTAAAAAGATCAGAATATCACCGGGGCCTTCAGCGCAAAGTTCATCGACCGCATCAAAAATCCCCTGTAACTGGTCGCCTTCGGCTTCCATGTCTTCTTTTTGGATATCACTGATGGGGTTATAGCGTACATCCACAGGGAATGTCCGGCCTGATACTTCAATAATTGGCGCATCATCAAAGTGCTTAGAAAAACGTTCTGGATCAATGGTCGCTGAGGTAATAATAACTTTTAAGTCAGGACGTTTAGGAAGTAAATTTTTAAGGTAACCTAAAATAAAATCAATGTTTAAACTGCGCTCATGCGCCTCATCAATAATAATGGTGTCGTATTGATTCAAAAAACGGTCTTGTTGTATTTCAGCTAATAGAATACCGTCGGTCATCAGTTTTATATAACTGTTATTAGAAACCTGATCGCTAAAGCGAATTTTAAAACCCACTTGCTGACCAAGCTCGCATTGCATTTCTTCTGCTATACGATTGGCAACGCTACGTGCAGCTAAACGTCTAGGTTGAGTATGGCCTATATACCCATCAACCCCACGGCCTAACTCTAAACACATTTTAGGAATTTGTGTGGTTTTACCTGAGCCGGTTTCACCAGCAATGATCACCACTTGATTATTCGCAATGGCCTCTTTAATGGTGTCTTTTTTTTGACTGACCGGTAATTGCTCAGGATAAGTAACGTTAGGTAGCCCAGCTAAACGCTGCTCGCGAAGCGATTGACTGCGACTGATATCAGCCGTAATTTTTTCAAGCGCACTGGTAAGTTTTGCCTCGTCGGTAATTTTTTTTACGCCATGAAGGCGCTTTTTAAAACTGAATTGATCTTTTTTTAAGCACGTTTTTAGCTCGCCAAACAACTGACCTAGGTTTACCACCTGCATACCTTATAAAAATTAGTCAAAGAGCCCCGATTGTAGCAAATTAAATGGCTGGGGTTAATCCTGTAAAGGACATAACAATCAGCGGATTATTATATAAACCTCCAGCCACTAAAGAAAAACGCTTATTCATCGCTAAAAATACCTACATAAGTCGCTTGCGTATTCGATTTACTCGCACGGTACATGCCTGTGGTGTTAAACGGCAGGCTAATATTGCCTTTTGTATCAACAATAATAACACCGCCTGTGCCGCCAATCGGTTTAAGCACCCCATTTATTACTTCATCCCCGGCTTGAGCAATGGTTTTACCTTGATATTTTACTCGTGCGCAAATATCGCTTGCCACATTATAACGAATAAAATATTCGCCATGGCCGGTTGCCGATACTGCACACGAGGCGTTTTCTGCAAAGGTACCCGCGCCAATAACTGGTGCATCACCAATACGGCCAAAACGTTTTGCGGTCATTCCGCCAGTTGACGTACCCGCGGCTAAATTACCTTGTTTATCCAGTGCAACCGCACCCACAGTCCCCATTTTATAATTAGCGGGTAACGCCTTGTGCGCTGCTTGATAATCTTTATTGGTGCTTTTGCTCGCCTCTAGTTTTTCCTTTGCTTTTAATAAAGCTTCATAGCGATGCTTTGTATCAAATATATTATTCTCTACTAAGCTAACGCCTTGCTCTTTAGCAAACTCTTCTGCACCTTGGCCACTTAACATCACATGCACTGATTTTTCCATCACTAAACGGGCAAGTTTAATTGGACTTTCTATGTGCTTAATGCCCGAAACCGCTCCAGCTTGGCGGTTACGACCATCCATAATAGAAGCATCTAACTCATGGCTACCATCATAGGTGTATACCGCGCCACGTCCGGCGTTAAAATAAGGCGATTGCTCTAACACTTCAATGGCTGCTGTGACTGCATCAAGGCTTTCTCCGCCTTGTTCAAGTACCTTATACCCAGTCTCAACAGCTTGAGCTAATTTATCGCGGTAAGCTTGCTCTTGAGCAGGTGTAAATTTACTTTTTTCGATTGTGCCTGCCCCGCCATGAATCGCAATGGCAAACGGCGTGCTCGCACTCAATGCAGATGAGCTCACACTCATTAAACTACCGCAAAGCAGTCCTAGTAATAGTGATTTTTTCATTGTGCGTTCTTTTGTTAGTTAAGATTAAAACTAATGTGAATGGTTACGTGGGGTTTTTCAAGTGAACTGAGTTTAATGGTATAAAAAAAGCGCCCTGAGGCGCTTTTTAAATTCTGTTTAAAAATTACGCTTGTTGCGCTTTTAAACGTGCTAAACGTGCTACTTGGTGAGTAGACGTTAAGAAAGAATAGATAGGTGCTAAATAACCGCGTTTACGAAGCTCTAGAAAGTCTGCATCGCTTAGCTCATTTAGTTTTTTCTCATCGATAAGGTAAATACCGTTGATGTCTTTTTTCTCGCCTTTAATATCAACCGTTAGCGTTTGTGCTACTAGTAATTCTTTATCAGCAAGGAATTTAGTGAACGCATCAGTGACTTGTGAAAACTCAATGAACGATACTAACGCTTCTTTACGACGCTTAAGGTAATCAGTTTCTTCACCGTTTTCGAATAATGCATTACCCTCTTCTTCACCAACTAATGAGCTCGCTTCGTCAATTACAATACCAAATTGATCTTGCTCAGGGTGCTTTACTAAACCTAATGGGTAACGCGTTGTTGCCATAGGTGCAAATGCTGCTGTCCATTTGTCGCCATCAACAAATAAGTTTTCGCCAGGCTCTAAGCCAAACATAGCAACCGCTTGAAAAGTACCTGTTTCGTTATTTTTAACAAAAGACATTGGAAACTCATTGGCGATACGCGCAAACTCGTGTGCTACAACTGGCACTAAGTGTTGAGTTTTCATAAATTCGATATTGATGCCATTTTTAATTTTAGTGTTGGCATGTTTTTCGTTGTGTAAAGGCTGTACTTGTTGCTCCGCCATGTTACTGCTCCGTTATTTTATAAATTTGATTTTTTACTGTTAGTGCCCTAAGGCTAAAGGTTTTGGCAACAAAAAGGAAGTGAAAATTTTGTGGCAGTTTGTAGGATATTAATTAACAAAAAATTATCGTTGATTATTTAGACAAATATATAAAAAACGTTACTTTTGCCAACGTTCACTGGTCTATTAGCCATTAAATACACTTGCTGATAGCTTTGACAGCGTTGTCAGAGGTGATATATTAATTTTACAGCGAGGTAAGATGTTTACACTTAAATATTCTCATCAAAAATTAGACCTTAAAAATGAAAAATTTAACCATAAATCCACAGTTAAAAATTGAAAAGTTGATGATCCCTGGCACACAGGTATACGCTTACGTTGTTGATGATTTTCTTTTAGATACAAGCAGTGTAATGAATTTTGCCCATAACATAGCTTACTTTAATCCTATGTTCTCAGATAATTCCTTTTATCCGGGGATCCGCGATAATATGCCACAACCGTACTTGAGGTTGCTGCACGCATTTTTTCAAAATGAAATACTGCCTAAAATAGAAAACAAAAACTACCACGAGTCTATTCTTCATAAAAGTTTGCTTTCATTAGTTTCATGTAAACCGGCTAATTTAATTGTCGATCAAAAAGTGCCCCATATCGATTCATGTGATGAAAGAGACTATGCGTTTGTGCATTATTTATCTGGTGAGGAACTCGGTGGCACCAGTATTTATAAATACATACCGCAAAACATTATTGAATTTAAAGAGCAACACAAACCACTATTGGCAGATATAGTTAACGATGTTAAAAATAACCCTGATGAACATCAAGGCTATTTAGCAGGTACCACTAGCTTATTTGAGCAGGTGTTTAAAATAGATGCTAAATTTAATCGCCTAGTTATTTACCAAGGTAACTTATTACACAGTGCAAATATTTACTCTGAGCAAAGCTGCTTAGCCGATGCTAAAAAAGGCCGTCTGTCGATAGCCTCTTTTGCAAGTGTAAGATAAGGGTTAGATTGACTGAAGCCCATACTGTTTAATTTTATTTAAAAGCGCTCTGTGATCAGGGAGCTTATTTATTAAATAGTGATCAATCTCAGCTCTTTGTTTTAAACGCGCTAAACAGTGTGCCTGTTCTTTACCGGGGCTGTTAGACGCCTTAGTATTGTAATTCATTCCATAAAGTACAAATAAGAAGTTCTCTAGATAAAACACTTCAAACTGACTAAAAAAATCATCTCTGACTGGGGTAAACTCTTTCCACAAATTAAGTTTTTCTTTTAATGACGAGGAAATAGTGTCTTGGTTTTTATTTGCTATCCAAAAAGCTGAATCAGTGCGGTCTGATATACAGTAGTGAAGTTTAATAAAATCAATCACCCGCTCCCATGCATACCCCATAGCATGATTAAAACGCTCTTCTAATTGCTCTAGCTGCGTTGTTGATGATGGGAAGCGCAACGTTAAAAATTTAGCTGAAAAGTCAGTTAATAATATTGACGTTGCCTCTAATGGTTCTAAAAACCCTTGCGCTAAGCCAAGGGCAACACAATTTTTATGCCAAAACTTTTTCCGGTAACCGACCCGCATTGGTATTTTTCTGTAGGTAAGATCTTGCTTACTGTCACCTAAATAACGGTCAAGTTTTTCATGTGCCTGTTCATCCGTCATATGGTTATCTGAATAAACAAAACCGACTCCACGCCTATTGGTGAGCGCTATATCCCAAATCCAGCCAGCTTGATGAGCGGTGGCAAGTGTATAAGGAGGAATAGCATCATCGGCTTTGGTTGGTACTTGTACCACTAATGCGCTGTTAATTAATAAACTCTCAGATACATCAACAAAAGGAATCTTTAACGCTTTTCTCATAAGTAAAGATTCAAAGCCTGAGCAGTCAATATAAAAGTCAAACTCAAGCTCTTCATTGTTATCTGTAATAAGTGCAGCAATAGCGCCGTCATCGCCAAGCTTTACCTGTGTAACATGGGTGTGTATATGCTCTACAGAAAATTTTTCTTTTGCATTACAAGCGAGTAGTTGTGCAAACTTGCCTGCATTAAAATGATACGCGTAAGCCAACTCCCCTTCATATTGAGCATTAGTAATATTTTTAGGTGCTAAGCCTGCCTCACAAATAACATGCTGAGAAGATAAGCCCTGCGCATAACTTTGACTTTCCTCTTTGTTATTTAACCAATAAGAAGTTAAATGCTTGGCATCATAAGGGCTTGGCACATCAAATAAATGATGAAAAAAGTTGCCTTCGCCATGTTTTTTCTTATCCATCCAGTTAATAAACTTTATAGACTGCTTGAACGTTGCATCACATTGCCTAATAAATTCATCTTCACGAATACCAAAGCTTTTTAGGGTATTCCTAATATCGGGGACTGTGCCTTCACCGACACCAATTGGCGGTATATCTGGGGACTCTATTAAAGTAACAGATATACCTTTACGATTGAGCATCTCTTTGCCAATGTGGTTTGCAGCTAACCACCCTGCTGTTCCACCACCTACAATTGCAACTTTTTTTATATCCATAAATCACCAATAAAGTTTAACCTCGTAAAAAAGCCCAGCAATGCTGGGCCTAGGTTATTTTTACTCATTTAGCGTATTAAAAACGCATTGTTACACCAAGCTTGTAACGTGCTTCACCTTCAAAACTCCACACAGGGAAGTCATTCAGTAAATCAGGGTTTGGTAATGAGGTAGATGCATCATTGTTACCCAGCTGAACGCTGTCTTCCTCTGTTAAGTTAATCCCTTCGAAAGTGACATCTAAGTAATCAGTTACAGAGTATGTTGCACTGAAATCTAGCTGTCCGTAGTCTTGATGTTCGCGGTTACCGTACCAACCTGGTGCTTCACGAATAATAAACTCTGAACGCCAGTTATATGCTAAACGAGCAGAAAAATCATCATTTTCATAAAAACCAACTACGTTATAGCTGTTTTTCGATGAATCAGAGAATACCCCAACACGGTCTGGGTAGTTTTCTGCTGGTGCTTTCGCATCTGAATAGGTGTAGTTAAATGAATAACCAAAGCCGTTATCGAATGAATCTTGAATTTGGAACTCAATACCTTCAATTGAACCACCCGTACCATTTGTCGATGAGCTTACTGTCCAACAGTCATATTGCTGAGCACCACACGGTGGCTCGCCGGCATCTGGGTTAGTCGTATAAACTGGGATGTCGATACCAATTTGTTGATTGGTTTGTTGTTGGGTAGAAATAAATGAGCTTACTTCTTTAGTGAAGTATGTGACGCTTAACATAGCATCGTCATCAAAATACCATTCAACACCAATGTCTGCTTGGAACGCTTTAAATGGACTTAAACCTACATTACCCGTATTTAACACTTCATTTAAAGGACGGTTATCTGTATAACCTGCTAGATTACGCGTTGCAAATAAGTCTGCGTAATTAGGGCGAGAGATAACTTGCGCTGCTGAAGTACGTAAGATTAAGTCGTCAGCTAAATCCATAACCACGTTTAAGCTTGGTAAGAACTCACTGTAATCGGCTTTGTCTGTAGATAACGTCGAGTCGTAAACACCTTCATCACTTAAATCATAGTAATCTGACGAAATATCAGTTGATATATAACGAACACCTAAATTACCGCGAATACCACCGGTGTCAAAATCAGCCATCGCATATAAAGCAAAGTTTTCTTCTTCTATGGTGCCGTATGCTTGTGGACGTGCTGTATAACCTTCTGTCATTGCTAATGAATCAGCAATCATTAGATCCATATCGGGTTCAGGTATTACAAAACCACCACCGGCAGTCACGGTACCTGGGTAGTATTCATTAGCATTACGTACAGGTACTAAATCGGCATTCACATTGGCTGCATTACCATCTTGTACAACTTTGTGATCGGCATATCTTAAGCCCGTTTTAATTGCGGTAATAACACCAAGCTCAACAGGAATTTCAAAGTCTAAATTTAAGTAACTTTCTTCATCTGAATCAGGGTTGTATTCAGGCGCCCAAGTTTGTGGGCTGATGGTATCAGGTAAAATGCTAGCATCGTATGATTGGTTAGCTAAATTAAATCTAGTCACGTCGCCAGTCATATCAATAGACCCATTTAAGTCGCTATTGTTATTTGCAAACATACCATAGTTTGCCGTTGTTACATCACTGTCTGCGCTTGTTTTACCTACACGACCTTTAAAGGTGAATAACTCTGAGTCATATTTCCAATCTAAGTCAACAGTATCAGACTTCATGCTTGCTTTACGCGCCCATGTTTGGAAAAAAGCCGTGCCATTGCCGTCGATATTACGCGAAACACAGTTACCTGAGGCGTTCGTTTGTTCACATGAACCATCACCTGGGAATATAATGATTTGCGAGTTAGCATTGTTAGCATCTAGCTCTAAACTTGTATAAGTTAGACCTAAAACTAGCGAATCTGATGGCTGATATTGCATAGCTACGTTATACGCAGTACGCTCACGAGCTTGCTGGAAGGTTGTGGGTGCCATACCGCCACTCCAACCACCTGACGATTCAATACCGTTACGTTGATAATCTACTTCTGATAATGAACCCGCAGCTAAGATACCAAATGTTTCACCATCATTTTTCCAGCTGTACAAGCCTGAAAGCTCAGGATCTGTCTCCTCAGATACTGTACCGTAATCAGCTTTAACACTAGCAAATACAGTGTTTGCATCTAAATCTAGCGGTTTACGAGTTTTAACAATTACAGTACCGCCGATACCACCTTCAACTAGATTAGCTTGAGATGATTTATAAACTTCTAAGCCACCTACTAATTCAGAAGGTAGTAATGAATAATTAAAGCTACGATCGACCGCTTGTTGATCGAACCAGCTAGTTGAGGCAACAGTATGACCGTCAAGTAATGTGCGTGTTAATTGTGCTGATGCACCACGGATAGATACTTGCTGACCCTGTCCAAATTGACGAGATACACTGACACCAGAAATACGACCAAGAGATTCACCTACATCGCCATCAGGAAACTTACCAACGTCTTCAGCTGTTACAACATCAACAACGGCATTTGAAAAACGCTTGCCGTTTAAGTTTTCTTTATTTGAAGCGCGAATACCCGTAACTTGGATTACTTCAACATCTTCTTGAACTTTAGTTTCATCGGCTGCGAATGCAGCACCAGTGAACCCGGCTCCCATTACTAAGCCGATATTTACTGCTAATAAGCTTTTTTTAAAATTTTTAGCTAACACAGGATTCCCCTTGAATCATTTTGTTGGTTTTTGTTTATCATTTTGCCTACCGCCATGACAGCGCTGTCATAGTAGTAACAAACCATACATGCAAAATTACAATTTTGCTACATTTTTCCGCTCTTTTTGTATGAAAAATAGCTAATTCAACATTAAGCAAATGATTTTAAAGAAATTAATTATTGCATGAAAAAGCCGAATTAAATTTGTTTAATTCGTTCACATTTCCAGCATGTACTTGAAGCATTTTTAAATTGATTTTGTTTAAAACAACGTGGTGAGTAGGAATTTTCAAACCGTAAAACATGCTTGTGAGTTAGTGTTTAATAAATTTAACCATTTGATTTTTTAGCTATAAGTAAAATTTATTCAGGATTTACAATCGGTGTAAAAGCCTATTTTATACTGCTAATTGTGGAGGCAATACTCAGCATTTCATCTTTATCTCTGCGCGGCTTTGTTTAATTCAGCAAAGAGTAAAACAGATCAGCAATAAAAAAGGTCAGTAGCAAAAGCGACTGACCTTTCATTAAACCATCAATACAAAGAGGTTTAGCGCACATCTAATTTATATTAAAATTAGGGCGCCCAATACACTTCAATGTTGATCTCTGGGTGATTTAATACCGCACGTAACGGCATGTCATTCACATCGCCCCCCGCTAAAGCTTGTTTATAAACAGCCAGCTTTTCATCGCCACTAATTAACAATTTAACCACTTTAGATTGTGCAATCGCATTTAACGTTAAGCTCATGCGCTCAGTAATACTGCCTGTTACGTCACTTTGTATCGCGTTGATAGCGCACACAAGTTGGCTTGAATCTAGGCCGTTTTTCAGGCCTTGTGCATGTGGGAATAATGACGCGGTGTGGCCATCTGGGCCCATGCCTAAAATAGTCACATCAAAAGGACGTTTTAATGCTTGAAACTGCGCTTCACAGGCATCAACCCCTTGCTCTGCAGTGGCTGCCGTATTTTTCATGCTAATAAAATTAGCCGCTGCACCATGGTTTTGTAACAAAGTACGCTTGATGAATGCTTCATTACTCTTTTCATGACTTGCCTCAACCCAGCGCTCATCAACCATAGCAACATCAATGTTTGCCCAATTTAAATCAAGGGTCGATAAATGTTTATAAGCCGGTTCTGGCGATGAACCGCCTGAAACCATTAATACTGCACGGCCATCACGTTCAATGCCATCACGTAAAGCATGCTCTAACGACTGAGATAATTCATCAGTCAGCGCAGCTTTATCGTCAAAAAACTTTTCTACTATTGTTGCCATCACTTATGCCTTATCGCCAGTATTAAACCAAACATGATTATTCTCTGCTAATAATTCATCTGCATCTTCAGGGCCCCAACTACCGGCTCTATACAGTGCTGGTTTACCTTTTTCTTGCCAACGTTCAATTATTGGATCAATCCACTTCCATGCTTGGCGTACTTCATCACGATGAATAAATAATGATGGATTATTCGCTGCAGCATCAAGCATTAAACGTTTGTAAGCATCTGAGTGAAAGCCATTACTATATGCTTGCGACAGCTCAATGTTCATCGTTACAGGTTCAAGTTGCATGTCTAAATTATCTAAACGCTTCGACATCAGCGTTAATTGAATACTTTCTTGTGGTTGTAAACGGATCACCAAACGGTTTGGCTCGATATTACCTACGCTGTCCTCATACACGTTATGAGATACTTTTTTATATTCAACCACAATTTCAGCGCAGCGCTTTGCCATACGTTTACCGGTACGCAGGTAAAAAGGCACACCTGCCCAACGCCAATTATCAATGTGCGCACGAATAGCCACGAAGGTTTCAGTTTTACTTGCCCCTTCGTTTAGCTCTTCTAAGTAACCTGGGACTATTTTACCGTTTAAATCACCCGGTACGTATTGCCCACGAATAATATTGTCATCAACATCGCTGCCCTCTAATGGGCGTAATGCTTCTAATACTTTTAACTTTTCATTGCGAATACTATTGGCTTTAAGTTTATGCGGTGACTCCATTGCGACTAAGCAAAGTAGCTGTAACAAGTGGTTTTGCACCATGTCACGCAAAGCACCGGCTTTATCATAAAAACCAGCGCGGCTCTCAAGCCCTACCGTTTCTGATAAGCTAATTTGGATATTATCAATCGATTTAGCATCCCACATGTTTTCAAATAATGAATTTGAAAAACGCAATGCCATTAAGTTTTGAACGGTTTCTTTGCCTAGGTAGTGGTCAATACGGAAGATTTGATCTTCGTCGAAGTACTGTGCAATTTTCGCATTAATAACTTCTGCAGACTCGCCACAATAACCAATTGGTTTTTCTACAACAACACGTGAATTGGCTGTTATTAATTTTTTAGTGGATAGAATTTCACAACAAGTGCCATACACAGCTGGCGGAAGAGATAAGTAAAACACACGAGATTTATCGCTGTCGTCTTCATCAAGAATTTTTTTCAGTACATCCCAGTTATCATCCGCTTCGGTAACATTACTCACTACAGGCACTAAAAACGCTGAGAACGATTTCCAATCCTTAGCGTTATACTCGCCTTCGCTTAAAAATTCTTGTAATGCTTTGTGTGCGGTATCAATGTATTCATCACATTTACTTTGTTCGCGCACGGTAGGCAAAATACGTGAGCCTTGCGGTAAGTTACCTTCTTGATATGCTCGATACATTGCAGGAAGTAATTTGCGTAACGCAAGATCACCACCGCCCCCAAAAATTATAATATCAAAAGGATTAAGCATAGTTACTCTCTACGTTTATGCTACCTGCCACTACCGTATTGGTAATCAGTTATAGCGGTTTATTATCTGGATATGCAGGCCTTAGCACAAAGCCTACTAATGTTGTTCGTTATATGCGCCATAAAAAATGGGTCTAGGGACACTGTAATTCCTCTCACAAAAATACAGGCCCTAGGACTCCAGCGCTACCCGTTCAAAGGTATTTGGTTACTTATTGTGTAATAAGTGAATGTGTTACTGCGTACGGTGTTGTTTGTAGTACGCCATCAAGCCCTGTGTTGAGCTGTCGTGCTCATTAACCACGTTATCGTCGGTTAATTCAGCTTCAATTTTAGAGGCTAAACCTTTACCAAGCTCAACGCCCCACTGATCAAACGAACATATTTGTAAAAGAATACCGTGGCAAAAAATCTTATGTTCATACAGTGCAATTAAACGACCCACCGCTTTTGCATCAACCGTGTCTAATAATATAGACGTTGTTGGGCGGTTTCCTTGATGAATTTTATGCTTTAGTAGCATTTCAATTTGCGCAGGCGTCTTGCCTTTGGCTGCTAAATCAGCGGTTATCTGCTGCGCATCTACCCCGTTCATTAATGCTTCGGTTTGTGCAAAAAAGTTCGATAATAAAATATTGTGATGCTTATCAACGTTAACCTGTGGTTTTACAGAGCCAATAAAGTCCGCAGGGACAATTACATTGCCTTGGTGCAAACATTGATAAAACGCATGCTGGCCATTTATTCCCGTCATGCCCCAAATAATAGGCACGGTAGTGTAAGGTACGGTTTGCCCATCAAAAGTGACGTGCTTACCGTTACTTTCCATTTCACCCTGTTGTAAATACGCAGGCAACATATGCAATGCTTGGTCGTAAGGTAAAATAGCTTGCGAATCAAACCCTAAAAAGCTGGTATTCCATACACTCAACAGCGCCATAATTAAAGGAATATTCTGCTCAAGCGGTGCCGACTTAAAGTGCTCGTCAACTTCAAACGCCCCTTCTAAAATAGCTTCAAATGCTTCAAAGCCGGCATAAAGTGCAATAGGTAAACCAATCGCACTCCAAAGTGAAAAACGACCGCCAACCCAATCCCACATGGTAAATACGTTTTCGTCACTAATACCAAATGCCGCGGTTTTTTCTAAATTGGTGCTTACTGCCACAAAATGCTTTGCTATGGCGCTTTTATCTTTGGCGCTATTTAAAAACCAATCAACCGCTGTTTTTGAGTTGGTCATGGTTTCTGAGGTAGTAAAGGTTTTTGACGAAATAACAAATAACGTTGTTTCAGGGTCAACTTTATTCAATACCGACGCGATTTGTACGCCATCAGCATTAGAAACATAATGAACGTTTAACGGCTTATCAACCACTGCTTTAAGTGCTTCAGTTGCCGTTTGAGGGCCTAGGTTTGAACCCCCTACACCAATACTCACTACATCTTTCACCGCTTTACCGGTGTAACCTAACCACTGTCCACTGCGTACTTTTTCAACAAAGGTTTTAATTTTAGCAAGTTCGCTATCGACCGCCTCAGTAATATTTTCACCGTCAACAATAAGCGGTGTATGGGCGCGATTTCTAAGTGCGGTATGCAATACGGCACGGTCTTCGGTGATATTTATTTTCTCACCGGCAAACATTTTTTCACGCCACGCTTCAATATCACACTCTTTAGCTAATGAGATTAATTGAGCGAAAACTTTCTCATCAATACGTTGTTTTGAATAATCAAACAATACACCGGGAATGTGAGTAGAAAATTGAGAAAAACGAGAATCGTCTTGTGCAAATAAAGTTTTCAGATGTGTTTGTGCCATCTTTTGTGCACTATTTTCTAGTGCTTGCCAACTTACTAACTCAGAACGGCTCGCCATGTAAACATCCCCTAATTTATTAATCTATTGATTTAAAGCGCTTTATTTAATTTCTTACGACGCAAAACAACCGAATTTTGTAAAAAGCAAAGCCCAATATTATAGCTTAAAAAGTCTAATTTGCGTTATTTTTATAAGCTTCGATGCAGATAATAGCGCAATTTTTTGCTTTTGACACCGGTATCATAAAATTAAAAATTGAATTTAACAACTGATCAGCCCTTCTCTTTAATGAAGATTTTATTAATTTCTAACTGATCCAAATTAAAGCGAGCAAAAAAAAGGCCGACAAATGTCGGCCTTTCCTCTAAATAAACAATTAACCGGTTAACGCTAAACCACCCGATAAGTTATAAACACTGCTGTAACCAAGCTCAGTCAAATTTGCTGCCGCAATTTTTGAACGGTTACCACTGCGACACACTAAAATATACTGGTTGTTTTTGTCCAATTGGCCTTGCGTAAGTGCATGAGCCATTCGACTTAAAGGAATATTTAAGGTTTTAGCTATGGGTACGTTTAGCAATGCGCTTAAATTATTAGCGCCGTGTTCATAAGGTTCTCGGGTATCAATTAAATACGCATTGCCCTCTACCAGTATTTCTTTTGCTTGGTTAAAACTTAATTGCGAAGTTTCTACAGCAGGCTTAGCATTAACATAACCACAGAGCGTGTTGGCTTGTGTGTGTTGTTGTAAATCTGCTTGCTGTTTTTGTGCGGCAAATTCAGCGTCATCAATATCACCTTTAATTAGCTTTTGTAACAATGGCGTTTGCTGCTGTTGAACAGCCCAGTTCATTGCAAAGCACTGTTGGTAATCATGCCCTGAACACACCACACTTTGCGGATTAAGCTCTGCTGCTAACATCGTCAAGGAATGCGCCATTTTCATTGCATCCCCGCCATCAAGCGCGGTATTTCCAAGCCCTGCAGGTAAAATTAAATCACCGCAAAAGCAATACTGAACATCTCCATTATTCGCTTTTAATAAATAACT
Source organism: Pseudoalteromonas sp. APC 3250 (assembly GCF_030407915.1). NCBI lineage: Bacteria > Pseudomonadati > Pseudomonadota > Gammaproteobacteria > Alteromonadales > Pseudoalteromonadaceae > Pseudoalteromonas > Pseudoalteromonas sp. APC 3250. The sequence goes on from NZ_JASDCM010000001.1 coordinate 526,016, forward strand.
CACGCTATCTTGGCTATGCCCGGGTGTGGCTAGCTTTTCGAGTACGTGAGTGGTTAATTGCAATGTGTCGCTATTCGTTGGCCAGCCTAATTTATCAACCTCTCCAGCGACTAGGTTTTCGTTAAGTGCGCTGCGCATTAAATCAAGTGCGCAGTGACGTTCTTGATGCTCGTGCGTGTTTAAAATAGCGGTAATAGTTAAATTTTGCGTAGTTACTATTTTTTCAAAGCGAGGGATCAATTCAATAATCGGATCGATAATAAATGCATGTTGATCATCTGTTACATACAACCAACTACATGCACCTTGGTGTCTAAATTGGGTAAGCCCCAAAGCACATACTTCTTGTAAAGGAAAACTGCTATCAGAAATCACTAAACAGTTAGCTTGTAATACCGTTTTAAGCGCTCTAATTTGTTCACATGCATGATCTATTTGCGCCATCGTAGCAGCAGGGCCAAATGACAAACGAATAGCGTTTTCACTTTGCCACTGTGAGGCTCCCATCGCATCAAGCACAAAGCTCTGCGTAGCTCCCGTGCTGCATGCAGAACCACCGCTGACCCTAATACCTGCAGCGTCAAATAAATCAATAACTTCTTTACTAGTTAAATCGTTAACCGCAAAATTAAGCGTTGTGGGCACTGAGCAAGCAAAGTCATGATTAAAGGTAATACTTCCAAAAGTATCAACTAAGGCGCTATGCAGTTTATCCCGATACAAGTTAAGTACATCTATTGATTTAAAAGTCTCGTCTTGTTTATCTAGCAGCAAACTAAACAGCTTATTGAGCCCAGCTATACCAGGCAGGTTTTCTGTACCAGAGCGCATGCCACTTTCTTGGCCGCCACCGGCTATAAAGGGCGTGTATGGGCTGCCTTGACGAATATACAATAAACCTATGCCTTTAGGTGCATAAAGTTTATGCCCTGAAAAAGGCGCATAATCAATCGTTGTTTCACTTAGGTTGAGCTGTTGTTTGCCAAGCGCTTGTACACAATCAACCATCCAAGTGACTTGGCTATTACGACTACGAATCACCTTTTCTATGGCGCTTAGATCTTGGTAAACACCGGTTTCATTATTAACGGCCATCGTGCAAATCATCAAAGCGTTATCAATATGCTGAGCAATAAAGTCTAAATCTAAAATACCATCACGATTAACCGGAATAGCAATAATGTCAGCGTTAATCTCAAGCACTGTATTCCAATGCTTTAGCGTATTAGGCACCGCTTTATGTTCGGTTGCCCCATACAATAAAACGGGATTTGGCTTTGTATGGTGTTTTGCATTAATGAGCGTCGATACGATGGCGGTTTGAATCCCCTCAGTGGCACCGGAGGTGAATAAAATATCACCTTGCTGCGCGCCAATGACGGTACGGGCTTTTTGCCTAGTTTGTTCTAATAAGTGCTTGGCTTGAATGCCGGTTATATGAGGACTTGAGGGATTACCAAAACAAATTTGCATAGCATGGCACACCACCTCTGCAATACATGGCAATACAGGTGTGGTCGCATTTGCATCGAGATAAACTTGAGCTTTGGGTTCATCTGGCAATAAAAACTCTGACATTAAAAACGCACCTTATTACTAAAAAATATATCTTATTCCCAATAGTACATAGTTTTGACAGGAATGAATAATAATCTTTAGTAATTAAAGTGCGTTTACTATACCTTTTAGTTACCGAGCTCTTGCGCGAGTTCTTCGTGTTTGGATGACCAGGCATTAATAAGTGCTTTGACTAATGATGCTAATGGAATGGCAAAAAACACTCCCCAAAAACCCCATAGCCCACCAAAAAATAGCACCGCAACAATAATAAATACCGGATTTAAATCAACCGCTTCAGAGAACAATAAAGGCACCAATACGTTGCCATCGAGCGCTTGAATAATGCCGTATATAATTAAAACGGTCCAAAATTGAGTTTCTAAACCAAACTGAAACAGCGCTACTGCGGCCACTGGTATAGTTACTAACGCTGCGCCCACAAATGGAATAAGCACCGAAAAGCCTACGAGAACGCCTAAAAGCGCGGCGTACCGTAAGTCCAGTATGGTAAAAGCAATAAACGACACAGAACCAACAATTAAAATTTCAAATACTTTGCCACGAATATAATTCATGATTTGCTGATTCATTTCATGCCACACTTGTAAAATTAAGCGGCGTTGGCGTGGGATCATTTTAGCAATGCTGGCACTGAGCTCTACTTTATCTTTGAGCATAAAAAACACCAGTAGCGGTACCAAAATAAGGTAAATTAACCATGCTACAGCGTCTTTTAATGAATTAAGCGACGCAGATAATACCACTTGGCCAAAGTCGAGTACTTTGGTTTCAACGGTTACTACAATTGACTGTACTTGCTCTGCGCTGATAAGGCTGGGGTATTTATCAGGCAGATCGAGTAAAAACGATTTACCTTGTTCGACCATATGCGGTGTTTCTTGGACTAGGTTACTGCTTTGCTGCCAAAGCACAGGGCCTATAACCAATATTAAAGTGAGCATAATGCCAATAAATATCAGCATTACTATGCTGGTGGCAGTAAAACGCTTAAGGCCAAACCGTTCTAAGTGAACCACAGGCCAATCTAATAAATAAGCTATGATCAGTGCCACTAACACAGGCACAATTAATGGGCCAAAAAAATACAACATGGCAACCAGTGCCAACAATAAAAAAAGTAAAGTGACTGAATCAGGATCAGAAAACTTTTTTTCATACCATGCTTTTACATATTCAAACACGTAACGGCTCCACTAATAACAACCCCTGTTGTTTATTTAACTTGTAATAATACGCTTTTTTTTGCAAATATCGTTCAATATCATCAGTGTTTTGTTCTTGTGAGATATTAAAGGTAATTGCTTGTTTTAACGATATTGCATCACGCAGCCCTAATTTAAACTGAATAAATTGCTGTGGGCATTTATAAGCGCGTAAATTTAGCTCTAGCATACTCGTTTCGCTACCTATTCACATTAATAATAAGTCCTATAACAGGGCCAATTGAGATTAACCGCAGTTAAATTTAACTTTTTCTTAAAACAACCTCTGCAATGGTTTATCCTTATAACATCGTTAGCTATCAGGATACGTTAATGCCTAATTCGCATAATAAAGCGCAATTGCCTAGCAATCCAACTCTCAAAGAAATTAATTGGTTTAAAAAGCAAATTAATTGGGGGGAGCTGCCGCATTTTTATCATTTAGTGGCTTCATCGGTGAGTGAATGTGAAAGTATTTTAGATCACGGATTTGATAATGCCATCAAGCGTATTATCGACAAACGCAATTGGAATTTAGAAGCGCTGGGAATAGACCCCAACGAGCTTTATGAAAAAGAAAGCAATAACAAACCACGAATTTCACTGCATCAAGTGTTTACCGAGCGTGGTTATGAATTACAAGCCTTCCCTTTTTCTAATGATACCGCCATCGATAGGTACGCACGACATGATGAGACAATGGAGTTTAGATTATGGGATCCATTGACGATGAAAACCGTTATTCGCATTAATCAGTTACATAAATTCATTGGCTTTTACTTAGACCAAGGCGATGAGGCAGATAAAGCGCTTATATTACATTCTCACAAAGTGGTTCATAAAATTATTGCTTTTTTACAAACTCAATTGAACATTGTTAAGGTTGATGGGGTCACAATAAAGGCGTTTTATCAACTATGTGAAAAGGACAGCCGTTTATACACAGATGATCCTTCAAGTGCTAGTGCCCCTGATAAAAAATAAACAAGGAATATAATGCAGCTAAAATCAGCCTTTATCACTTTATGCAGTGCAGCGCTTACATTTAGCCTACTGATAAGTGAGCCGTTAAAGGCACAAACCAATCTTCAACTGCCCGACTTAGGCACTTCAGCCTTACAAGCATTGCCAATTGAAAAAGAAAAAGCGATTGGTGAAGTGATGATGATGCAGATCAGAGGCTCATCGCCTTTGATTAACGATCCGGTGCTTGATGAATACCTAACAACCTTAGGTAGAAAGTTAGTTGCTAACGCCAATGATGTGCGTTTTGGGTTTTCATTCTTTTGGTTAAATAATCCCGAAATCAATGCATTTGCATTTTATGGCGGCCATGTTGGTGTACACACCGGATTAATAGCCCAAGCCGATAACGAGAGTCAATTTGCATCGGTTCTTGGCCATGAAATTGCACACGTCACCCAGCGCCACTTAGCAAGGCGCATTCAGCAGCAACAAGATAATAGCGGGCTTACCATTGCCGGCATGATTGCTGGTATTTTAGCGGCGGTTGTAGCCCCTGATGCCGGTATGGCTATTATTTCAGCCAGCCAAACACAATCAGCTTTCAGTCAGCTGACACATAGCCGTTCTGCCGAACAAGAAGCAGACAGAATGGGCATGCAAACCCTCAACAACGCAGGGTTTGATGCCAGAGCATCAAGTGAATTTTTAACTAAACTGGCTGCGCAAATTCGTTATAAATATAAACCACCGGCGTTTTTACTCACTCACCCTCTTCCTGAAAGTCGTGTGTCAGATGTTCGCCTTCGCGCCGAGCAATACCCAAAACGCCAGGTAAGCTCGAGCCTTGATTTTGACTTAGCAAAAAGCCGAGTCCTGGCGCGTTACGATAACAAACCCGAAAACGCAGAAGCCTTATTTAGAAAGTTAATGCGCGAAAACACCTATAACAACGTAGCATTACAATACGGTTTAGCTATTAGTTTGCTTGATCAAAAAAAGACGGATGAAGCACAGCCTATACTTGATAAGTTACTAGCAGACGATCCTAAAAACTTATTTTATATTGATACCAAAACAGATTTACTCATTGCACAAAAAAAAGCCGCAGAGGCTGTTAGTTACTTAAGCGAGTTAAATAATTATCGGCCAAATAACCAAGTGATCACCTTAAATTACGCCAACGCGGCATTAGAGGCTGAACAATATGAGTTAGCTGAAAATATATTAAAGTCGTTTTTACTGGAAAAACCCGATCACAGTTTAGGCAAACAGCTTTTAACTGACGCCTACAAAAAACAAGAAAAATTGGCGGCCTACCATGAAGCCAATGCCGATGTATTATCTCAGTATGGTGCGTATTTAAAAGCGGCCGACGAAATACAAAAAGCGCTTAATTTTGTAGAGCCAAGTGAAAATGTTAAGCAACAGCGCTTAAAAGCGCTACTCACACAGTATCGGTTATTGCAAAAAGAGCTTGCGAGGCTTTAAGTCTTTAGTGAGTTCACCTAAAATAGCCACAATTTATACTTTGGATGTATTTTTATGTCAGTTACTATTTATCATAATCCGCGTTGTTCAAAATCACGCGAAACCCTTAACCTATTACAAAGTAAAAACATTGAACCGAGTGTTGTTGAATACTTAAAAACCCCCCTTTCTCATGAGCAAATTAGTACCTTAGTTTCTCAACTGGGGTTTAATTCGGCACGAGATTTAATGCGCACCAAAGAAGAGCAGTACAAAGCACTTAATTTAAAAGATGAAAACAGCGAGTCAGTGCTTATTGATGCCATGGTCAATCACCCAAAACTAATTGAGCGCCCTATTGTAGTAAATAACAATAAAGCCGCCCTAGGTCGCCCGCCTGAAAACGTATTAAGCGTTCTATAATGAGCACAACCATCGTGGTGCTGTATCACTCAAGCCATGGCTCAGTAGAGGCTATGGCGCATGAGATTGTAGAGTCAATAGAGCAACAAGGCGCAACCGCATTACTGCGTACTTTTGTGGCCAAAAACCCGCATGACATTGTGATCAGTAAAGATGATTTAGTTACCTGCGACGGGCTTGCATTTGGTACGCCGACCCGCTTTGGCATGATGGCCTCACAAGCAAAAACGTTTTGGGAAACCACCAGCGATCTTTGGCTCAAAGGCCAACTTATTGATAAACCTGCCTGTGTGTTTTCATCATCAAGCAGTATGCATGGTGGCAATGAAGCGACCCTACTCAATTTATCATTGCCTTTGTTACACCATGGGATGATGTTGATGGGCGTACCTTACGATGTACCTGAGTTGCTCGGCACCGAAACAGGAGGAACACCTTATGGCGCCTCTCACGTTGCAGGTAGCAATAACAGCTCAACCCTGAGCAAAGATGAAATTAAAATATGTCAAAGCGTAGGAAAACGCCTGACTCAAGTTGCGAGTAAACTTAAATGATTCAAGCAAGCGAGCCTGCTAAAAAACCGATTACCATTAAATTTCAGCGCCTAGCCTTATTTGGTTATATTGGTTTGCTTATTTTAATGCCGTTATGGATGTTTGTATTAGCCCCTAGAGACGGTCACAGTAACACCTTTCTTTTCTTAGTGTATGTATTGCCACTATTACTGCCATTAAAAGGCATATTACAAGATAAAACCTACACCTATGCGTGGGCTAATTTTATTGTTATGTTTTACTTTATTCATGGCTTTACATTGCTGTGGGTCGCACAAGATGAGCTTATATGGGTATTGCTTGAGTTATTATTTGCCTCATCCATGTTTATTGGCTGTACTTATTATGCGCGCCATAGAGGGCAAGAACTTGGGCTTAAAATTCGAAAGCTTAAAGATGAGCTCGCTGAAGAAAAAGCCGCACACGAGCACGATAAAAACAACCCGTAATAAATACCCAACAATGCAAAAACGCGCTAATTAGCGCGTTTTTTTGTAGCAAAACATTAACTTTTAAACTAACTCGCTTAAAGCTGCCAGCCCCACAATACAGGCTAAACCTAATTGTGCAACAAGACTAAAAACCGACATCATTCGTATTAAAAACAATCCCCATGGGTGTTTTACATGCGGATACAATGAGCAACGCTTTAAGTTCGTTGCAAAGAAAAAACACACCACCGCCGTCATGGTCATAAAAAGAGTAAGCTCACTTTTTATAGTGATGTTTTCATCAAAAAAGAAGAATAACTGTAGCGGTAATAATAAAGCCACAACCGCATGTAGCACATGCACCTTTTTAATTCGCTCTAGCTGCCCTTCTGGCGATAACTCTTTAATACCAAAGTCACGCTCAAGGCACTTAACTAAGTTGCTGGCTTTTATACTAACCGCTAATCGGTAACAACTTAACCCCTCGTTATTTCGCGCTCTAAAGTCATATCCTGCTTTGAGCAGTAAAATCATTAACGATTCGTTTTTACTTATCACCGCGTAATGCAGCGCCGTATTACCTTGGCCGTCTACCGCTTTTTTATCTTGGTACTGCAGGAGTGTTTCTACTACATTTACGTAGCCTTTTTCTGCCGCCCACATAAATGCTGTTTTATCATCTGTATCGGTTAAGGTGCCCGTGGCGCCTTGCTCAATAAAGCGCATTGCCATGGTTTGCTTAGCTTTTTTCTTGTTTAAATGAGCAAGTAAGGCATTTTCTAAAAGCACAATAGAGTCAACATCAGGAGACACCTGAGTTAACAAAGTAAAGTAATCTTTGCCAGCAGCCACTTTTTCGCTGGTCAGCTCTGCTAAGTGGTCAATATCAGCAATCGACTGGGGAATATGCGCACTTAAACGCTCTCTAAAATCGACCTCTTTCCAAATAGCTAATGTATCTTCAGCTGAGAGCTTTGCACCTTGCTCTAGCGCATGCTCTATCAGAGTAAAAAAGCGTTTACTAAAAAATAAGCTAATTAAAGAAAGTGGCGTTTCAATGTTATTTTGCGCCGACACACTTGCATACTTTTCAAGTCGCTGACACAGCATTAGCACAATATTTTCTATGCTGTAATCATTGGCAAAATAATGCTCTTTTAGTGCAGCAATATACTCTTGTGCGTTTTCATCATATTCAGAAATATGCTGAAAATAACACTCTTCAAATGGCTCTAAGGGGGTTAACCAGGTTAAATAATAAATTGGGGGTAAAACAGTGGTGCATACACCATTATCTTCTTCAGTAGAGCGACAGGCGGGCCAAGCTTCTAAAGCATCTAAAATGAAGGCACCGTTTTGTTCAACCAGCCCTTTGACCAGTAACGGGTATTCCTTTGGCCAAATTAGTACATTTTCCATTAAAACAACACAACTCCAGTGTAGCTCGGGTGAGTAGTCAGTTATAACAGTATTTAGCTGACACCACGCTTAATCAAAGAAGCCAATATTCTACCACAGCTAGTTAGCCAAGCTAGCGTAAACTCATGCAATATAGGCCAAAATACAAAAGCAGCTAACGACATCTGCCATTAGCTGCTTTTAGGTTGGAGCTGTTAATTGCAAAAGTACTAACTTTGCTGAAGTTCTGCTGTGACTTGGTCTAATCCCACATCAGAAATACGTTGAATGATCTCTTTTTGCTTAGCACTGAGTAACGAAATTCCCTCTGCAACAATATCGTATACCTTCCACTGATTGTTATTACCTAAACGCAATTTAAAGTGCAAATCAATGGTTGGCTTATTCGGTTCAATAATTTGCGTTTTAACCGTAGCAAATTTAGAGTCGCTTGCAGCAGCGTCTTGCTCAAATATTACATCCTGCCCTGTGTACTTCATAAGCGCACCGGCATAAGTCCCTGTTAAGTAATGCTCTACAGCATTAATAAACGCAACACCTTGTTCGCGGTTAATACCTTTAATATGCTTACCTAATAATTTAAACGACACAAACTTAACATCAATATGTGGCATTAAACGCTGCTGAACAATTAACGACATGGCTTCTTTGCTGGCATCGCCTTTGGCATTTACCTGTCCAATATCGTTAAATAATGATTCTGCTACAGTTTGCAATAACTGCTTAGGTGATGGCTGCGTTTGTGCATACAAAGTGCTACTGAAAAAAACAGCAATAACCACTAAAAGCTTTATAAGTTTCATAAAAAATGCATAGTTTAAATAATTAATTTAAGCGTAATTTACGCAAATAACAGGCAATAAAAAAGGCATAAATAAGCAACTTATTAATGCCTAATTGGCACCAATTGAATTAATTAAATAAATTCAATTGGTTAAATAAATCAGTTAACAAGCCATATACAAGCGGCTTTTTGTCCTCATTGAAAACACCAATTCACCGCCCTTATTATCCCTTTACTATTTTGACTTAAACCCTAGTTGGCCGTTATGAAAACCTCATACAACAGACTTTTAGTTCTTGTTTTTACCCTGTTTATATTGGCTACCAAAGCCGCTTATGCATCCTCTAACCATGGTTATGCCGTCGATTTATTAAAAGGAGAAGGCAATGTAACAGGGGCAAAGCTTGCGTATCAATATCACCCTCAAGGAATGCAAAACTTTGTCGGCGATGCTCGTTTTTATTTAGAAAGCAGCGTTAACGTGTGGCAATACCGCCATGATCAACAATCACAATCCAACGTAGTCTTAGCTGTGTCACCGGTGGTGCAATTTCCAGCATTTAGTGTATACAACACCCCCTTTTATGTAGAGGCAGGTATTGGTTTTTCATTACTTGATGAGCGCTATTTTGCCGGTAAAAACCTAAGTACTCACTATCAGTTTGAAGATAGGATAGGCCTAGTGGCAGATTTTGGTGAAACCAATGTAGCGCTGCGAATTATTCACTATTCAAACGCCGGATTTAAAGCGCCCAACCCAGGCATTAACTTTTTAACGTTATCGGTGGCACAACGGTTTTAATTGCTTATTTACAGTCCTAGAGAGGATTGCGGCTTTTATTTAAAGTGGTCATAATTACCGCTTAATAAAAAATAAGAGCATCGCAATGCAAATTTGGCAAATCGTACTCGTTATCGTGATTGTACTGGCTATTGTTATCGGCAATTTAGTACTGCTGCGTTTAAGTGCAAAAAGCGAGTTTAAACCCTCAGCACCAAGCTCATCTGCGCAAAGCAAAGAAACGAAAAAGCCCTGAATAATCAGGGCTTTTTTCGTTTAAATGATTGTTCTAGCCAACTAACCAGTGTGCCATTAAGGCAATAACTGGCAAGGTTACTAAAGTTCTGAGAATAAAAATAACAAATAACTCAAAAATATTAACCGGTATTTTACTACCTAATAAAAGTGCGCCCACTTCAGACATATAAATAAGTTGCGTTACACTCATTGCCGCAATAATAAAACGTGTTACATCGCTTTCAATTGAGCCTGCGGCTAAAATAGACGGAATAAACATATCTGCAAATCCCACCATAATCGTTTGCGCCGCCATTTCGGCTTCAGGTATTTGTAGTAATTCTAAAAATGGAATAAACGGCATACCTAAATATTGAAATATTGGCGTGTACTCAGCAATAATTAAAGCAAATGTACCCACAGCCATTACCACAGGTAATACTGCAAACACCATATCAAATGCGTTGTGTAAGCCCTCTTCAATTGTGCCTTTTAAGCCTGGTGCTTTTTCTGCTTTAGTTAATGCAACATCAAGTGAATGCTTAAATAATGTTTTGCCTTCAGGAACCAATTCAGCGTTTCCATCGGGCTCTTCACCATCAATAAGCACGTCCTTTTTAAAACGCAGTGGCGGTAAACGCGGAACAATTATCGCAGCCACTACACCCGCTAAACACACGGTTAGGTAAAAAGGTGCAAATAAATATTCAAGCTTTACTTGGCCAATAACAACCAAACAAAAGGTAATTGATACAGCAGAGAAAGTGGTACCAATAATCGCAGCTTCACGTTGAGTGTAGTATTTATCTTCATACTGGCGTGCAGTCATCAAAATACCGACACTGCCATCACCTAACCACGAAGCAACACAGTTAACTGCACTGCGCCCCGGCACCCCAAACAATGGACGCATTACTTTAGTAAGTAAGGTACCCACCAGCTCAAGTAAACCAAAATTAAGTAATAACGGCAGTAACAAGCCCGCTAAAATAAACACCGAAAACAACACCGGTAGTAAATCTTTTAATACTAATAAACCGGTATTTTCTGAGGTAATAGCATGCGGCCCAACTTGAAAATAAGTTAAAAGCACAAACGCCATACCAAATAACCGTGTTACTAACCAAATCCAACTCACATTAAATAAATGATTTAATAAGCGAAATTTGGTTAAGCTTTTCGGTTTAAACACACTAAATATCAACGACATAACGCCAGTAATACAAATAATTGTCGCTATTAGCCCTAGTGCTATTTCACTAAATAAGGCTTGAATTGCTTTTGCCATTACCGCAATAGGGATCGTCATTATTTCGCCAGACGGTACTGGCGTCATGAACAAAAAAACACCGATTAAAGAAGGAATTAAAAAAACCAACCATACTTTCAAATCATAACTTTTTTGGACTGGTGCTGGGCGTGATGAATCTAACTGAGACATATTTTCAACCTGTAAAAACCACAAAAAGAGCTAAGTGCTCTTTTTGTGGGAAGTATTTATATTTATTAAATTTTAATACCGCGCTTGATTAACGCCGCTTCTAATGCTTGTTGTAACCCATTCATTGTACCTGGTTCAAGCGTTTCGCCTTTGTCATCCATCCACGTTAGACTGGTGCCACCTTGTTTGGTTTTGCTAACCAAAATTTGGTATTGACCTTCATCAATTGGAAGCTCTGTTGGTTCATCGCCCCAAATTGAATCCCACACACTGCTTTCTACTTTCGCATAATCTGCTGTAATTAAACCTGTCTCTTGGTTTACTTCAACAATTGTGAACGACAAACGCTCTAAAAATCCAGAAAAGCGATCGAATACGGTGTCATACGTTTGCTCAGTAACAAGTGCGGCATTGCCTTTGTTATCAAACCCGAGTTCTAACGAGATGATCCCTTGACGCTTGCGCATATCAACTTCAAGCTGACGGTAGCGGTAATCAAACTCGCTCACTACTTGGTTAAGCGCACGCACTTCAAGCTGTTGTTTTAATAAATCAGTTAGCGGCTTATCACCTTTAAAATCAATAAGCTCAGCGGTTAAAGACGCTGTGCGTTGGTGTTCTTTTTCTTCAATGGTAAATTTAAAACGCTCTAAATCAACGCTTTCATCATTGCCCCATAACCAGCTTTCTTCAGGCTTTACAATAGCGTACCAATCGGTTACGAGTGTTCCTTGCGTTTTATCTTGCTGTGTTGCGTTAATGTTATTATCAGCAAGCACCGCTTGAATCGAATCCCAAATAAACACATCTAAATCTTCAATGCCGTCATTTTTATCAAAATAAATACGCGCTTGTTTATCTGCTTCCTCAACCCAACTGCCTTTAGCAATGGTTAAAACTTGCGCCGGCGGACGATAGTTTGTTGCCTCCGGATTATTATCATATTGACCCACATCCATTTTATAAACAGGATCTTGAGCGGGTTGAGATAACGATGCAGGCGCTTTAACCGGCTCATGGGCGCGGTAATTACGCTCATTATGAGCATCACTTGTAAATACACTACACCCTGACAAACTTACCAATACACTTACTGCTAGTGCTTTTGGGATCCAATACTGCACAGATAATTCTCCTTAGCATACCCTTAATTGTTTTAACAAATATATGAGTGGGTAATGCCGATTTGGTTCAGTGTAAAATCAATATTAACTTTACATTTATAATTTGCTTGCCTAACTGCATTCAGCCTATGAGATAACAAACGGACTAGGCTACAAATAGACACATTTTTGCTATGGTACTTTCACAAGCTTGTAAAAACAAGAAACACTGCACTATTAACCGCCTAAAATTAACCGCTGCTATAGTTTAACGCGGGTTTTGTGTTAAACTTTGCCGCCGTGCAACGCTACGTGTTTATTTTTTTGTTGCCAAGTCGGTTGTTTTCATCCAAGTAACTTAGGTACTTTAAAACCCATGACTGCATTTTCAAATCATCAAATTGTTTTAACCGCAATTGGCGAGGATAGATCGGGCATCGTCAGTGAACTTACGCAACTCGTAAGCGATTGCCACTGTAATATTATAGATAGCCGTATTGCAATTTTAGGCAACGAATTCACCTTTATTATGCTACTTAGCGGTGATATGTCAGCCATTAGCCGCATAGAGCATACATTACCGACCAAAGGCATGGAGCTTGGCCTGCTCACTATGATGAAGCGTACTTCAAGCCATAATCAAAGCGAGTTTTGTGCAGGCTATACCTTAGAATATACCGGCATAGACACCCCTGGCACATTAAGTAAAGTAACGCGTTTTTTTGCAGATAATAATATTAATATTTGCTCATTAAAGTCAGACACCTACGAAGAAGAAACTGAGCTAAAAATGCGTTGTGAACTTGAATTTAATATTCCCGTTGACGTTGATATTGACCAATTTAAAATTAGTTTTGAAAACCTTTCGCACGTTTTAAACGTAGATTACATCTTTCGACGTATTCGCTAAGGAGTTTAGCATGAACAAAATTACCCCATTACAAAGTGGCGACACAGCACCGGCTTTTAGCTTACAAAACCAAAATGATGAAACCGTCGTGCTCAGCGAGTTATTAAAAGAAAAACAAGTACTGGTGTACTTTTACCCTAAGGCGTCAACGCCTGGCTGTACCGTACAAGCCGAAAACCTGCGTGACCAACAAGCCGAGCTTGCTAAATTTAACACCCATGTTGTTGGCATAAGCCCAGATCCGATTAAGCGTCTTAAAAACTTTGAAACAAAAAAAGAGCTTAACTTTGACCTACTCTCAGATGAAGATCATGCCATTGCTGAGGCATTTGGGGTGTGGGGCTATAAAAAGTTTATGGGCAAAGAGTACGACGGTATCCACCGCCTCACTTTCTTAGTAGGCCAAGACGGTAAAATTAAACACTTGTTTGATAAATTCAAAACCAAAGATCACCACCAAGTGGTATTAGATTATTTAGCAGCTGAATAAAGGCTAAAGGCTAAAGGCTAAAGGCTAAAGGCTAAACAAGATAAAATAAAAGCGTTGCTCAAGGGCAACGCTTTTTTGTATTTATCGCTTTAGTACTTTAGCATTCCTGCCGATAGTTAAATTAGTAACAAATAACATTATGGATAATAAACCGTGATACAGCTAAATAAACACTCAGCCTTTGACGTTAAAATTACAGCCGAAAAAACAAATATTGCACAACAAACAAAAGACACAACAAAAAATCAGGACAACACTGGTTATCAATTATCAGACAAAGAACGCAATCAACTCTCAGGAAAAGAGGCTGAGCAAAACGCTGAAAAAGCAACAAATTCAGAAATGCCTGAATATATCGCAAAAATGATAGAGCAACTTAAAGAGCTCAAACAGCAGCTTGAAGAACAAAAAGAACAACTCACTCAATTACAAGCTCAATTCGATCCGGAAGACGAGGTCATACAAGCACAAATTGAAGCACAGGCAAATATTGTTTCATCAACACAATCTCAAGTAGTCGCGCTGGTACAAATGATTAGCCAAGCCATGAAAGACGCCGGTATTACTGACGCAGGTGCACTTGTTAGTGCCATTGTTTGAATTTTCAGAGCCAAGTATTCAGCGTTATACAAATCTACCTTACAAAGGCGGCTTTATTTTTATCATCGGCTTATTATTTCAATGATAAATATGCCTACCCTAGCGGTTAAAAAACCACGTTGTGCTTGCGTTCTCACTCTTCATCTAACAGTGCTTGCTGATAAATTTTATTAAACTGTTCAGCAGGTAAGTCAGCCGTAAAGTGGTATATAAGCGCTTTATATTCATCGCTTTGAATTAATTTTGAAAGTGTATTATTAAAGTTCTGCATAAATTTTATATTTTCTTCACTGCGCTCACACATTAAATGCCCAACAGTAAACGATGTTTTTAATTTCAAATCAAAGGAGTGAATATCAGCATCTGTTATATCGTGCCAATACGTGGCTACATCACTGGGGTATTCAATAGACGCATCAAACTCTTGCAACTTCGCTAATTGTTGTAATCTAGAGAATATATTAGTGGGAGCTGGTTTTATTTTAGTTTTATCTACCTCTTCAAGTAGAGACATAATGTCTTCGGAGAATATTCTGAATTTTGATAACCCCAACCTTAATCCACTTTGTGACACCAACTCGTCTAAATTTTTTATATGTTTAAATTGAGCCAAGTTATTTGGAGAATAAAGTCGCGGTGCGAGATACAAAGAAAACGGCTTTGATATTAAATAGCGGCTTGCTCGTTCTGGCGTGTTAATTTTATTGGCGAAACAATGACTAATGCCAAATTGCACCTCAACATTGGTATCTGGCGCTTTTACAAACTCAATTCTGTAATCTCGCATTTCAGCCAAAATTAACTTATAAAGCTGCGCGTCGAGTGATTTTCCTTCGGTAACTGAGTTCAGTCGTAGCAAAGACTCATCGTTACTACTTAATACGATTTTTGTTTTATTTGCGTCAAACTCTGCAAAACGCGTATTTTCATAATCTAATTTATATAATGCCTGCAACCGTCCCGATGATTTTAATTTTGGCATTGTTTGGTCAAATTTTCTCGCCAAGGCTTTCCCTTTTTCATTATTCGAAAAGGCTAAATAAATAGGCCTTGCTGGCACAACCTCTACATAATTAAGCTTTGATTTGTACTCTTTGGGAATGTTGTAGTCAAAATCAACGAAAGCATCTATGCGTTTATTGAGTAGCAGTGCCACTGCGTTTTCAATAGTAGAAGCCGGGTAATAATCGTGTGGGTATTCAATAAACTTATCGAAATTGTAGCCATCAAGCCAGCTTAATACTTTGTTGTTTAAATCAGACAGTTTATTAAACTTATGAGCAGAATCTACAAAATACGCATTAATTGGGTAATCGTAGTCTAAATACCAATTGGGATAATAAGCTAAAGGAATATCCTCTTTAGCAACACCAACAACAATATCATATTGTTTTTGTTCAAATAAATTGGTAATTCGTTTGTAAGTACTAAAATCAAACTCGAGCTGTTCATCCACATAAACTTCTTTTAATAATTCAATATAAACGCCTGTTTCATCCGGATTAGTGTAATCAACCCAGTGAGTCACGCCCACTTTTACAGTAGCAAAAGCCGAGTTTATAAAAACATAAGAAAAAACAAACAACAGTAGTAGGTATTTAACCAAGCGCATTCTCCCAATCACTTAGTTTAATATATGCACCACCAGTGTACTTTGCAAACTTGGGTTTTAGTTCAAGGTTCAAGGTTCAAGGTTCAAGGTTCAAGGTTCAAGGTTCAAGGTTCAAGGTTCAAGGTTCAAGGTTCAAGGTTCAAGGTTCAAGGTTCAAGGTTCAAGGTTCAAGGTTCAAGGTTCAAGGTTGATACGACCCCGATAAAGTAGACACGGGTTTTTAATTCATTAACTCGTATTGCATGGGACTCACATTTCCTAGCGTGCCATGCATTCTTACTGAGTTGTAGTAGTTTTCGATATAAAAGCGACTTTGTACTGTCATTTCACTACGACTCAGTTCATTTAAATTGTTCATCCATTCTTTTTTATACTGGGCAAAAAAGCTTTCTGAGCAGGCATTATCCCAGCAATTCCCTTTTCTCGACATGCTAATTGTTACCTGTCGGTTGTTCAACCACGATATTGTTTCTTTTGCACGATACTGGCTGCCTTGGTCTGAGTGAAATAATAAGCGACTTCCATCAGGTTTACGTGCATCCCATGTTTTTTT